>JAJEFC010000025.1 GCA_022820675.1 Vicinamibacteria bacterium | reverse complement strand
GAAGCGGCGGCCGGGTGAGAAATGCGGCTCGAAGCGTCGCGGGGGACACCGGCCAACGGCGCAGTAAGGGCGAGGGGGCGACGATGTATCAGCGAATCATCCGGGCGATCGATCCGTCGCTGTCGGCGGTCGACGCGGCCGGCGTCGAGGGCTCGATGCGGCTGCAGCACGGGACGTTGGACGCTCTGTCACGGGCGGAGTTCGCGGCGGAGATTCGGCTCGCGCGGGAGTGCGAGGCGCTGGAGCCGGGACACCTTGCGCGGTGCCGGGTGACGATGGGCGTCGAGGTCGAAGCGCTGGCCTCGTAGAGTGCGGCGGCCGGGGAGGGGCGACACCTTCCCGGCCGCCTTCGGTGCATCTTGGCGAACGCGACGAATCGACCCGCGAGGGAGGCGGGAGACCGATGGAACATCCTACCTCAGACCTTCCACAGACCACGACCCGAGCGACCGGCTGGCCGCGCGGAACTCCGCCGCATCGGGCTGGCCGCGTCAACCAGCGTTCGTGCCCGCGCGCTGGCATCTGCTCACGGTGCGGGGCGGTGCTCTCGTGAGCCGGCGGCGGGGACGTGCTCGCCATCGTGGCGACCGGGGCGGGGGTTGTCGCGGCCGTCTTGCTCGGGGTCTGGCGGATCGTCCGGTTCGAGGTCGGCGAGGTCCGGCGGGAGCTCGGGGGCCGAATCGCGGCGATGGACGCTCGGTTGAGCGGCCAGATCGGCGAGGTCGAATCGCGGCTCGGCGCGCGGATCGATGCGCTGGATGCTCGGTTGACGGGGGAGATCGGCGAGGTCAACCGGCGGATCGATGCGGTCCTGCTCGCAGACCGGGACGCGCGGAGGGCGTCGTGAGCGGCGGCGTGCGCTGGCGACTGGCGGGCGTGCTTGACCCTGGCGCGGAAACTGACGCAACAGACAGAAGGCTGCGGGCCGAACGGCCCCCCACGGGGGAGTGACCGATGCTCGAATACCTGACGGCGGCGGCGGCGTTCGTGGGAGCGCTCGGCTCCCTGGTGGCGGCTGTGGGCGTGTTGGTCGTCAACGCGAAGGTGGACCGCTTCATCGGCCGCGTGGAAGCGCTGGAGACGAGCGCGAGGTAAATGGCAGATCGGTTCGGCGTCGGGCTTCTGGTAGATCAGCACCACGCTGGAAGGGCGGCCGTGTGAGGTGAGCTACAAGGTGCCCGCCGACACTGCTGGCTGGGTGACGGAGACGCTTCGCTGGTGGTGATAGGGGGCGACCAAGCGATCCCCGCTGCCCCGTGGTAGGCTGCCGGGCATGTTCGACACGCTCACGGTCGCCCGGCAGTTGGTCGCCGGCGGCGTCGACCGCGACCAGGCCGAAGTCATCGCCAAGGCCATCCACGACGGCCTCGAACACGGCGACCACGTCACCTCCGACCAGTTCAAGTCCGGCCTCGTCGAGGTCCGGGCCGAGATCGCGACCGAGCTCGCCGCGCTCGAGCTGCGGCTCATCAAGTGGATCGTCGGCACCGGCATCGCCGTGGCCGCCGCCGGCGTCGCGGCCGTCGTCGGCGTGCTGCGGCTGGTCGGCTCCGCGGGATAGGCCGGGTTCGGTTCCACCTGGTTGATCGTATTTCTCGTTACCCGTCTCGTCGCCGGCGGCGCCAAGAGGGAATCCCGGACCCCACGGTTTGGCCATTGGCAGCCGGGGCGAGAACACCCATGTCTATCCAGCAAGTTGTGATCGGGGTCGCACTCGGCGGGGCTCTCACGGGCGCGTTCGGACTCTTCGGAGCCACCTGGGGGCTGGCCGGATTGAACGGTGTCGCGGGCTGTGCGTTGGTGCTTGCACTCTCCCTCGGCCGGCGGGATGGCACGTGGGACGTGTTGGACTGGGCCCCCCCGGCAGGAAATCGCGCCGCTGCAGCTCTCGCCACGTTCGTCATCCTGCTACCCGCGTTCCTGCTGGACGACGTCCTCGGGATCGGTGTTCCCACCAGTGAGTTCGGGATCGTCGATCAGTTCGGGCTTTCGTTGCTGCTCATGCTGACCGGGTGGTCAGCCTACTTCCTTGGCGGGCTGGTCGGGGTAGCGCAGCACCGGGACAGGAATGTCGCCGGGGAGCAGTGGCGCGAGGAGCGGCGGAGCCAGCGGGAACCCTGAACCGGGTGGCGGGCCGTCCGCCATCAGGAAGCGCGGCGATCTTCACCGACGAAGCGGATGGGGTTCGCTTCGTCGACTCGATCCGGGAGACGCTGGACCGGCACTACGACGAGACCGCCTCGCTGCTGGCGCGGGCGCGCGCCTGGCTCCGCGACGAGCACGTTCTCGCGCCGTCCGATTCGGTGTTGCGCCGCGCGATCGGGGCTGCCCGGAACAAGGCGCGGACGCTGCTGACGGAACGCATGGCCGAGCGCCTGTCGGCACCGATGCGCGACCGCCTCGATGCGCTGGTCGCCGTCGACGACGACCAGCCGCACTCGCCCCTGAACCGCATCAAGGCCAGCTCGTCGAGCCCGTCGGTGGGGGGCATGAAGCGGCTGCTGGCGAGGCTGGAACTGATCGAGGCGACCGGCGTGCTGGAAGTCGACGTGGGCTGGGTCAACGGCAACTACCAGCGGATCCTGTTCCACAGCGTACGAACCGCGTCAGCCGACCGGGTGCGCAGGATGGCGGCCCCACGCCGTCACCTCGCGCTGGCGCGGGGGACCGGGCCGTGGTCGCTGGGGGGGTGACTCCTGCTCATCAGCTCGTCGAGCGACGGCGGTCGGCTCGACAGTCGGCCCAGACGAGCGCCGCGGAGCGTGTCGGCGACGAGCGGCGCCTTCGTCGGGTCCGGCCGGCCGCGCGGCCGGCGGGCAGGAGATCGCCGCCGCCGCGCTCCGGACCGTGGCGAGCTTGGAGCGCTCGGCCCGCAGGGCGAGGTAGAGTGGCGACCTCCGCCGGCGGGGCGGCGAGGGGCCACGCCGTCCGGAACCGCGACGCCCGTTCTACGGGCGCATCGACGGCGACCCCTGTGTTCAAGGGTACCGACCAGATTCAGTCTTGACTCGCCTGCCTACACGTGATATTTTCGCGCGCGTGAACGCCATCCTGTTGGCACTTGTCCTGACGTTGATGCTCGGTGGCGTCGTTGACGCGAAAGAGCCAGAAAAACCGGCTGGTGATAAGGCGTCCGCTGAACATCTGCGACGTGCTCAAGCCCTGACGACGATGCTGCTGACCACGGCGGCAGCGCTTTTGGTGATCGATGCGCGAACCGAATCCCGCGCGGCAGGATGGGCAGCTAGCGGAGCGTTCGCCGGAGTCGCCGCTTCTACCCTGTGGGAGATCCGCATCAAGCGCTCGCGACACGCTGCTGTCGTGACGGGGCGCGGGCTGGGCTATCGCATCGCATGGTGATGGGGTGAGGGAGGGTGACATGCTGACACGGATGCTCGTTGCCGTGCTTGCCTGTGCGCTGGTAATCGTTGCGCTGCCGTTCGCGACGACCGCGCCGGATTCCGGCGATGCGTTCATGCTCGACAGTGGACCGGCAATGCCACCACCGGGAGCGATTCACGCCGGCTGGCTCGACTGGCTGCGGTTCGGCGCCGCTGTCGTGGTTGCGTTCATCACGGCTTGGTGTTCGCGCGACCCCGCTCCTGGCGGCTGCTAGAAAAAAGCCCCGGCGGCCTCTTTCGGCGGGGGGTTCGTTCCTCGCCCTTCGAAGAAAAGATCCGGTCTTCGGGATCGATCCGGCGGCGTCTATAAAGGGAGAATTACGGATGGACTTCGGTGATTTTGCAGGTCTGATAGCCGCGTATGTCGCGGTTGTCATTCCGGTGACGCTCTATGCCGTCAGCCGCCGCGACGACAGATTGAAGGCAATCGAGCAGAACATGGCGATCCTGGCCGAACGCATGGGCAAACTGGAAGGCGTTATCGAAGGCTTCATCGCTGGAATGAAGAAGACCAATTCATAGCGCATGTCGCGCAGGTTCGTAAGCAGAGCACTGGTTTCCTGCGCGTCCGATAACGGCGATTCCGTTACCTTCCGCCGGCCCGATCCGCCCCCGGTTTCCGGGGGTCGGTGGCGGAAGTCGACTCGACGCCCGGCGGCCGTTCGCCCCCGAATCGACCGGATCCGACCAGGCCGGAAACCCCGTCGCCGAAGAACCGGACCGCCGCATCGAACGCGGAGCCCCGATCGGTGTGCCGCCCGTTCAGGCTCCTGATCACCCGGCCCGCCCGGTCGCGGAGTCGCCAGCCCCACCGGCAGGGACCGACGCTCTCCGTCTCGACCCACGCCTCCGCCGTGACACGGAAGAGCACCCCCCGCAGCAGGTCGCGCCAGGGCATGTCCGCCCTCCCCCCACGGGCGCCGCGACAACGCGCCTGGCCCTGCTGTGCGGCCCTCAGAGGCTGCGACTCAGCGCGGTCGACCTCGGCCGCCGCGCGCTCCCTCTCCGTCACCGTTTCTGTGGTATCTCCCGGCATGACGCTCCCCTCACCCCCCTCCGTCGCGGGGCTTGCCCGCCGCCCGCGGCCACGTTGACGATGGCCGCCGTGCAGCGTGGCTCCGGCACCTCGCTGTGTTCGTGCAGGCTCTCGACGTGCAGCCGGATCGCCTGGCGGATCTCGCGAACCGTGTGATGTTGCCCCCCGTAACGCGGGACCGCAGGCGCCCCGGCGCGGCGCTGGCACTGCGCGAGGTGTCATTCCATGGAACCATGGTACCGGTGCCACATGGCGAGGAAAAGCTTCGACTTCGACCCCTTCTTGAACCCGAAGTCCACGCCGGCACGCTCGCTGAACGCCTCAGCCACGCTCGGTGATACCCAGATCTGGATCGGCACCGTCTTCTCGGCCGGCCGCGGGTCGACCGCGATCGGGCCTTTCCTCGTGCCCCGCGCCGCGGGGGCTCCCTTGCGCTGACGCGCGGTGGTCATCGTGCTGCGGCGGCGCGCTTGCGGGCCATGGCGGCGCGGACGCGGTCGAGGATGGAGCGGGCGAGCAGCTCGGCGCGCTGGTTGAGGGTCGCGAACGGGGTCTCGCTCAGTGCTCTGCCGGTGTCGTGGGCCGTGCCATAGGCGGTCGAGAGCGGGATGTCGCCGTCGAGGACGGTGTATCCGGCCTCGGAGAGGTAGCCGCGGGCCGCGGTGAGTTCCGCGGCGCTTCGCGTCGTCTTCATGACGGCGAAGGAGATCAGGCGCGGCTCGATGCCGGCGTCGGCCAGGTCGTGGGCGAGCGCGACGGCGGGCCGGAGGTCGTCGAGCGTCTGGCCCGTCGGGATGACGATCTCGTGGGCCGCCCGGGCGATCTCCGTGGTCTGGTCGGAGGCGTGCGGCCGGCCGTCAAGGACGACGGCGTCCCGGTTGCGGGCCTTCGTGAGCGCACGCCGGACGTACGGGAACGGCTCGGCGTCGATGCGCGGCTCGATGCCGGCCTTGGCCCGGTCGGCCGCCCAGTCCGTGCACGTCGTCTGCTGCGTATCGAGGTCCGCGATGAGGACGTCGAGGCCGAGCTGGGCGATCTCGCGGGCCACGAGGCGGGCGAGCGTGGACTTGCCGGAGCCGCCCTTCTGGGCCACGATTCCGATCACGTATTGCACCGGGTCGCCATGCTACCATGGGATGCTACCCAGCCACACCTCCTGCTCCTTGAGCTTTGCCCGCCGCCACGTTCACCGCCGGTCTTGGTGGTCCGGGGTCTAGCCGGCAACCGGCGCTCCCGAGTTGATTTTCTGAGCCCGTTTAGAAGAAGGGCCAGCCCTGTTGGGCTGGGTCCGTAAAGGCCTCGTTGCACGGTCGGCCGCGGCGGTCACCCGAAGGGCCGTAGCGGAGCGGAGGACCCCGCGGAAGTGGGGTTGACGGCCGTGGTTGACCGTGCCTGAACCGGGATGCTCCGAGCGTAGCGAGGGACCTTAACTTGAGTTCCTGGGTGCGGATCCGCCTTCTACTTGTGTTTGGGATCTACTTGCTCTGATCTACTTGTACGTTGTCTTGGTGTTACTCCACCCTTGAGGCGGTCCGTGTCTTGGTGTTACTCCACCCTTGGGCCGACTCGTGTCTTGGTGTTACTCCACCCTTGAGCGGCGCGATCAGCGGTCCGAACCCTGCGCCTGCACCAGGGCGCGCCCGGCGTTGATCGCGGCAGTCACCGTGTCGGCGTCGTAGGCGATGCCGGCACGGGCCGCAGCCGTCT
The DNA here is from genome assembly GCA_022820675.1 of Vicinamibacteria bacterium. Taxonomy (GTDB): domain Bacteria; phylum Acidobacteriota; class Vicinamibacteria; order Vicinamibacterales; family UBA8438; genus JAJEEA01. The sequence goes on along the minus strand of JAJEFC010000025.1, from coordinate 3,572 downwards.
TGACTGTCTCCGCCAACTCGCCGACGTGCTCGGGCTCGAGCAGCTCCGGGCGCTCGGAGAGGACGCGGAACACGTGCCGGCGCAGCGCCGTGTGTGCCGTGTCGCTGGGGCGACGCGACGCGGCGCCGGGACGGCTGGGAGCGATGAGCGGTCGTGTCGGTTTCAGCGTGAGACAGCCCTTCGGGGTGCTGTAGTTGAACCCCGGCCAGGCGTCCTCGAGCTTCCGCAGCTCGCGTAGGACGTCCGTCCGGAAGTTGTCGACGGTCCGCCGGTCGGCCATGACCGGGTTCACGCCGAACTGCCGGTAGATCTGCCGCCACGTCAGCGAGAACGGCTCGGTCATCCCGAAGAGCCGGTACGTCAGCCACAGGTAGATATCGAGCCCGAGCGGGCTGCGTTTCATCGCCTTCAGCACGTTCATGTCGAGCGGGACCGGGCTCGCAATGATCTCGTTGAAGAACTTCTCGCCAAGCTCGATCGTGCTGTCCCAGAGCACTGGTTCATCGGGGCGGCGCGGGTTCCACCAGAACTCTCCCCGGTCGGCAATCGCTGAGGAGACGAACTGCTTGCTGTGCCGGTCCTCGTGGATGAGCGACACGTGAGCGCTGAAGAGCCGATCCATCTGATTCCGGAGCCGGACGCGGTCGCCGCTGCCGGCCGGGTTGAGCCCAAGGATGCGCATGAATTCCGCCAACGAACGCCCCAGGACGAGGGTTCGGGATTGTGTCCGGACAGCCTCGGTGCAGACCCACGCCAGGAGCAGGCGTGGCAACGTGCCGTAGGGCAGCTTCATGTCGCCACCGGCAATGAGATACAGCCTGAACGGCCCATTGACACGGCGATACTGCTGACGGTCGCCCGGATTCGTCCGCGGGAGGGTGCACAGCGCGAGTAGCCGCATCATGAACCCGGTGTCGGGCTCCGCCTCGCGGGCCGCGACCAGGGCGTCGAGCTGGTCGTCGCGGTTCCAGTGGTAGACCGCCTGCGGCGTCATCGCCAGCGGCGCCGGGTTCCCGATGTGCTCCCGGAACTCCTCGATGCCGCGGGCCTCGGCCCGTTTCCGCTCCCGGCGCTGCTCGCGCGTCTCGCTCACCGGCTCGGCCCCCCGCGGTCGGGATAGCGCACCTGCTCGCGCTCCTGGAACTCCCGAAGCTCGGACGAGGGCAGCTCCCGGACCTTCCGGTCCAGCTCTTTCTCGGCCGTCTGCGCCACCCGCTCCAGCTCGTTCTGGTCGCCGTAGCGGCCCTCCGACCACGCCTGCCGCGCATCCCGCCGCAGCTGCTCGATGCGCTCCCGCTCCTGCAGGAGCTGATCGACGCGCGACGGGGAACCCTCCCGCTCGGCCGGCCGCTTCCGCTCCCGGTCGCGGCTGTGCGCCAGCTCCTGCAATCGGGCGAGGATCTCCCGGCACGCATGCTCGAAGGCCTGCCGCAGCTGCAAGCAGAACGCCCGGATGACCTGGTCGGCGGCGTTCCGCCGTATCGGCGGGTCCGGACTCTCCACCCGGCCCGCGCGCCAGGCGCTCGTGTGCGCCGTCCGCGAACGCGCGTTCTCCTGGTCGATGGCCGGCCGGTGGTACTCCTGCTCGGCCCGCGCCCGGGCCGGAGCGTCGCCCCGATGCCGGCCCTTCACGGCCGCGATCGTGTCCCGCACGAAGCCGTCGCTGGTCGACTCCGCCATCCGGTCGAACGTCTCGTCGGACACGGCCAGCGGACGCTGCGACGGATCGCTCGGGTCGGGGTGGCGCGGCAACCGCTCCTCGGCGACGTCGGCCGCCTGCCGCACCTCCTCCGTCAGCACCGGAAGGGGCCGGAGTGCCGGCGCGGCCGACGCCGCACGCTCGCGGTCCTCCCGCTCGGCCCGCTTCCCCTGGTGGAACCACGACAGGTCCTGCCGCTCGTACTGCTGGCGGGCCGGAGCGCCGCCCCCTTCGGCCCGATGGCGGGCGTACAGCGCCGCCCAGTCGTCCCGCTCGGCCGCATTGCGGTCCAACCGGCCAGGTCCTCGGCGCGGACGCCGCGGCGGCGGGGGCGGCGGAGCCGGCTGACGCTTGATCAGCCGCTTGATGCCATCCGTGGCCCGTTCCAGCGCCGGCCCGCGACGCCGCTGGCACCGCACGCCCCCGTGCTCCCGCTCCCACGTCCGCGCCCAACGGCTCAGCGTCCGCGCGTCGTGTGAGCTCGACGCCGCCCGGCCGTCCTCGGGAGACACTCGGTTCACCACCAGGTGCACGTGCCGGTGCGCCCGGTCCGTGTGCTCGATCACCAGCGCCTGACGGTCGTCCATCCCGAGGGCCTTCAGGCTCCCCCGAGCCGCGGCCAGCATCTCCGAACGTCCGGGGCGCTCGTCCGGAGACCACGACAGGCTGTAGTGGTACACCGGCTTGTCCAGCTTCCGGCCCCGCGTGCTGACGCCTGCCAGACGCTTCAGCGTGTCCGCCTCCCGCGCCGTCCCCGCCATGATCCGAGCCGCCGTCGCCGGCCGGCACTCCGGAAGGTTCTCCAGCTCCACCATCCCCACACGCTCGGCCGTCTTCGGACGCCGGTCGTCCGGAACGCCGGCGTCGTGCGTCAGGTACGCCACCACCCCGCTGAAGCTCCCCCCGCCCGCGTGGACCCTCGGAACCATCGCCCCGCCCAACCCAACCCTACCGCCGCCGGCTGACCCGGTCGACGATCCACTCGTTCAGCTCCCGCAGCACCGCCAGCACGTCGGCGTCCCGGCCCGCGTTCAGGTGCCGCGCCACCTGGTTCAGGTTCACCCCGATCCGCCGCAGCTCCCGGCGCTCCTCCACCGTCGCCACGTCGACGGCCGTCGACGGTGACCGCTCCGGCGACGACAGCGCCGACTCCCGCAGGAACGACGTCGGCCGCACCCCGGCTCGCGACGCCCGGGCCGCGATGACGCGCCACTCGGACGCGCTCACCCGAACCCCGAGGCGCTTCGTGCGTCGGCGATCGGCCGCCAGCTGCGGTCGCCCCATGTGCCTCGGACGAGAGAGGTAATTGCGCAGCAATTACCATATCTCGCTACCTCCGTGACCTTCGTCCCGTCGTTGAAGGGTACCACAGAGAGTACTCGGGGCTATTCGAGCAAGCGCAGCACGGCAACGCTGCGGGGAGGCACTGGGCGGCGTGCCGGCGGTGCGGGGCGCGGTAGGTGCGATCCTCCGCTCCGGAAAATGGCAACGGGGTAGCGTCAGGCGCTTGACGCGGATACATAACGGAGCCATGCTAGCATGCATGGGCGGCAACACTACGGTTCGCGTAGACGGCGCATCGGCGGAGCGTCTACGGGCGCTCGCCAAGCTCACGGGTCGGTCGGTTGCCGATCTGGTTCGCACGTGGAGCTATGCGGATTTCGACCTTGTGTTGAAGGCGCACGCTCGGCGCGCGGCGGCGGAGTCGCGGGAATTGGAGGAACGGCGGCGGGAAGCGGCGGCCGGGTGAGAAATGCGGCTCGAAGCGTCGCGGGGGACACCGGCCAACGGCGCAGTAAGGGCGAGGGGGCGACGATGTATCAGCGAATCATCCGGGCGATCGATCCGTCGCTGTCGGCGGTCGACGCGGCCG
>JAJEFC010000290.1 GCA_022820675.1 Vicinamibacteria bacterium | reverse complement strand
GCCAGCACCGCCGCGGCGGCCAGGGCCAGTGCCGGCCGCCAGCGGGCGCGGGCCCGCGCCGGCCGGCCCGCATCGGCCACCACGCGGAACCCGAGGTCGGCGTCGGGAGGCTCCCAGACCCCGATGGTCCGACGGAGGGCCGTCATCGACCGGACCTCGTCGGCGCAGCGTGCGCAGGACCGAAGGTGCGCGTCGACGCGGCGGCGCGCATCGGCATCGGACTCCCCGTAGAGGTAGTCGATCAACGCGTCCTTCTCGATGCAACTGCTCTTCTCGCTCATCGTTCTCGCGACTCTCCGTTGACATCCGCGGCCAGGCGGGGGCCGGCCTCTGCCGGCCCCCGGCCCACCAGATCGGCCGCGCCGTGCACGCCGTCCCGCTGAAGCTGCCTCCGCAGGACCCCGAGCCCCTGGTAGAGGCGGGTCTTGACGGTGCTCAACGGGCATCCCTGCAGATCGGCGATTTCCCGGAAGGTGAGGCCATGGTACTCCTTGAGCACGATGGTGATGCGCTGATCGTCGGACAGGGCCGACATCGCGGCCGTGATGACGCGCCGCATGTCCCGGCGCAGCGCGTGGCCCTCGGCCGTCTCCGGCGGCGCCGCGCCCGGCGACCGGGCCGGCTCCGCCTCCTCGTCGAGCGGCGCGAGGCTGGCCGAGCGCCGTTCCCGGCGCATCCAGTCGCGGCAGAGGTTCACGGCGATCCGGTACAGCCACGACGAGAACTTCGACTGGCCCTTGAACCCCTTGATGCTGCGGAATGCCCGGAGGAAGGTCTCCTGGCAGACGTCGCGGGCGTCCTCCTCCCGCCCGAGGACGCGGAACGCCAGCGCGAAGATCGACCGTTCCCAGCGGAGGATCAACTGGTTGAAGCTCTCGGGGTCGCCGGCCGTCGCCAGCGCGACCAGCTCCTCGTCGGTTCTCTCCATGCCCACCGCGGCCGCCCGCGTCGCGCTCATCGTGTCGCACTCGTTGTGACGTGTCGGCTCCGCCTCGGGTTCCGGCCGGTGCGCCCGCCCCGCCGGCGCCCGGGGCGGCACGAAGCGTCCGCCGCCGCGCTCCCGGCGCGGGCCCCATGCCGGCGGCATCACCCGCCGACAAGGCGGTCGCAAAGCCCGTCGACATGCCCCGGTACCCGCCGCCGGGGGGGCTCGAACGATTGGACGCCGCCCGGCTCGACATGCCGGCGGCGTCACCCGCCGCCGACGGAGGTCGACGAGCCCGTCTCGTGCCCCCGGGTACCCGCCGCCGGGGGGAGGTCGAACGATTGGACGCCGCCCGGCTCGACATGCCGGCGGCGCCACCCGCCGCCGACGAGGTGGTCGACAAGCCCGTCGGCATGCCCCCGGCACCCGCCGCCCCGGGGGCGGGACTCGAACCATTAGACGCCGCCCGGCCCGATATGGCCTGCGGCACGGACCGCGGGGGCGGCTCCGTCCCGAACGCCGGGGCCGAAGCGCGACCGGCGCCGCGGCCCTCGCGCATCGCCGCGGGGGGGTGCGGTATCATTTTCCAGGAACCCCTGGCGGGCGCCGGCCGCAACCCGAACACCACCACCCGACCCTCTCCTGACCGAAGAAGACCTCGATGCTCCAACTGTCGTCGCTGACCAAGGGGTTCGGCGGCCGCACCCTGTTCGACCGGGTCACGTGGCAGGTATCGGCGGGCGACCGCGTCGGCCTGTGCGGCCCCAACGGCTCCGGCAAGACGACGCTGCTGCGGATGCTGGCCGGCCTCGACGAGGCGGACACCGGGGCGATCGCGAAACGCAGCGGGCTGACCATCGGCTATCTCCCGCAGGACGGCCTCGGCCACTCGGGCCGCTCGCTCGTCGACGAGGCCCGCACCGCGTTCCAGCCGCTCCTCGACGTGCAGCGCACCATGGAGGAGCTCGAGCACCAGCTCGCCGACTCCCGGTTCTCGCGCGAGGAGCACGACGCCATCCTCGAGCGCTACAGCGAGCTGCAGCACCGCTTCCGCGACGAGGACGGCTACGCCATCGACCTCAGGGTCGCGGGGGTGCTGAACGGGCTCGGGTTCTCGCCGGACGACTTCGAGAAGCCCGCCGAGACCTTCTCCGGGGGCTGGCAGATGCGCATCGCCCTCGCCAAGCTGATCCTCCGCCGGCCCCACGTGCTGCTGCTCGACGAGCCCACGAACCACCTCGACCTCGAGGCCCGCAACTGGCTCGAGGACTACCTGGCCGACTATCCGCACGCCCTCGTGCTCGTGTCCCACGACCGGTACTTCCTCGACCGGGTGGTCACCCGCATCGTCGAGATCGACCGGCGCGGCCTGACGCCCTACGTCGGCACCTACTCGGAGTACCTCGTGGAGCGCGACGCGCGGGTCGCGGCCCTGCGCGAGCAGAAGAAGCGACAGGACGAGGAGATCGCGCGCATCCGGCACTTCATCGACAAGTTCCGCTACAAGGCGACGAAGGCCGCGCAGGTCCAGAGCCGGGTCAAGATGCTCGAGAAGATGACCCCCATCGAGGTGCCGCCGGAGCGCAAGCGCGTGCACTTCTCGTTCCCCGAGTGCCGGAAGAGCGGACGGGTCGCGCTCGAGCTGCAGGCGGTCCGCAAGGCCTACGGCCCGACCGTGGTCCTCGACGACGTCGACGTGCACGTGGTGCGGGGCGACCGCATCGCTATCGTGGGCCCGAACGGCGCCGGCAAGTCGACCCTGATGCGCATGCTCTCCGGGGCCGAGCCTCCCGACCGGGGGTCGCGGGTCGAGGGCCACAACCTCGTGGCGCAGTACTTCGCCCAGGACGAGGCCACCCGGCTCGATCCGGGCCTGACCGTCTACGACACCCTCGGCGCCGCGTCGTCGGTCGACATGCTCCCCGCCATCCGCAACATCCTCGGCGGGTTCCTGTTCTCGGGCGACGACGTGACCAAGCCCGTGCGGGTGCTCTCGGGCTGCGAGCGCACCCGGCTCGCGGTGGCGCGCATGCTCCTGTCCCCCGCCAACACCCTGCTCCTCGACGAGCCCACGAACCACCTGGACATCGACTCCACCGACGTCCTCCTCGACGCCCTCGCCGACTTCGACGGCACTCTCCTCTTCGTCTCCCACGACCGGTACTTCGTCGACCGGCTCGCCACCACCGTCATCGAGGTCGGCCACGGCGCCGCCGTGCGCTATCCGGGCACCTACGAGGAGTTCCGCTGGAGCAAGACCCACCGCGAGGAGAACGCGCGCAACGGGGAACGACGCCCGGAAACCGCCGTCCCGCGCCCCGCCGACGCCCGACTCCGCCCCGGCGACGCCACCGCCGCCGGGCGCGCAGATCGCGCGCCCTCCGCGAAACGCCCAACGCAGGCGGCGGGCCGGCAGGACCGGGAGGAACGCCGGCAGCGCGCCCAGGCCGAGCGCCGCGTCAAGCGGGCGCGAGCGGCCCGCGACAAGCGCATCGGCGAGCTCGAGCGGCGCATCGCCGAACACGAGGGCAAGATCAAGGAGATCGAGGCCACGATGGCCTCCCCCGGGTTCTACGACGACCGCGCCGCCGCCCAGCCGGTGGTCGACGAGCACCAGAACCTGATGTGGAAGGTCGGCGACCTCATGGGGCAGTGGGAGGCCCTGCAGCAGCCGGAGGGCGAGTCGGGCCAGGCCTGATCGTGCGCGACGACGGCCGCGGCGACCCTGTACCAGGGCCCTTGGCGGGCACGCGGCGTTCACCGGGCATCCGGTTTCGGCGGTGCGACGACCGCGTATACGATCGAGAGTGCAGTTCGACAAGACTCCAGGAGCCTGCCATGAGGCCATCGACCCGCCGGGTGACCACCATCACCGTGACCGCTTGCGCGCTCGCGCTCTGGGCAGCCGCCGGGCTCGCGCAGTCCGCGACCACCCTCACCCACGGCCCCGCCGCCTCGGTCGGCATGGACGCCGCGCTGCTCGACGAGGCCGCCGGGCTGTACCGCGACGCGGTGGACCGCGGAGACCTGAAGGGGGCGGTGCTGATGGTGGCGCGCCGCGGCGTCATCGTCCTCCACGAAGCGGTCGGGTGGCGTCACGAGGCCTACCGGCTGCCGATGGAGCCGGACACGCTGTTCCGCATGGCCTCGAACACCAAGCCGGTCATCGGCGCCGCCGTGCTCATCCTGCAGGAGGACGGCCGGCTCTCGCTCGACGACCGCGCGGCCGAGCATCTCGCGTCGTTCGACAACGTCCGGTCCCGCGACATCACCATCCGCCAGCTCCTGAGCCATGCGTCGGGGCTGCGCGTCCGCCCCATCTTCTATCCGTTCGACCCTGTCGAGACGCCGACCCTGCTCGGGGCCGTCGCGAGGTTCGGGGCCGAGGGGCCCGAGGTGGAGCCCGGCACGTCCTACAGCTACAACAACGCCGGCTACAACACCGTCGGCGCGATCATCGAGATCGCCTCGGGCATGCCCCTCGAGGACTTCCTGCGCACGCGCATCTACGAGCCGCTGGGCATGACCGACACCCTCAACCACGAGGACGAGTCCAAGCTCCACCGCATGGCCACCGTCTACCGCGGCCGCCGCCGGGACGACGGCGGGGTCGTCTTCCGCCAGGGCTTCACCCCCGGCGACCCGCCCGACTTCCCCGTCGTCCGCGCCTCGGGAGGGATGATCTCCACCGCCCCCGACTACGCCCGCTTCCTGCAGATGTTCCTGAACCGCGGGCGGTACGCCGACGCGCAGGTCTTCTCCGAGGACTCGGTGGCGGCGGCGACCCGCGGCTACATCGCCAGCGGCGAGCGCACATCGTACGGCCTCGGCTGGCAGATCGCGCCCGACGGCGCCTACTCGCACTCGGGCTCGGACGGCACCATGGGCTGGGTCGACCCCGCCCGCGAGCTCACCGGCATGGTCCTCACCCAGAGCCCCGGCGGCGCCAACCCGAGCCGCGAGTTCCGCGAGCTCGTCAGCCGCGCCGTCGACCACGCGGCGGACCGGTAGCGAACGGTACGTGGTGCCACCGCGTACGGGGCGGACGGATCACCGTCATCGTCGTGCTTCGCTCTGAACACACCCTGGCGGTGATCACGGGCGTGGCGAACGGGATGAGCAATGGCGACGAAGTGCCTCCAGTGCGGACACGCGATGACGACACGGCGCGAGAACGTGAGCTACGACGCGTCGGGGCTGCCCGGGGTCACGCTGGCAGGGATCGAGGTAAGCCATTGCGCCCACTGCGGCGAGCACGAGGTGGCGATCCTCCGCATCGCCGGCCTGCACCGCGTCATGGCCCACGCCGTGATCCGCAAGTCGAGCCGTCCGACCCCCGCCGAGATCCGTTTCCTGCGCCGGACCCTCGGCTGGTCCGCCAGTTCAGCCAAGCCTTGGTAGCATCGCCCGATGGCGCTGCCGCTCCACCCTCGCACCGGCACGTTGTGGATGTGCGACTTCAACACCGGCTTTCAGCCCCCGGAGATGGTCAAGCGCCGGCCGGTTGTGGTCATCTCGCCGTATCCGAGACGGAGAACGACCGGGCTCTGCACGATCGTGCCGCTGAGCACCACCGATCCGATTCCGATAGAGCCGTATCATCACCTGATGGATCCACGGTCGCTGCCTGACAGACTTGCTCAGGATGACACTTGGGCGAAGTGTGACATGCTGTACACCGTCTCCCTGAATCGCCTCAGCCGGGCCACCAACAGAAGGCAACCCATGAACTTCAGGGTGCTCGATGCAGACCTCGACGCGATCCGGGCTTGCGTGAAGATCGCTCTCGGGCTTGACAGAGCACCGAGCGAGGGTAAATGATCCTGAGTGTTCTCCCGAGTCCTGCAAGGGGCTTGCGGATCGCAAGACTGCCCCCTCTCAAGGGAGCAGCAGTCCCAGTTGGCGAATGACAAGCTGGCTGGGGTCACTGAACCGGGGGGGCTCTGCCGCCATCCGCAACCACGCAACGGTGGCGGGTAGAGCCCCCTGTCTTTCCCGCCTCGGGATCCAGCCGACCGAGATCAGCTCAACGCGGGTGGCCGTGACCTCGGCCACGGTTTCGCGAGCCACGCCGCGCGAACCTCGGCCACGGTACCGCCGCGGGTCGTGGCCGCCCCGCTGCAGGTCTGCGGTCGAGAAGTTGGTCAAGGAGCACCGCATCGACCCGCGCGTCGAGCCCCGCTCCAGATCGTTGACCCCCACCACCTGCGCCGGGTACTCCGCCGTGGCGCGAGCCCGCGTGTCACGGCGGCCGGTGGTTGCCGGGGGTGGTCTTGCGGGTTGCAGCGCGTGGGCGGGAACGGTCTCGAGATCGATGACGACCAAGTCCGCGATCTTGGGGTCGCCTCAATGTGTCGATGGCGACGAGCCCGACGTCCTGCTCGCCATGGCCGGTGGGCGACGCCCGTGCCGTCGGCGTGGCGCTCGCGGCCGCTCAGTTCCGCGAGGCCCTGGCCGAGCGCAACCGCGAACGCGTCCACAAGGCCGTCATCGGGGGAACCTCCGGCCCGCCTCGGTCAGCCGCCCGTCGAGAGCGACAGATCGATTGCACGCGAGCGGATCAACGGCCAGAAAGGCGTACCGTTAACGTCCAGTCGATTTCCCCAGCAAGAATCATCCACGATGCCCCGAGCGTGGTCCTTCAATGCACAGGCCCAATCATCCTCCGTACGGAACGGCGCTTTCATCTCCTCGGCGTTCAGGAAGCCGAGATAGAGCAGAACGACCGGCACCCCGAGCACCGCCAGCTTCCATGACCACGCGAATCGATTGGCGAGCTGGTAGTGGTGGTCCCTTGACAACCTCCAAGTCCCTTGCGTGACGCTCCCGAGACCGACATTCGCCTGCTCGATTGCCGAACCGATCCGTTCGTGGTTCTTCCACTGGTTCTCCGTGAAGGACTTCTTCTTGCCCTTGCCCGCTTTGGACAACTCGTTTCCATGAGCCTTGGCCTCCACCAGAAGCAGTCCTTCCTTCCCCTCGATCTCGCACGCGGATGCCACGTCCCAGTTCGGCGTGTTCGCACGAGGCACGACCGACAGCCACCAATCACGAAGGTGTCGCTGCACCTCGGGTCCAACGAATCCGTCATCGCGATCAACCCGCGCCTCCGCAGCGGGCTTCTTGTCCCAGCCCCTGCCCATCCTGACCGGTTTGCCGCGGGGCATCCAGAAGTGGTTCGGCGACACCGTCACGTTGGCGAGGCCGACGAGGTCGGTCAATCTCGCCGCGACGGCATGTCGAGTCGCGTCAACGAGCAGAACGCACCGAGGACGGCTGCCCCGCTGGTCCTTGCCCAAAGCGTGTAACCATGTTGTTTCCATGCATATTACTCCTGCACCCGCCACCCCGATGCACAGTCAAGGCCTCGCGAACCTGGACTATGGACGCCACAACCCGCGCTCGGCGATCGCCCCGGCCAAGTAGTGCACGACCATCCGCCCCGCCTGTCAATTCGCGGCGAGCATCACGTCGGCGGTCGCGGTGCCCCTGCTCGTCGGCTCCGACGCCAACCCCACCCACTCCGAGAACGCGGACCCTCTCGATGCCGGGGACTCGGGCCGCAGCCGCTGCCCGCGACCTGAGAGCGCTCTGGCGGACCGTCCGTGACCCCATCACGAACGCGCCGAACGGGCTCCACGCCGCCCGCGCGATTGCCGTCTGGGAGGCGCGACCGTGAGGCCTGCGGCACCCGCGAAGAAGCGAGACTGCTTGGAAAACGGGCCAGACCGCCCCTGTTTCCGCACGGCCCAGCCGCCGCCGAGGAACTGAACAGGATTTCGTCCCTTCACAACTCCAGCGCCCGGCGGATCTCGCGGACGTTCCAGATGCGGCGCGCGAGCCCGGCGTAGAGCGCCTGCCGCGCGTCGACGTCGGCGCTCGTGAACTCCCCGGTGTTCTCCCGGAAGAACGGCAGGCCCGAAAATTCCGCGAACCTACAGAATCCCGGCTTGTCGCGTTCGCATTCCTCGCGCGTCCCGATCAGGCTCAGTACCAGCAGGTTCCGACCGCCATCCTTGGCGTCGCTGTTCTTCCGTCTCTCGACGTTGGGATAGATCGAGGCGCTACGCTTCTCGGGGTACTTCTTGTCCCGAACGCGGTTGTTGACCCAGCCAGGTACCAGTAGCAGACCCCCGATGCGGTTGCGTTGCGCTTGAAAGTGCGCCTGATGCCCGCTACCGAATGATTTTCCATCGCGGCGAAAACGGTCCGCCTGCACATGCTCCACTTCGTAACCACTGTATCCGCTCCACAGGTACTCCGCATAGCGCGACCGCCACTCGCCCGACCGCTCGCCTTCGTCGGCTGCCCAGGACTCCCGATCCACATAATCCATCATGTGTGCGAGCAGGCGGTGGAAGCGCCTCCCGTTGCCCCAGTCGTACCGCGCCCCGGCGTCGGCCGGAAAGTCCTTGCCGTACTCGCCCAGGCGATCCTCCAGCGCGCTGGCCAACCCCGCCGCGTCCGCCTCCCGGATCTCGGCCATCAGCTTGAGGGTTCGGCTGTACATGACCGGCCGGTTGTACGCCCATCCCGACCATGCGTACCTGGCGACCAGGATGTCGATGTAGGCGCCCACGGCGCGCAGTCTCCGCCGCACCGCCTCGTCATCGTCGCCCGGCCTCAGCGCCGACATCATCAGCTCGTACCGATGCCTGAAGTTCCATTCCCGGTTGCGGTAGACGACTTCCAGGCCTTGCTCGCAGGCTCGGCCGAAGTCCCACGACGCGTCCACGATCTCGCCAAACCAGCGCCCATAGAACTCGAAGTCGCGCTCGATGAAACGTCCGAACGCCCGGCCGTCGACCAGCCTCAGCCGCTCATGGTGGTCGCGGACCCAGCGGTGAAACTGCTCCCCCATGTTCTCGACATGCGCCGGCTCGACTTCCGGATCGGCGTGCCGGGCGACCAACCACGCCTTGATGGCGTCCGCATCCGCCCCTTGATAGCGTTTGCACAAGTCCTGCACCCGCTTCTTCCAGACTTCGTTCAAGTCGTTCCTGGCATCCCTGTCGATGCCAGAGAGTAGATAGCTCTTCAACATGTCCGCCGGAGAAAGCGACAGGCCCCGGTCGTTCATCGTCTCGAAAATGGCGTACGCGTCGCCATCGCTGCCGGCGGTGATCTCCACGAAGTCGACGTTCGTCATCATCCAGTCGGCGAATCGCGCGAAGGTGTTGGTCGAGGCCTCGGCCGGGATTTCCTCACCATCCTCTCCACCCTTCGCATCACCCCCACCTTTCCCAACCCCCCCGCCATCCACGCCATCCACGCCATCCACACGCAACTCCTCCGCGAGAGAGTTGCCGATGTCCTCGTAGCGACGGAGGATGTTGGCGACGGACCGCGGTTGGCCCTCCTCGTCAAACCGCTCACCGTCGAACAGCGCCTTCATGCAGTCGTGCCGTTCGTCGACGTCGAGATTGAACGACGCTCCCCGTCCGGGATGATAAGAGAAGATCAACTGCCCGCACGTCCGCTTCTGATGGTCATTTTTCAGGTTCCGATAGAGCTGGATCAACAGCAATGTGATGGTCGTCAACCGCTGCTGCCCATCGACAATGAAACGCCGTCCCTCATGCTCGCTGATGATGATCGAGCCCAGGAAGTACCGCTCATATTCCGCTATCGTCTCGGCACCGTCGCGGTGGCGCTTGAGGAATGCGGTTGCCAGGTCGCCGACGAGCTGCGAGACGTGGCTCTGTTCCCAGAGGTACTCCCGCTGGTAGTAGTCGATATCGAATCTCGCGTTCAGCAGGTCGCGGACGCTTTTGGCTTGGCCTTGTGTCCTCTGCATGTCAGGTCCCTTCGGAGTCTTGGAGTTGGAGTGAACGTTGGACCGCAGTGCGTCTGTCGCCCCGGCAGGGCCGTGCCGCTCTACGCCTTCGGGTGGGTCTTCTTGTACACCGACAGGAGCTGCGCGGCGCTGACGTGGGTGTAGCGCTGGGTGGTGCTGATGCGGGCGTGGCCGAGCATCTCCTGGATGGCGCGGAGGTCGGCGCCGCGCTCGAGGAGGTGGGTGGCGAACGAGTGGCGGAGGGCGTGGGGGCTGACGCCGTAGCGGGTGCTCGTGGCCGCCGCGTAGCGGGTGCTCGTGGCCGCCGCGTAGCGCCGCACGAGGCGGTCGACGCTGCGGGCGGAGAGGCGCCCGCCCCGGTAGTTCACGAACAGGGGCTCGGCCGCCGCCCGCCCCCGCCGGCCGGGAGCGGCGGCCGACCCGTCGTCGCGGCGCGCGAGGGACCCGCGGTCGGGGAGCCAGGCGCGCAGGGCGGTAGCGGCGGCCCGGGTGAACGGCACGATGCGCTCCTTGCCGCCCTTGCCGAGCACCCGCACGAGGCGGTTGCCGAGGTCGACGTCCTCGAGGCCCAGCCCCACCAGCTCGGCGAGGCGGAGGCCCGAGGCGTAGAAGAGCTCGAGGATGGCGCGGTCGCGGCGCCCGAGCGGCGTCGACGAGTCGGGCGCCTCGAGCAGGCGCGCCATCTCGCGCTCCTCGAGGCGCGCCGGCAGCTTGCGTTCCTGCTTCGGGGTCGCCATCAGCGCGCCGGGGTCGCGCTCGACGTGCCCCTCGCGCCGCAGCCAGCGGCCGAATGAGCGAATCGCGGCGAGGCGCCGCGCCGACGACGAGCGCGCCTGCCCGCGGTCGTACTGCTCGCGCATGAACGCGCGCACCGCGGGGTAGTCGACGTCGACGGGGGCGATGCGGTCGGCGGGACGCTCGAGGTGTCGCTCCAGGAACTCGAGGTACTGATTCAGGTCGCTCTCATACGCGCGGACGGTCCGCGCCGACAGGTTGCGATTGAACCGCAGGTAGTCCAGGAACTGCCGAAGCTGCGTCCTCATTCGCGCCACCCGGGCCCTCGCGGGCCGCTCGCCACTCCTCGATCTGCGCGAGCGCGCGCGCCGCCACCGCGCGCCGGCGGTCGCGGCGGCGGCGCGGGGCGTCGCCGGTCACGGGTATGAGCCCGAACGCGATGTTGGACGGCTGGTAGTCGGACCGGTCGGCGTGCGACACGTAGTGGCCGAGGGCACCGATGGCGGTGGTCCGCGGCGGCGCGTCGGGCGCGCGCCCCCGCGCGAGGGCGGCGGCGTTGAGCCCCGCTATCAGACCGCTCGCCGCGGACTCCACGTACCCCTCGACCCCCGAGATCTGGCCCGCGAAGAAGAGCCCCGGCCGATGTCGCGACTGCCACGTCGGCAGCAGGGCGGCCGGTCCGTTGATGTAGGTGTTGCGGTGAATCATGCCGAGCCGGACGAACTCGGCCTGCTCCAGGCCGGGAATGGTGCGGAAGATGCGCTTCTGCTCGCCCCACTTGAGCTGGGTCTGGAACCCCACGAGGCTGTAGTGGTCTCCGGCCAGGGTGTCCTGCCGCAACTGCACCACCGCGTACGGTCGCCGGCCCGTCCGCGGGTCGGTGAGGCCCACCGGCTTCATGGGGCCGAACCGCAGCGTGTCCTCGCCGCGCCGCGCCATCACCTCTATCGGCAGGCATCCCTCGAAGAAGCGTCCCTGGTCGATGGCGTGCAGGGTCGCGAGCTCGGCCCCGCACACCGCGCGGTGGAAGGCCCGGTACTCGGCCTCCGTCATCGGGCAGTTGAGGTAGTCGCCCTGCCCGTCGTCCGCGCCGCAAGCGGCGCCGTCCGCGTCGTCAGCGCCGGACGGCCCGCGGGCGGCGTTCGCGTCGCCAGCGCCGGACGGCCCGCGGGCGGCG
>JAJEFC010000273.1 GCA_022820675.1 Vicinamibacteria bacterium | reverse complement strand
TCCAGGACAACAGCGTACATCAGCGGCCCCGCCGGGCGGCGCCGGCCCGCGGGCGCCGTCACGCCGAGCCGGCGGTACCCGCCTCGGCGGCCCGGGCTGACCCCGACCTGAGGCGGCGCCGCACGAGCGGGTGCACGTCAGATTTGTGGGACCCGCCTCTGCCGCCGCGAGCACTTCGCCGAAAGCCACCCGTTCGAACGCCAACCTGGCCCCGAAATGCTCGCAACTGCGAACCTGCAACTTTCCTGACGTGCACCCCGCACGAGCCGCGAAGCTGACAGACGCCGCGGTATGTGCTACAAAGGGCCGTCCGCCGGAGTCGACCGATGTCCCAGTCCCGTCCGAAGCTCCTGTTCCCGCTCACGCTCGTCGCACTGCTCGCGGCGACCGGCTCCACCGCCCAACCGGCCGAAACCGACGGCCCCGGCATTCCCGTCGACGACGCGACGGTGCGCCAGGCCTGCGGCTCGTGCCACCAGGCCGACGAGGCGGGCCGGCTGTCGCGCATCTCGTTCCGGCGCACGACGCCCGAGGGATGGCAGCAGACCATCCGCCGCATGGTCACCCTGAACGACGTGGCCTTGACGCCCGAGACGGCCCGCGAGGTGGTGCGGTACCTGTCGAACCACCTCGGCCTCGCCCCCGCCGAGGCGCTCGACGCGGCGTGGGAGGCGGAGCGACGCAGCGACGACCAGCCCTACGACGACGCCGACGTGGAGGAGACCTGCATTCAGTGCCACTCGATGGGGCGCGTCATCAGCCAGCGGCGCACCGGCGAGGAGTGGTCGCTGCTGATGGCGATGCACCGGGGCTACTACCCGTTCACCGACTTCCAGGCGTTCCGCCGCGGCAACCCCGGCGACGGCGAGCCGCAGGCGGTCGACCGCGCGGTCGCCCACCTGTCGGAACGGTTCCCGTTCGAGACGGCCGAGTGGTCGGCGTGGTCGGCGACGATGCGGCCGCCCCGCGTGGGCGGAGAGTGGCTGCTGCGCGGGCACGCCCCCGGCCGGGGCGCGGTCTACGGGCGGATGACGATCACCCCGGTCGCGGGGACCGAGGACGAGTTCACGACCGAGGCGACGTACACCTTCGCGCACACCGGCCGGCAGGTGGAACGCACCGGCCGCGCCATCGTCTACACCGGCTTCCAGTGGCGGGGCCGGTCGATTCCCGGCGACCCGGACGCCGACGAGCTCCGCGAGGTGATGTTCGTCGAGCGCGACTGGCGCGCCATCAGCGGCCGGTGGTTCACCGGCGGCTACGACGAGACCGGCATCGACGTCACCCTGGAGCGCCTCGGCGACGCGCCGGCGGTGGCCGGGGTGCATCCCCCGTCGCTGCCGGCGGGCGCCACCGCGACGGTCCGCGTCCATGGCCGGAACCTCGCGGCGACGTCGGCCGACGCCGTGGACCTCGGCCCCGGCGTCGCCGTGCTCGAGGTGACGGGGGCGACCGGCGAGTGGCTGGACGTGCAGGTGCAGGTCGACGAGGACGCGGCCACCGGCGGCCGGGACCTGGTCCTCGACCGGACCGCGGTCACCGGCGCCCTCACCGTCTATGACGAGGTCCACCGCATCGCGGTGACCCCGCGGGCGGGTATGGCCCGGGTCGGCGGCGTCCGCTTCCCCAAGCAGTTCCAGCAGTTCGAGGCCCGGGCGTGGCACGACGGGCCGGACGGCGAGCCCGCCACCGACGACGACCTGGACCTCGGAATGGTCGACGCCCGCTGGTCCATCGAGGAGTACGCGGTGACCATCGGCGACGACGACGTCCGCTACGTGGGCGACATCGAGGCCGGCGGGCGGTTCGTCCCCGCCGTCGACGGACCGAACGTGGAGCGCAGCGGCAGCCGCAACAACGTCGGGGACGTGTGGGTGGTGGCGACGTGGCCCCCGGACGCCGGCGACGGAGACGGGCTGACCGGACGCGCCCACCTCCTCGTCACCGTGCCGCTGTACCTGCGCTGGGATCCCACCGCCGTGGAGCAGCCATGAGCCTGGGCGCATCATTGTCCGTAGGGCACTCATCGTTGGCGCCGGAACCCCGCCGCCGGGAAGCAGCCATGAGCCTTGGCGCATCGGCATCCGTAGCGCGCCCATCGTCGGCGCCGGAAGGCCGCCGGGGTGGAGCAGCCATGAGCCTTGGGACATCGGTATCCGTGGCGCGCCCAACTTCGGCGCCGGAGCCCCGCCGGGGAGCAGCCATGAGCCTGGATGCATCGGGACGAGTCGCGCGCGCTCATCGTCGGCGCTGCGACCCCACCGCCGTGGAGCAGCCATGAGCGTGCTTGCCCAGGGAGAGTTCCATCCGTTCACCGCGGCCGGCCGCCGGTTCCTCTACCTGGTGCCGAGCGCGGCGGTGTTCGCGCTCGACGAGCCCGCGGCGGCGCTGATCGACGGCCTCGACGGCCGGCGGGTGGCGCGCCGGGACCTTCTCGCCGACGTGGGGTCGCGGTTCCCCGACACCGACCTCGCGCAGACGCTGGACGAGCTCGAGCAGGTGCACGCGGTCCGCACCGTCGCCGCGCCGGCGCCTCCCGCGCCCCCGGCGCCGGCGATCATCCCGCTGACGCCGTTCCCGCTGACCACCGCGGTCCTCAACGTCACCAACCAGTGCAACCTCAGTTGCTCGTACTGCTACGAGTACAGCGAGGACAAGATCGTCGACACCGCCAACGGGTCGCAGCCCAAGTTCATGAGCGAGGAGACCGCCCGCAAGAGCGTCGACCTGCTGATGAACGAGTCGGGCGACAACCGGGTGGTGCACGTGAGCTTCTTCGGCGGCGAGACCCTGATGAACTACCCGGTCCTCAGCCGCGTCGTGCCCTACGCGCGCGAGCAGGCCGCGGCCCGGGGCAAGCAGGTCGAGTTCAACCTGACGACGAACGCGACGCTGCTGACCGGCGAGATGATCGGGTTCCTCGCCGACAACGACATCTCCGTCACGGTGTCGATGGACGGCCCCCGCGAGATGCAGAACCGCTTCCGCGTCTTCCACGACGGCGGCGGGAGCTACGACGTGCTGCTGCCGCGGGTGCGCGAGCTGCTCCGGCGCCACACGAGCCGGCCCGTCGGGGCCCGCGTGACCCTGACCTCGCAGGTCAGCGACGTCGTGAGCATCTACCGGCACCTGACCGAGGAGATCGGGTTCCGGGAGGTGGGGTTCGCCCCCGTGACGACCTCCCCCGGCCGCGAGTACGCGCTCGACGGGGACGGGTTCGACCACATGGTCGAGCAGTTCACGGCCCTCGCCGACGAGTTCCTCGAGGCGGCGCTGGCCGGGAGGCACCACGGGTTCTCGAACGTGAGCGAGACCCTCGAGGAGATTCACAAGGGCGCCAGCAAGGCGTATCCGTGCGGGGCGGGGCTGGGGCTGGTGGGGGTCGCCACCGGCGGCGACGTCGCCCTGTGCCACCGGTTCGCGGGCTCGGACGAGCACAAGCTCGGCACCGTCGACGACGGCCTCGACCGGGAGGCGCAGAACGCGTTCCTGGAACGGCACCACCTGGCGAACAAGACCGACTGCCACACGTGCTGGGCGCGGCCGCTGTGCTCGGGCGGGTGCTACCACGAGGCGCACACCCGGTACGGCACGAGCGAGCGACCGAACCTGCACTACTGCGAGTGGATCCGCGGGTGGACCGACGTCTGCCTGCGCGTCTACGGCGAGCTGGCGGCGCGGAACCCGGAGTTCCTGCGCCGGTTCGAGTGATCGGCGGCCAGGAATCTGCGCCGTAGAACGGTGCAGACTCCCGGCAGGGTTGGTTGGGCGCCCAGCGGAGCCGCAGGCGACGATGGGCGGGCCAGACCATGAGACAGGGCGCCCGGTGTTCTTCCCGCCGGCGGCAACCTGCGGCGGTTCGAGTGAACGGCGGTGAGACCATGAGACACCTGAGAGCGATCAACCAGAAGGCGGCCCGCGTCGAGCGGACCGTCGCCGCCCCGCCGCCCGACGCGTCCCCCGACGGGGACGTCGTCGCGCTGCAGGAGGGCTCGGGCCCGCCCCAGCAGCCCGAGGGGCCGCA
The DNA here is from genome assembly GCA_022820675.1 of Vicinamibacteria bacterium. Lineage (GTDB taxonomy): Bacteria > Acidobacteriota > Vicinamibacteria > Vicinamibacterales > UBA8438 > JAJEEA01. The sequence continues at coordinate 3,258 of JAJEFC010000273.1, read as the reverse complement.
CATCCCCCTGGGGTGCTCGCTGGTGTTCCAGCCGGGCTGGGAGGCGGACCGCAACGGCGGGACGGCGGGGCTGTGCCAACCGGTGGAGCGCGACCTGTTCGACTGCCACCGCGGCTGCTTCTGGCCCGCGCACGTGCCCGACCAGTTGAACCACACCCCCGACTGGACCGGCAAGTGCGCGGCCGCCCAGAAGGACTGGCGCAACATCGACCTGATCTTCCCGTAGGCGTCTGTACCACGGACCGGCGCCGCCTCGAGTGGGGCGCCGCCCGGCACACAGGCGTGACTTTCGGGGCTGCCTCGGAGTGGTGGCGCCGCCTCTGGCGGGCTGCTGAGGCTGGGCGCCGCCTGAACGGTTCCGGGCGGCGCGACATCGAGGCCGCGTAGGTTTCGCCGCGCCCCCCCGAGGCGGAAGCGGCCGGCAGCCCGCCCCTCGTTCCGGAGACATCGACCCATGCGCAAGCTGGCCTGCACGTTCGCAATCCTCGGCCTCCTCTCCGGCAGCGCGCTCGCCCAGCCCGCCGGCGGGCTGACGGGCGGCGACGGCACCTTCTACGTCGGCGCGTTCCCCAACCGCATCTACGTCATCGACGAGGCCACCGAGCAGGTGGTCGACACCATCGAGATGACGCTCGGGGGACCGCCCAACGACATGCGGATGTCGGCCGACGGCTCGCGCATGTACATGCGTGACCGCACGTTCGAGCACATCGAGGTGATCGACCTCGAGACGCGGAGCACCATCGACACGTTCACCCTCAGCGAGGGCGCGACGAAGGTGCGCATCCGCAGCCTGGTGGTGTCGCCCGACGACGCCTACGCCGTCCTCCTCGCCGACACCGCCGTCAAACACATCGACCGGTGGGAGATCGCCCCCCGCCGCCTCCTCCAGGTGGACCTCGCGTCGCACGAGATCATGCGGGAGATCCCGTGGCCGGACGGCGAGGAGCGGACCGGCGCGAGCATGATGTTCTCGCCCGACGGCGGCGTGCTCTACCTGTTCGGCGGGGAGATCATCGCCCTCGACACCGGGTCGTTCGAGGTCGTCGACCGGTGGGAGCTGTCGTCGGTCGAGGCGCCCGACCTCGAGCGCTTCAGCTTCGGCTTCGGCGTCGACCGCAACGAGGAGCCCGGCTACTTCACGAACCTGTTCCGCGTGAGCGATCCCGTGCAGAACCGGCGCCTCATGGGCATCGCGCGAATCAACCTCGCCGAGCGCGACGTCGACTTCTACACCCTCGGGCCGGACGAGCCGCTGTCCTCGTTCTCGCTCGCACCCGACCGGCGCAAGGCCTACGCGGTCCTCAAGCGCATCGGCCACTACGAGATCTGGACCTTCGACCTCGAAGGGCGGCGGGTCGAGCGGCGCGAGGTCTTCGAGGGGCGTCCCCGCATGTCGCTGGCCGTGAGCACCAACGGCCAGCTCCTCTATGTCCACCAGGCCGGCGCCACCATCGACCTCCACGAGGCGTCGACCTACCGCTACCTGCGCACCATCGACCTCGGCGGCGACATGACCAACCTGTTCCTCGTGCCGAACCGGGGGCAGTGACGGGAATCGCCTTGCCGCGTCCCGGGTTCACCGACAGCGCCAAGCGGGGCGGGCTGTCGGCGCGGTTGACGAGTCCGTAGCCATTGCCGCCCCCGGACCCTCTGAATGTGGGCGTGAGCTCCGGGCGCACATTCGGTACGCGACACCCTCTGAATGTGCGCGTGAGCTCCGGGCGCACATTCGGTACGCGACCCGCTCGGCGGGTACAGTTCCCGTGTCCCGCCGACGCCTGCCGGGACTGCGCTGGTAGGATCCGAGCGTGAGCTCCACCGCGCCTTCGCTCTCGAGCCTGCCGGCGTCCGTGCCGGAACCGTTCCGCACGTCGATAGTCACGGCCGGCGACGCGTGGTGCGAGCTCCTCGGCCCCCGCCTCCGCTCATTGGTGCTCTTCGGCTCGCTCGCCCGCGGTCAGGGCACGGCCCAATCGGACGTCGACATCCTCGTGATCGCGGAGGGCTTCCCACACAGCCTGGCCGAACGCCGGCGTCCCCTCCTGGCTGCGTGGTCGCACGCACGCCGCCGGCACGTCCTGCCGGCCGTCGAGTGGAACCTCGTGACGAAGACCCCGGAGGAGGCGCGCTTTCGCAGCCCCCTCTACCTCGACATTGTCGAGGACGGCATCCTCCTCATCGACCGAGCCAGGTTCTTCGCGACGGTGCTCGACGCCATGCGCGCCCGCATGCGCGAGCTGGGAAGCCGCCGGGTCTTCCTCGACGACGGAAGCTGGTACTGGGACCTGAAGCCGGACTTCCGGTTCGGCGAGGTGGTCGAGATATGACCAGCTCGCGCATGGGGCGGCTCTACATCGAGGAGGCCGCGAGCCGGGTAGAGCTGGTTCGCCTCGCCCTCGAGCGCGGGCTCTGGGCCACCGTCGTCCGCGAGGCGCAGGAGTGCGTCGAGCTGTTCCTGAAGGGCGCCCTGCGCCTCGCCGCCGTCGAGCCGACCCGGACCCATGACGTCGCCGAGCTGCTGCGCCGCGAGGCCGCGCGTTTCCCCGAGTGGTTCCGCACCGAGGTCGACCGCCTCGCCACCATCTCGACGGAGATGGCCGGCGACCGCGGCATCGCGTTCTACGGCGACGAGCGCCAGAGCCTCGCCCCGCGCGACCTCTTCGACGAGTCGGACGCCCAACGGGCGGCGGGCAACCTCGATTACGTCGCCGGTCTCTGCAACCGGCTCCTCGACGCCGTGCGGGACTGACGACGGCGTGCGGGCCCGACAAAGCGGTTGCGCCAGGCGGGGCTCGACGGCGCGCACGCTGTCGGGAGCAGTGCGACATCCGCATGGCGGGACCGCATCCGCCCGTGGACACGTATTGCGTGCGCAAATGCCATGTGACGTCGTGACGCTCGGCGCCGCCGATCTGATCGCGGCGATCGATCTGCACCGGCTGCATCACTTGTCGATCCGGGACGCGCTCGTCGTGCGGGCGGCGCTGACGGCGCCTGCACGACGCTGCACACCGAGGACATGCAGTCCGGCTACGCGGTCGATTCGCTGACCCTCCGGAATCCGTTCCAGTCACGATCGTGATTCGCAGGACCTCCATCCGTTACAGGCGCATCGTCTAGCGAGGCTCCGCCTCAGACCGACGAGGCATGCGGGCTTGGGCGTCTGCTGAACGGTGAAGCGGACTCCGACCGCTGCTCCAGCCGCGGCGCGAAGCCGCCTTCATGGTCGCCCGGAGGCGATGGTGGCCGTAGACT
>JAJEFC010000123.1 GCA_022820675.1 Vicinamibacteria bacterium | reverse complement strand
AGCCCGGCGACCTCGCCCGCGGCTCCGGCCGGCCGCCCCTCCAGGCGCTCGCGCCGGTCTCCGGCGCCGAAGGAACCGTCACCATGGACGATAGTGCGACGACGTACACGGGGCCGCTCGGCTCACGCATCCACGTCCTCCGCGCCGACCCCGGCACCGTGGCGGAGCTCGCCGCCGTCGATTGGAGCGCGTCGTTCAGCCGGGTCTGCCTCGACCCCGTCCGGGGGCTCATCACCCTGATGAGCCCGTCCCGCCTCCACGACGACTTCGCCGATGTCCTCGACGACATCATCGATGCCGCCGGCAGCACCATCACCGGCGCCGCGAAGGGCCTCCGCAGCGCCCGTCTCCGCAGACCCGACGATCCTCCCGGCACCGGCATGGAGCCGGACTGCGCCTTCTACGTCGGCGAGCGCGCCCGCGGCTATCGCGCCGCTCGGGCGAAGGGCGTGGAGGCGGCCGAAGCCTACTTCGAGCGCACGCCGCCCGATCTCGTGGTCGAGGCCGAGATCACCCATGCCGACGAGGGCAAGATCGAAGGTTACGGCGAGATCGGCGTCCGCGAGCTCTGGCGGCTGCGGGGCCGGAAGGGTTCGCGAGACCTGCAGGTCGAGTTTCTCGCCCTGCGGCCCGGAGCCGCCCCGCGCCGTCTCGCCGCCTCCGCCGCGCTCGGCGCCCTCACGCCCGATGACGTTCGTGAAGCCGTGGACGCCATGGACCTCAGCCTGACCCGCGACGAACGCACCGCGGCCGTGGCCCGCATCGTGCGCCGCCGGCAGCACGCCAGCGTGCGGGTGCGGGAAGAGAACGCCCCGTCCCCCGCCGCGCCCTCCGGCTGACGACGGCGGATACTGGCCGGAAACGGCTCCGATCGCCACCCAACCGCGACCCTGCCGATTGTCGCGGCCGCGGGCGCGTGGTGGCTGGCGCTGCGGCTGGGGCTCGCGGCGCTCACGCGGGCCGTACGGTGGGTCTTCCGGCCTTTCGCCGACTGGTTCGAACGACGGCACGGCCTCCGGATCGCGCTGCTGGGGCTCCGAACCCTGCGTAGCGCAAACCGACGGCGGCGGCCAGAGGCCTGTCCCGCCGCCGGTCGTCGAAGCGAGCTGCGTCGCTCACGGCGCCGTCATGTAGTCGAGAGTCAGATTGGTCAGGGCCCGCACGCCCACGAGCAGCGCCCCCTCGTCGGCGAAAAACAGCGGCGAGTGGTTCACCGGCGCGGTCGCGGGGTCCTGGTCCTCCGGGGTCACCCCCAGGAAGAAGAACATGCCCGGCACCTCGTGCTGGAAGTAGGAGAAGTCCTCGGCGACGGTCATCAGGTCCTGCACCACGACGGGGTCGTCGCCGGCCACCCGCTGCAGGGTCGGGACCATCCGCTCGGTCAGCCCGGGGTCGTTGACCGTGACCGGGTAGCCGTGGGTGATCTCCACCTCGGCCGTCGCCCCCGCGCTCGCCGCGATCTGCTCCGCCGTCCGCCGGATCCGCCGGTGGATGTCCTGCCGCACCCCGGCGTCGAACGTGCGGATGGTGCCCACCATCTCCACCTCGTCGGGGATGATGTTGCCCCGCACCCCGCCGTGGATGCTGCCGATGGTGATGATGGACGGGGTGAGCGTGATCGGAAGCTGGCGGCTCGCGATGGTCTGCAGCCCCAGCACGATCTGGGACGAGACCACGATCGGGTCGACCCCGCCCCAGGGCGCCGCGCCGTGGGTCTGCCGCCCGCGCACCACGATGCGGAGCCAGTCGGCGCTGGCCATGGCGCTGCCGGCCCGGTAGGTCAACTGCCCCACCCGGTTCGGGCCGACGTGGAGCCCGAAGATGACCTCGGGGCGGGGGTTCTCGAAGGCGCCCTCCTCGAGCATCAGCTCGGCCCCGCCGCGCTCGCCCTCCGGCGCCCCCTCCTCGGCCGGCTGGAAGATGAACTTGACGGTGCCCGGCAGGTCGTCGCGCACCGAGGCGAGCACGTCGGCCACCCCCATTAGGATGGCGACGTGGTTGTCGTGGCCGCAGGCGTGCATCACCCCGACCTCCTGGCCGTTGTAGACGGCCCGCTCGCGCGACGCGAACGGCAGGTCCACCATCTCGGTGACGGGCAGCGCGTCCATGTCGGCGCGCAGCGCGACCACCGGCCCGGGCCGGCCGCCCCGCAGGGTGGCGACGACGCCGGTGTGGGCCACCTCGGTCCGCACCTCCATGTCGAGCGACCGCAGGTGGTCGGCCACGAGGGCCGCGGTGCGGAACTCGCGGTTGCTCAGCTCGGGATGCTGGTGGATGTCGCGGCGCCAGGTCACCACCTGGGGCTCGACGGCGCGGGCGCGCTCCTCGGCCGCCTGCCGTAGCGCGTAGACGTCCGGGCCCTGGGCCAGGGCCGGCGCCCCCGCCAGCAGCAGCACCGCCGCCCCCGACGCCTGACGCCACCGCTCCATTCGGTTTCTGTTCACGGACTCCTCCCGGTTCGCCAGGAGCCTGCGCCGTCAGACGGGGCGGACTCCTGGAAGGTTGGTCGGGGGCGAAGCAGAGCCGAAGCTTGGGCTCCGTGGTCGTACGGACCCGACCTCCACGGCCGCGCCCTCGCCCACGGCCCCTCGGCCGGCTCCGTGGACGCACGGACACGGCCGCGCCTTCGCCCACCGGCCCGCGGCCGGCTCCACGGTCGCACGAACCCGGCCGCGCCTTCGCCCACCGCCCGCGGCCGGCTCCAAGGTCGCACGAACCCGGCCGCGTCCTCGCCCACC
>JAJEFC010000170.1 GCA_022820675.1 Vicinamibacteria bacterium | reverse complement strand
TGCCGTGGTCGACCGTGTCGAGACGGCTTCGCTCCGCCCGAGCGACGTCGCCGACGCGCCGCGGCGCGCGGCGGGCGCGGCCGGCGACCGGCCTCCCCTGGCCGGCGCCCGGCGCTGGGCCGGCTTCCGGGGGCCGGCGTTCGGGCACAGCCCGGCCCGCGGCCTCCCGCTGACGTGGTCGGACGACGAGAACGTCGCGTGGCGGCACGCGGTCGGGGGCTACGGCCAGTCGAGCCCCGTCGTCTGGGACGGCGTCGTGTTCGTCACCGCCATCGACGGCCCGCTCCGCGAGACGCAGATCGTCGAGGCGGTCGACGCGGAGACCGGCGCGCTGCGGTGGCGCCACGCCCTGGCGTCGAGCCAGCCCGTCGAGGTCACGAACATCGTGGCGAAGGGCGCGCCGACGCCCCGCGTCGACGCCGAGCGCGTCTACTACCTGTTCGAGAGCGGCGATCTGGGCGCCCTGAGCCACGACGGCGAGCCCGTCTGGTCCCGGTCGCTGAAGGCGGACTACGGCGCCCTCGAGGGCTACGGGCTGGGCAGCTCGCTCGCCGGCAACGACGAGGCGCTGTTCGTCCTCGCCGCCCACGACGGACCGTCGTACCTCCTGGCCGTCGATGCGGCCACCGGCGAGACGCGGTGGAAGGCGGACCGTCCCCCGACGTCGTCCTGGACGACGCCGATCGTCGTGCCCGGCAGCGGCGGCGAACTCGTCGTGGTCAGCGTCGACGGCGCGGTCGAGGCGTACGACGCGTGGAACGGCGAGCGGGTCTGGTGGATCGACGGCCTCTCGGGCAACCGGCTCCCGTCGCCGGTCGTCGCGGGGCGGCGCATCGTCGTCCCCTCGATGGACTCCCGGTCCGTTCTCGCCCTGCCGGTCGAGCACCGCGGGCGCCTGGCGGACGAGCACGTGCTCTGGCGCGGCCAGAGCGCCACGTCGGGGATGTCGTCGCCGGTCGTGACCGGCGAGGCGATCTGCTTCACCAACTCGCTGGGCGTCCTCCGCTGCCTCGAGACGAGGTCGGGCCGGTCGCGGTGGGCCGTCCGCCTGGGGTCGCCCGCGTGGGCCACGCCGATCGTCAACGGAGACCGCGTCTACCTGTTCGGGACCGACGGCGTGGCCTCGGTCTTCGCCGCCGACGCGGCCGAGCCCATCGAGCTGGCCAGGAACGCGCTGACCGTCTCGGAACGGCTGTACGGGGTCGCCGCCGTCGACGGCGCGTTCTTCGTCAGGACGGGCCGGGAGCTCATCCGCATCGGGCGCGGCGGGGCAACCGGGGACTGAGCCGAGCGAATCCCTCCCGTCGGGACCGGCCGGGAGCTGTTCCGCATCGGCCGCGGTGGGGCAACCGGGGGCTGAGCCGGGCGAATCCGCCCCGTCAGCACCGGCCGCGAGCTGTTCCGCATCGGGCGCGGCGGCGCGACCGGGCACTGAGCCGGCGAATCCTCCCCGTCAGGACCGGCCGGGAGCTGATCCCGCATCGGGCGCGGCGGAGTAGCGGGAGACCGAGGCGGGCGAATCCCTCCCGTCAGCGCCGGGAGTTGATCCGTTTCGGGCGCGGCGGCGGTGAAGCGGGCGAGCCCGTCCCGTCGCCGCGCAAGCAGGAGCCATCGCAGGCACGAGCCATGACGAAGCCGAGCCGGCCCATCGCATCCGCGGCGTTGGTGCTGGCGTGCGTCCTGCTGCCGGCGGGCTTCCTCTCGCACGGACACGACGACCGCGGTCTCGACGGTCACGATCACGACTGCATCATCTGCTGTCTCCGCGACCATTCCACCCTGGCGATGGCGGCCGAGCCCGCGGCGGCGGCGCCGGCCGCGCTCGCGCCTGTCGCCGCTTCGGCCCGCCGGGGTCGCGTCTTGCGGACCGCGCTCGATCCGCACCTCCCCCGCGGGCCGCCCGCCTGACACCTCCCGTCGCCGCGTCGACCCGGACGCCCTCACGAGAGCGCCCGCGTGTCGGCCATCGAACCGTGGGAAACGGCGGAAGCTCGCCGGCCGAGGAGCCGCGTGCGCGCGACCGCCGCGGAGGTGTGAAGTGAGAGTGCATGTTCGTCGTCGTGAGGCCCTTCGTTTCGCTTCGGCCGCGCTCGTCGCGGCCGGATTGTTCGCAGCCAGTCCCGCAACCGCGCTCGGCCAGGCCGGCTCCATTCAGGGAACCGTCGTCGCCGAGGACGGCGGCGCGCCCCTGCCCGCCGCCCTCGTGGTCCTGGACGGCACGGGAATGTCGGCCACCTCGGGACCGGACGGCGCGTTCGTCATCGACGGCGTCGCCTCCGGCACGTACCAGTTGACCGTCACGCGGGAGGCCTTCGCGACGCTCACGTCGCCGGTGACGGTGGCGGCGGGGCAGCTCGTGCGGGTCGACCTCGAGCTCCCGGTGCTGGAGTTCGAGGACAGCGTCGTGGTGACCGCGACCCAGACCGAACGCGCGCTCACCGAGGTCGCGGCCAGCGTCACCGTCCTCGACGCGGAGACCATCGCGGCGTCCCCGGCCCGCAACCTGCAGGACCTCCTGCGCCGGACGCCGGGCATCGACTTCGTCGAGAGATCGGGGATGGCGGCCCGGGCCAACTCGATGCTCGTCGTGCGGGGCGTCCCGGGCACCAAGCGGGCGCTCTTCCTCGTCGACGGGCTCCCCGCCAACGACCTCGGCACCGGCACCCTGGCCGAGCTGAACCTGGTGCAGGTGCAGTCGGTCGAGCAGGTCGAGGTCGTCCGCGGGCCCTTCTCCAGCCTCTACGGGGCGAACGCCTTCGCCGGCGCCATCAACGCCATCACCCGGCAGGGGGCGGGACCCCCGACCGCCGACTTCTTCGCGAGCGGCGGAAACTCCGGCTACTACCAGATCGGCGGATCGACCCGCGGAGAATCGGGGCCCGTCGGCTACTCGTTCACGGCCGACCGCCGCCGCATCGACAACGTCTACAACCGCGACACGCGCATCAGCGGCTCGCGCGAGCTCCCGCTGCAGAACGTCGGCTACGAGGACGTGCGCCTGAGCGGCCGACTCGACTTCGCCCCCGCCGACGGGTGGACGGCGACGCTGCTGCCGCGCATCTCGCGCTACACGTCCGGGCTCGACGTCACGGGGCGCCTGCCGGTGGCCGTCGACGAGAACAGGACCGGCACGTCGGTGAACTTCGGCGCCGTCCTTCGCCACCGCGGCGCCGGCCCGCTGGCGGCGCAGCTCAAGGTCAGCCAGCGCGACCTGCGCTCACACATCTTCCAGGAGAACTACACGCGCACGCCGACGCGGCAGACGACCATCGTCGGGCTCCCCGGATCGGGCCTCAGCGAGTCGGTCGAGCGCGGCTCCCACCCCTTCGCCGCCCTCACCGACCGGGACACGGCCATCCAGAGCACGCTCATCGAGCCGCAGCTCACCTGGACGCCGAGCCTGAGCCACTCCGTCGTCTTCGGGGCCACCTACGTCCACGACCGCGGCAACTTCGGCGACAGCCTCATCGTCGACCGCACCAATCTGCTCGGCTCGGACGCCGACCTCGCGGCGGAGGCCATGGGCCTGCAGGCCGATCTCCTCGCCGCCGGCGCCGTCAATCCGTTCGTCAGCATCGTCCGCGACCCGCCGCTCGGCGACGTCTTTCCCCTGTCGGACGGGTCCCGCGAGCTGTTCCACGTCGCGGCGGCCTACGTGCAGGACGAGTGGGACGTGGCGGACAGGGTGCGGCTCGTCCCCGGCCTGCGCTTCGACTATCACTCCCGGTTCGGCACCGTCGCCTCCCCGAAGGTCGCGCTGCTGTACTCCATCACGCCGACGACGCGCCTCCGCACGTCGGCCGGCCGCGCGTTCCGGGCCCCGAGCCTGTCGGAGCTCTTCGGGAACGTCGTCTTCCACGGCACCACGCCCGGCTTCCCCAACCCCGACCTCAGGCCCGAGTACATCATCTCGTTCGACGGGGGCCTCCAGCACGAGGTGAGCCGCGCGTTCCGGACCGAGATGAACGTCTTCCACAACGACATGACGGACCTCGTCCAGCTCATCGCCTCGGCCGACCGCAGTCACTTCGACTGGGTCAACGTCGCCGAGGCGCGCTCGACCGGCGTCGAGCTGGTGGCGAACGGGCAGGCCGCCGACTGGCTCGACTACTACGCCAACTACACGTACACGGACAGCGAGGACCTGGCCACCGGGAACCTGCTGGCCCGCGTGCCGAAGCACAAGGTCAACCTGGGTCTCCAGGTCGGCGCCCGGCTGGGCTCGTGGCGGCTGACCGGGTCCGTCGATCAGCGGTGGGTCGACGACCGCTTCCAGACGTCGCGGGGCCAGCCTGTGTGGCTCGAGGAGTACGCCCGCACCGATTTCGGGCTCTACCTCCATCCGAACGACGACCTGCGCGTGGGCGTCCAGGTGCTGAACCTGATGGACGCCTACTACGACGAGTCGCTGGGGAGCCCGACGGCGGCCCGGATGTACTCGGTGAGCATGTCGGTGACGCCGTTCTAGGGAGTCCGCGCGAGGAACGACGCGGGCCCCCGGCGGTCTGGCCCGCAGCGTTCCTCGCGCCGGGGTTCTTGCGGGCCCGCGACGACGCGACCCGCGAGGACGTTGGGGGACGGCGGGGCCGGGAGTCTGCGCCGGGAACGGCGCGGATTCCGGAGGGTTGGCCGAGCGGCAATCCTCGGGACGCGGGAGCTTCGCGCCAGCGAGACTTCCCAGGCGACCGCAAGGTCGACCGGCGGACCGCAAGGTCGACCGGCGACCAGCGGCGGACCGGGTGGACGGGGCGGAACGGTAGAGGAGCATCGTGATGATGGAAGCGACGAGACGGACGGGCACGCTGCTGCGTCTCTTCAGGCCCGAGGCACGCCGCAGGACGATTCTCCTGGCCGCCCTCGCGCTGGCCGCGCTCGCGGCCGCGGCCGGCATCTACCGGCACTACCTCGCGCCGACCCGGATCGCGTTCGTCAACTTCCGGGGCGTCCAGCTCGCCCGCCTGGAGAGGGCGCGCGGAGACCAGGCGGTCCGCATCGAGCCCCTCGCCCTCGACGCCCTCCATCGCGCGGCGTCCTATCCGGTCGTGTACGTGCACGGGCGCGGCCTGGAGCTGCAGGAGACGCACATCGAGCAGCTTCGCGAGGCGGGGCGGCGCGGCTCGCGGCTGTTCGTTCGCGGCGCGACGAACCCCGAGCACGACGTCACCAACCTGGGGGGGCGGCAGCTCGAGCACGTCGGCGGCTACTTCCGGTTCGGGGGCACGGAGAACTACGCCCGGCTGCTCAACTTCTCCCGCGCCGAGCTCGACGGCAAGGCGTTCCGGTCGGACCCGGTGCAGCCTCCCGCCGAGCGGGCGATGGACGTGCTCTTCCACCTCGACGACCGCCTGACGTTCGAGACCGTCGACGCGTTCCGCGCCCACTACGCCGAGCAGGGCCTGGCCAAGCCGGGGGCCCCGACCATCGCCCTCCTCACCAGCGTGCCCGGCCCCTTCAACGCGAACCGGGATCACGTCGATGCGATCATCGAGGCCCTCGAGGCACGCCGGTGGAACGTCTTCCCGATCGCGAGCAACGACAAGCGACTCGAGTTCCTGCAGGCGATCGAGCCGGATCTCGTGGTCCTGATGCCCCACGGCCGCCTCTCCCGGGGGCGCTCGCGGGAAGCGATCGCGTGGCTCCGGGAGCGGAACATCCCGATGCTGACGGCCGTGTCGGTCTTCGAGGACCACGACGAGTGGATCGCCGACCAGCAGGGGATGGCCGGCGGCCTGCTGACCCTCAGCGTGGTGCTGCCCGAGCTCGACGGTGGGGTGGCCCCCTACGCGGTCGCGGCGGAGTTCGAGGACGAGTACGGCTACGAGATCTTCGACGTGATACCCGAGCGGCTCGAGGTCTTCTGCGACCTCGTCGAACGGTGGCTGGCCCTGAAGGCCACGCCCAACCGCGACAAGCGCGTGGCCATCTACTACTACAAGGGCCCCGGCAAGAACGCGATGGTCGCGAGCAACATGGAGGTCGCGCCGAGCCTCCTGAACCTGCTGCGCACGCTGCGCGACGCCGGGTACACGGTCGAGGGCCTGCCCGAGACCGAGGACGAGTTCTGGGAGATCATCCAGGCGCAGGGGCCGGTGCTCGGGCCGTACGCCCGCGGGGATTTCGAGGAGTACGTGGCCGAAGGGGACCCCGCCCTGGTGTCCGCCGCCCAGTACGCGGAATGGACGGAAGAGCACCTCGAGCCGGCGATGCGCGAGGCGGTGGCCGCGGCGTACGGGCCCGCCCCGGGGGAGTACATGACGGTGGGCAGCGGCGACGACACCGCCATCGCGGTCGCCCGCGTGCAGTTCGGCAACGTGGTCGTCCTCCCGCAGCCGATGCCGGGGGTGGGCGACGACACGTTCCGCCTCGTGCACGGGACGCTGGAGGCGCCGCCGCATCCCTACGTGGCGTCGTACCTGTGGACCCGGCGCGCGTTCGAGGCCGACGCGGTGATGCACTTCGGCACCCACGGGAGCCTGGAGTTCCGGCCCTGGAAGCAGATTGCCCTGTCGTCGTTCGACTGGTCGGACGCCCTCATCGGCGGCATCCCGCACGTCTACCTCTACATCATGAGCAACGTCGGCGAGGGGATCATCGCCAAGCGGCGCTCCTACGCGGCCACCGTCACCCACCTCACCCCGCCCTTCATGGAGGGCGGCCTCTACGAGGGGCTGCGTCCGCTGCGCGACCGGCTCGACCGCTACCGCAACTCGGCGGACGGCCCGGTGAGGGCGGAGCACGCCAGGACCATCCGGCGCCTCGCCGTGGACATGGACCTGCACGTGGACCTCGGCCTCGACCCCGAGAAGGCGTGGTCGGACGACGACTACTTCCGGCTGAGCAACCACGTCGAGACGATCGACGGGGCGAAGGTCGTGCAGGGCTTCTACACGCTGGGCGAGGCGTTCACCGACGGGGAGGTCCACGGGACGGCGGAGCTGATGGCCATCGACCCGATCGCCTACGGCCTGGCCCGCATCGACATCGCCAAGGGCGTGGTCGGGAGCGACATCCTCGACGACGCGGCGCTCTTCGAACGCCGCTACCGGCAGACCGCGCGGCGCGCCTACGCTCGGCGGGCGGGCGGAGAGAGCGTCGAGGCGGTGCTGTCGGACCTCGTCTCCCCGGCCGACCTCGAGCAGGCCCACGGGGAATCGAAGCTCGCGGATCCGCTTCTCGTGCTGAAGGCGGGCGTCGCCGGCGTCGACCGTCACCGGAAGGGCCTGCGCGACAGCTCGGACCTCGAGCTCGAGAGCGTGGCGCGGGGCCTCGCCGGCGGCTACGTCGAGCCCACGCCCGGGGGCGACCCCATCGTCAACCCCGACGCCGTCCCCACCGGGCGCAATCTCTTCTCCATCGACGCCGAGCAGACGCCCTCCAGGGAGGCGTGGACGGTGGGGCGCAGGCTGGCCGAGTCTCTCCTCGACGAGCACCGGCGGCGCCACGACGCCTGGCCCCGGAAGGTCGCCTTCACCCTCTGGCCGACCGACTTCATCGGTACCGAGGGCGCCACCATCGGCCAGATCTTCTACCTGCTCGGGGTCGAGCCGGTCTGGGACCCGCGCGGGCGGGTCGGCGACCTCCGCCTGATTCCCTCGGCCGACCTCGGCCGGCCCCGCATCGACGTCGTCGTCCAGACCGCCGGCCAGCTCCGCGACCTCGCCGCCTCGCGCCTCGCCCTCGTCAACCGCGCCGTCGCCATGGCGGCCGAGGCGCGCGACGCCGAGACCAACTTCGTCCAGGAGGGGCGGCTGCGCGCCGAGGAGGTGATGATGGCCAGGGGCCTCTCCCCCGCCGACGCCCGGCGCTACTCGACCCTGCGCGTCTTCGGCGGCGTGAACGGCAACTACGGCACCGCCATCATGGGAATGGTCGAGAGCGGCGACCGCTGGGAGGAGGACTCGGAGGTGGCCGACCGGTACCTCCGCAACATGGGCGCCGTCTACGACGAGGGCGAGCTGTGGAGCTTCTATGCCGAGGGCATGTTCGAGGCGGCCCTCGCCGGCACCGAGATCGTGGTGCAGCCGCGGCAGAGCCACACCTGGGGCGCGCTGAGCCTCGACCACGTCTACGAGTTCATGGGCGGGCTGAGCATGGCCGTCCGCCACGTCACCGGCCGCGACGCCGACGCCTACTTCAACGACTTCCGCAACATGAACCGGCCGCGGGTGACGGACCTCGAGGAGACG
>JAJEFC010000402.1 GCA_022820675.1 Vicinamibacteria bacterium | reverse complement strand
GCCATCGGCGACGTCCACGGCGCCGGCGACGGGCTGCGCGCGATCCTGCAGGAGGCCGGCCTCGTCGACGGCGAACGCGGGTGGAGCGGCGGGGCCGCGACCCTGGTGCAGACCGGCGACTTCACCGACCGGGGCCCCCGGGTGCGCGAGATCATGGACCTCCTGATGCGGCTGGAGGACGAGGCCCCCGACGACGGCGGCGAGGTCAGGGTGCTCCTGGGCAACCACGAGGCGATGAACATGATGGGCGACGTCAGGGACGTCACCCCCGCGATCTTCGCCGCCTTCGCGTCGGAGGACGCCGAGCGACGGCGCGAGGACGCCTGGCGGCGGTACGCGAGGCACGCGAGCCGCCGGCGCTCGGACCGGGACGGTCCCGAACGCCTGGAGCCGATGTCCCGCGGCGAGTGGATGCGGGCGCGGCCGCCCGGCTTCGTCGAGTACATGGAGGCGATGGGGCCCGACGGAGGGTACGGCCGCTGGCTGCGGGACAAGTCGGTCGCCACCGTGGCCGCCGATACCGTCTTCGTGCACGGCGGCCTGTCGCCCGACCTCGAAGCCGAGAGCGTCGAGGCCCTGAACGACCGGGCGCGGGACGAGATGGAGCGCTTCGACCGGCACCGGCGCCATCTCGTCGACGCCGGCATCATCCTGCCGTTCTCGACGTTCGAGGAGATGTTCGCGGCGGTGGCCCTCGAGCTGCGGACCTGGATCGAGCGCCTGTCCCCCGACTCGGGCCAGCGGCGCCGGCGGCCGTCGGTGACGCGCGCGGAACGGGCGCTCATCGACGTGCTGGCGGACCTGCAGACCATCAACAGTTGGTCGATCGTCGCCTCCGACGGCCCCCTCTGGTTCCGCGGACTCGCGCTGCGGCCGGAGCCGGAGGTCGAGGGCTTCATCGGCGGCCTGTTGAGGCGTTTCGGCGTCGCCCGCGTCGTCGTCGGTCACTCCGTCACGCCGTCCCGGCGGATCACCGCGCGCGCGGGCGGACGAGTCTTCCTCATCGATACCGGCATGCTGGAAGGCGCCTACCGCGGTCGGCCCTCGGCCCTGGAGCTCGTCGACGGACGGATTAGCGCCATCTACCCCGGGGAGCGCGTCCGGCTGGGGGCTTCCGCCCCCGCGCCGGAGTGAGACGTTCGACCGGTCCGACGCGGCGCAACCCGTCGCCGGCGGTGGCGCGAGACAGGCGATGTCCTTGTCGCGCTTCCGGTCGTCGCTTCGCGCTGTCGACCAGGGCTCGCCGGCGCACGGGACACGCCGCAGCACGTCGCCGCCCTGCCTTGCATCCTCGACCTCGGGACGATTCGGAACCGCGAGGGCGGACCCTCGCTCGGCTCATCCCGCGCCGTCGCCGCGCGCCGGCACCTCCAGCCCCACCAGCGTCAGGTCGTCGTCGAGCTCGTCGGTCCCGCGCCAGGTACGGACCTTCTCGCGCACGTCGCGGAGCGTCTCGCCCAGGGGCCGCGTGCGCGACGCCGCCAGCGCCGCCACCACGCCGGTCCGGCTGAAGTCCTCGTCGGCGGGGTTCATGGCGTCGGTCACGCCGTCCGAGTAGCAGTACAGCCGATCCCCCGGGGCGAGGCGGGCAACCGACTCCTTGTACTCGGTGCCGGGGAACATGCCGATCGGCAGCCCGGACGCCTCCAGCACCACCGGCTCGGCGCCGGCCGGCACGTGGACCGGCCCCGGGTGACCGGCGCTCACGAACCGGACGGTGAAGGTGGACATCTCGATGACGCCGCCGAGAAACGTGAAGTAGTCCCAGGCCCCCGGCTCCAGGGGGAAGCGCTCGTTCAACTGGTGGGCGACGATCTCCGCGGTGTGGACACCGCTCGTCAACGGCGTGGGCCAGGCCGCGGAGAGCGCGCGGGCGAGCGCGACCGACTGCAGCGCCGCCACGACGCCGTGGCCGGTCACGTCCAGCAGGTAGAACCCGACGAGGCGTTCGTTGATGGTGAACACGTTGAAGCAGTCCCCGCCGAGCCGGTCGCAGGGCTCGAAGACCCAGTCCACGGTGAGCCCGGCCACGTCGGCCGGCCGTCCCGGCAACAGAGACGTCTGAATGTTCGCGGCCGCGTCGAAGTCGCGGCGGAGCCGCTCGTTGGCCTGCCGGAGCTCGCGTTCCATGCGCCGGCGCTCGGTCATGTCGCGAACCGCAGCGACCACCAGCGGGCCGTCCTCGGTAGCGATGGGGCTGAGGCTGATGTCGACCGGGAACTCGTGGCCGTTGCGGTGACGCCCGCGCAGGTCCGCCTCCGTCCCACCCATCGTGCGAACCGCCGGCGCCTTCCCGTAGTCGCGCAAGTGCCGGCGATGCCGGTCCCGCGCCTCGTCGGGGTGCAGGGCCTCGACCGGCTGGCCGACGAGCGCGTGCGTGGGATACCCGAACATCTCCTCGATCAACCGGTTGGCATAGACGATGGTGCCGTTGCGGTCGACGGCCAGGATGGCGTCGGGCATCGTCTCGAGGAGCGCCAGGTTGGCGTGGGTCCAGTATCGCGTGTCGGCCATCGGCGTTCCGTTCCAACCCGTCCCCGGGCGTGATGCGGGCAGCGCGCCCGGCCCGCCGGCGGGACCGCGGGCGTCCCGGAGTCTGCGCGGCAGACGCTCTCGTCGAGCACGTCGAAGAGGGGTAACTGTACTTCAGAATGACGCTGCGGCCGACCCCGCCCGGGCTGCACGGTCTGCGCGCAACTCGGTCACCAGACTAGCTGCCAAGGTCCATCGCTCGGCACTTTAGCACGACATCATGGGCGCGCTTGGCTCTGCCAATGGCCGAGCCTGTCGCGAAACTCGCTGCCGGGGCGGAGACGGGCGGCGCCGAAGGCCGCGCCACGGCTGGCGCGGGGGGGCGCCCCGCCGCGACGGCGCGTCGATGCAGACGCAAGCCCCCGCCGCCGATGGGCGCGGGCTTCAGAGAACGACGGGTTGGCGCCGCGGGCCCCACCCGCCGGGTTGCGCCAGGAAGCGCCCCGGCAGCGCCGCCGCGCAGGCGGGGCAGCGTCCTCCCGCCTCGAGCCGCCACCGGGTGATGCGGTAGCCGTCGCGGCCGATCAGCACGTCGCCGCAGCCGGGGCAGCGGGTCGACTGCCCGTCCTCGTCCCGGATGTTGCCGGTGTAGACGTGGCGCAGGCCCGCCCGCAGCCCCTGCTCGCGCGCCCGGCGGACGGTGTCGGGCGGGGTGGGGGGCACGTCGCGCATCCTGAAGTCGGGGTGGAACGCGGTGAAGTGCAGCGGCACGTCGGGGCCGAGGTGCTCGACCAGCCAGCCGCAGAGGCGGTCGACCTCGTCGCGCGAGTCGTTCTGTCCGGGAATGAGCAGGGTCGTGATCTCGAGCCAGACCTCCGTTTCGCGGGCGAGCCACTCGAGGGTGTCGAGCACCGGCTGGAGGTGGGCGAAGCAGACGCGGTGGTAGAAGGTCTCGGTGAACGCCTTGAGGTCGATGTTCGCCGCGTCCATGTGGGCGAACAGGTCCCGCCGAGCCGCCGGCGACACGTAGCCGCTCGACACCGCGACGCTCCTGACCCCGCGCGCGCGGGCCGCCTTCGCGCAGTCGATGGCGTACTCCGCGAAGATGATGGGGTCGTTGTAGGTGAAGGCGACGCTGGTGCAGCCGGCCCCGGCCGCGGCCTCGGCCACGCCGGCCGGAGACGCGGCGGCGGACAGGGCGTGGTCCTCTCTCGCCTTCGAGATGTCCCAGTTCTGGCAGAAGCGGCAGCCGAGGTTGCAGCCGGCGGTGCCGAACGACAGCACGCTCGACCCCGGGTAGAAGTGGCTCAGCGGCTTCTTCTCGATGGGGTCGATGCAGAAGCCGCTGGCCCGGCCGTAGCTCGCGAGCACGACCTCGCCGCCCCGTGCCTCCCGCACGTAGCAGAACGCCTTCTGCCCGTCGTGGAGCCGGCAGAAACGGGGGCACAGGTCGCACTGCACGCGGCCGTCGTCGAGGGCATGCCACCACGAGCCGCGCACGACCCCCGGCTCGATCTGGTCGCGGGCGACGCTGCCGCCGTCCGTGTTCTCCATCCTCGACGCCCACCTGTCGACGCGGGCGGCCGAGCAGGGGGAGGTCGTCTTCCTCCTTCCCCTCGCCCCGACCCTCGTGCAGCAGTCCGCGCGGCCGGCGAGAACATCGCCGTCTCGTCCGGACTGCCGGCCCGCCAATCGTCCCCTGCGGCTTCGCCCGGCGCCCCACCCCCCCGCACACTCTGCGGCGCAGGCTCCTGGTCGAGCGCGTCGAAGATTCGCCTGGCGCCCCACCCCCCCGCGCACTTCTGCGGCGCAGGCTCCTGGTCGAGCGCGTCGAAGATTCGCCCGGCGCCCCA
>JAJEFC010000369.1 GCA_022820675.1 Vicinamibacteria bacterium | reverse complement strand
CTCGAGGTGCTCTGGACGCGGATGTTCGCCCAGGTCCTGCAGAACTCGGTCTACACCTTCTCGACCGTCCTCGTGGTGTTCCTGGCCGCGCTGGCGACCGGATCGGCCATCGCCAACCGCCTCTGCCGCGTGGGGGCGGCGCCGGCGCGGGTGCTGTGGATGCTCCTCACCCTGTCGGGGCTCGGCGTCGCGGCCACGCCCTTCGCCTTTCACCACCTGACGGCGGGGCTCAGCACCCTCGCCACGGGCGACGCCTGGCTCCCCTACGTCGCGTCGATCTTCGCCAACACGGCCCTGCTGCTGTTCGTGCCCACGGCCCTGCTGGGCGCCGTCTTCCCCTACCTGCTGCGCGCCTCGGAGGGATCGCCGGCCGCGCCGGGCGCCGTCATCGGACGCCTCGGCGCCCTCAACACGGCGGGAGGCGTCGTCGGCGCCCTCGCCGCCGGGTTCGTGCTGCTCGGGGCGATCGGGCTCTGGAACAGCGTGCGGCTCATCGCCGCCGGCTACCTCGTCCTGGCCCTGGCATCCGCCTGGCGCGGCTGGACGACGCCCCGCGCACGGCTCGTGCCGGCGGCGGCCACCCTCGGCGCCCTCGCCCTGCTCGGCACCGCGCTCGACGCCTCGCGGCTGAGCGTCGTCGATGTCGACCCGAACCGCGGCGAAGTGCTGCTCGACACCTGGGAGGGCCCCGACGGCGTCGTCGCCGTCATCGAGCGTGCCGGGAACCGGCGCATCGAGATGAACAACTTCTACACCTTGGGGGGGACGGGCTCGATGGAGCAGGAGCAGAACCAGGCCCTGCTCCCCCTGATGACGCACCCGGACCCGCGCCGGGTCTTCCTCCTCGGCCTCGGGACCGGCATCACCGCGGGGACCGCGCTGAGGCACCCGGTCGAGCGGCTCGTGGTCTGCGAGATCGCGCCCGACGTGATCGCGGCCGCCGCGAGGTACTTCAACGCGGCGAGCGGCGGGCTCTTCACCGACCCCCGGGCATCGGTCCGGGCGTGCGACGCCCGCAATCACCTGCTGGGCACGGCGGAGCGCTACGACGTGATCCTCGCCGACCTGTTCGTCCCCTGGCGGGCCGGCGTCGGCAGCCTCTACAGCCGCGAGCACTTCGAGGCGGCGCGCGACCGGCTCACGGCCGGGGGGATCTTCGTGCAGTGGCTGCCGCTCTTCCAGGTGGCGCGCCGCGAGTTCGACCTGGTGGCGCGCACGATGCTGGCCGTCTTCGAGCAGGTGACGCTGTGGCGCGGCACCTTCAGCCCGGCAACCCCGTTCGCGGCGTTCGTCGGGGCGGCGGAGCCGACCCGGCTCGACCCCGCCGTGATCGAGCGCAACGGCCGGCACCTGAGCGGCGGCGCGCCGCTGCCCGACGCCGCCGCCCTCGCGGTCACTCTCCCGTTCTACGCGGGGAACCTGTCGGCGGCCGAGGGTCTGATCCCGCCCGGGCCCGTCAACACCGACGACCGGCCGCTCGTCGAGTACCTGGCGCCGGTGACCCAGCGCGAGGAGCGCGCGGGGACGACGGGATGGTTCGATTCCGCCGAGCTCGCAACCTTCCTCCAGGGCCTGGCCGCGTCGGCGCCGCCGTCGAGCGACCCGCACCTGGCCCTGCTGAGCCCCGCGCAACGGGACTTCGTGGCGGCCGGCCTGAGCTACTACCAGGGAGCGGTGGCCAGCCGGCTCGGGCGCGACGCCGAGGCCGACCGGCACTTCCGCGACTTCGCACGGCGCATCCCCATCGCGTTCCGCCCACCGATCTATACGGGAGACACCGACGCCGATGTCGTCCCGTAGACGCGTCGAGTACAATGAAGTCTTGTATCCTTACTTCCTGGAATCCTGGATGCTTGCGAAGCTGACCTCCAAGAACCAACTGACCCTTCCCAAGGCGGTGATCTCCGACTTTCCGAACACCCGTTACTTCGATGTCACGCAAGAGGACGGCCGGATCGTGCTCACGCCCGTGCGTATCGGTCGGGCCGACGCCGTGCGCAGGAAGATCGTCGAGCTGGGTCTGTCGGAAGCCGACGTGGCGGCGGCGGTGACCTGGGCTCGGCGGAGTGAATGACTCCGCCGCGCGTGGTGCTCGATACCAACGTGCTGGTGTCGGCCCTGTTCTTCCCGCGGAGCTCGCTCTCGTGGCTGCGGACCGCCTGGCAGTGCGGCGCCATCGTACCGCTGGCCGGCGGCGAGACGACGAAGGAGTTGCTGCAGGTGCTCTGCTACCCCAAGTTCCGCCTGTCCGAAGCAGAGCGCGAGGACATGCTCGCGGACTACCTGCCCTGGTGCGAGACGATGACCGTCGGCGCGGACGTCGCGATCCCGGACTGCCGTGACCCCTTCGACCGTCCGTTCCTCGCGTTGGCGCTGTCGGGTCGGGCCGATGCGCTGGTGACCGGCGACGGCGACCTGCTCGCTCTCGCCCCGGCGTTCCCGGTAGCCATCCTGACGCCTCCCGCATTCAAGCGCCTCCTGCACGGGATGTGAGCGCCGAGACGCCCAGCCGGGATCGATGCTCGCAGGCTGCACTCGATGATGCGCGGCCGGACAATCAGCGCTCTTGGCTGAGAACGCAGCCGCGATCGATGTTTGCCGACAGCGCTCGATGGCCAGCGGACCGCGTCACTGGACGGCGTCGAGGAGGGCGGCGGTGTCGTCGGCGTCGTTGTAGAGGTGGGGCGCGACGCGGATGGCGTCGCCGCGGAACGACACCGCGACCTGCCGCTCCTGGAGGCGCTCGGTGAGCCGCGCCCGGTCGACGGACTCGCGCACCCGCACCCCGAAGAGATGGCCGCCGCGCCACCGCGGCTCCTCGACCCGGTGCCCGCGCTCGCGCAGGGTGCGGGCGAGGGGCCCCGTCAGCGCGCGGCAGTAGGCCTCGATGGCGGGAACCGTCCACTCGAGGACGAGCTCGAGGGCGGCGACGAGCATGGGCAGGAGCACGAAGTTCGAGCGCTCGCCGACGTCGTAACGGAGAGCCGCCGGCTGGTACTCGTCGCGGTAGCGCACGAGCCCGGCGAACGCCTCGCTGCCTCGGCGGGTGATCCAGTTCTCTTCGATCGGCGTGCCCTGGTCGAAGGCGGGGCCGTAGTAGGCAAGCCCCGTCGAGTAGGGACCGAGCAGCCACTTGTAGCCCGCGCAGACGAGGGCGTCGGGGCGGACGCGCTGGACGTCGAACGGCATCGCCCCCACCGACTGCGTCCCGTCGACGGCCAGCAGGGCGTCGCAGTCGCGGGCGCGCTCGCCGACCCGTTCGAGGTCGAACAGGGTGCCGTCGGCCCAGTGGACGTGGGGCACGGAGACGAGGGCGGTGCGCCGGTCGATGCTCGACAGCAGCCGGATGTTCCACTCGAGGCCCCGCCCGCGGGCGTCGGGCGGCGGCGCCTCGACGGTGCGAAGCTCGAGGCCGCGCTCGGCGCACAGCCGCCGCCAGACGTAGACGTTGCTGGGAAACTGCTCCTCGAGGACGACGACGTTGTCGCCGCGCGACGCCGGGACGTTGCGGGCGACGGCGGCCAGCCCGTACGACACCGAGGGGACGATGGCCACGCGGTTCGGATCGGGAGCGTTGACCACCCGCGAGAACAGGCAGCGCAGGTGGTCGCTCTCGTCGAAGAAGTCCTCGGGCCGGATGAGGTGGGGGGCCATGCGCCGGTCGATGCCCCGGATGCCGGCGGCGCGGACGGCGGCGGCGAGCGGGGCCATGTACGCGCAGTTCAGGTAGTGCACGCCGTCGGGCAACATGAACGCGGAGCGTTGACAGGAGAGCATGGCGTAGCCTGGAGAACGTCGCCCGTCGGCTCTGCTCTCCACCCAACCCGGCCTGCCGGCGCCCGCACTGTTTCACGGCGCACACGCCTGCCCGGTCGGCGAAAGGCGAGGACAGCCGTGGATGTCGACTCGCCGACTTCGGCGAGCGGCAGTCCGTGGCGCCCCTTCCTGGAACGCCGGGGACGCGGGGCAGGGTCGACAGAGCCCTGATCCGAGTATAGACAGGGCCGGCGGACCCCCACAAGGGCGGTGCCGGCCGCCGCCCGTGGCAGAATTCCATATGTACCGAGAGCGGCGGGGCGCGCGCGGGCCGCGAGGTGTCCGCGGGCAAGGCGCGCCTGTGCCTGACGAGGCGCGACGAAGGAGAATGGTGGGGATGTTCGACCGAGGAGCCACACCGTCAGGCGGGATGAATCGCCGCCCGAAGAGAGCAGCGGCGGTCTTCTCCACCGGCGGCCAGACAGAGGAGGCGTCGATGACCACGCTCGCGGGACGGTTCATTCGCGGAGGGTGCGGCCGCGCGGTGCTGGCAGGGCTGGTGCTGCTCGGCGTCGCGCCTGCGGCCACCCCGCTGGCCGCGGAGGCCCAGGAGACCGAGGAGGCGCTCGTCGCGCGGGCGCGCGCGATTCACGAGCGGGTGCTGACCATCGACACCCACGACGACATTCCCCTCGACTTCGCCACCGCGGACGTCGACCCGGGGGTGCGCGGGTCGCGCCAGGTCGACCTGCCGAAGATGGAGGAGGGCGGGCTCGACGCCGGGTTCTTCGTCGTCTACGTCGGGCAGACCGAGCGGACGCCGGAGAACGAGGCGCAGGCCAAGGCCGACGCGATGACGAAGTTCGAGGCCATCCACCGCATGGCCGAGGAGATGTACCCGGACCGCATCGCCATCGCCTACACCGCCGACGACTTCGAGCGCATCGCCGCGAGCGGCCGGTCCATCGCGGCCATCGGCATCGAGAACGGCTACGTCATCGGGCGCGACCTGTCGCTCATGCAGACCTACCACGACCTAGGCGCCCGCTACTTCGGCCTCGTCCACAACGGGCACAACGACATCGCCGACTCTGCCAACCCCCGGCCGAACCTCGGCGACGCCCCGGCCGAGCACGGCGGCCTCAGCGCCTTCGGGGCCGAGGTCGTGGCCGAGGCGAACCGGCTGGGCATGATGCTCGACGTCTCGCACGCCTCGAGGGCGGCGATGCTCGACACGCTGCGGCTGTCGCGGGCGCCGGTCATCGCCTCGCACTCCAGCGTCCGAGCCCTCGCCGACAACCCGCGCAACCTCGACGACGAGCAGCTCCTGGCCCTGCGCGACAACGGCGGGGTCGTGCAGACGGTGGCCCTGGGGGCGTTCGTCAGCAACACCGCGGCGGCCCGCGACGACGCCATCCGCACCCTGCGGGCGGACCTCGGCCTGCCGCGGTTCGGCCCCTTCGACCCGGACGACCTCGATGCGGCACCCCGCGCAGAGTACGACCGCCGGACGGCGGAGATCGACCGGCGATGGCCCGCCGCGGACGTCGCCACGTTCGTCGACCACATCGACTACGCGGTCGAGCTGATCGGCCTCGACCATGTCGGCATCAGCTCCGACTTCGACGGCGGCGGCGGCGTCGAGGGGTGGAACCACGCCGGCGAGACCTTCAACGTCACCCTCGAGCTGGTGCGGCGCGGCTACACCGAGGCCGAGATCGCCCAGCTCTGGGGCGGAAACCTCCTGCGGGTGCTGCGCGAGGTCGAGGAGGTGGCGGCCAGCCGATGAGCAAGACCTTCGACCCGCGTACCGCATCGCTGAAGGCGGGAGATCGGCGGCTGCTGGCCCTCGTCGACGCCGCGCTGGAGCGGGCGCGGGCGGCGGCCGGGATCCACCTCGTCTGTGGGTCCGGGTGCACGCCGTGCTGCTTCGGCCCGTTCGCCATCACCCAGCTCGACGCCTGGCGGCTCCGCGAGGGGCTGCGCGCGCTGGCCGAAACCGAGCCCGAACGGGCGGCCGCCGTCCGCGATAGGGCCGCGGCGGCGGTGGCGCGGCAGGCGCCCGCGTTCGGCGGCGGCCAGGCGGGCATCTTCGCCACGGAAGCCGAAGAAGAGCGGTTCTACGAGACCTTCGCCTCGGACCCCTGCCCCGCCCTCGATCCCGACTCCGGCGCCTGCACCGTCTACGCGTGGCGCCCCGTCGCCTGCCGTACCTACGGCCCCCCGGTCCGGATCGGCGGCGACGACCTTCCGCCCTGTCCGCTCTGCTTCAAGGGCACCGCGACCGCAGAGGTCGAAGCAGCGCGCCAGACCATCGACGTGGCCCACGTGGAGGACCCGTTGACCGACAGGGTGGAGCAGGAGACCGGCCAGCGGGAAATGACCACCATCGCCTTCGCCATCGGCGGCGACCGGCCGGATCCCCGATCCTGACCATTGGGAATCCGACCTGAAGACGAGGAGACTACAATCATGAAGTGCGTCGTGTGCGGCGCGGCGCTTCGCAGCACCACGACCGACCTGCCTCTCAAGGTCAGCGATCGCACCATTGTCATCGTCAAGAAACTGCCGGTCCTGCAGTGTGACGGCTGTATCGAGTACTTGATCGACGATGCCGTCATGGCCAGAGTGGAGGAACTGTTGTCCCGGGTGGACAGGTCGATCGAGCTGGAAATCGTCCCGTTCGCTGCTTGATGAGTAGAGACCAACCTGGCTGCGAGCTCATCGCCCGGACCACCGCAGTGACCGCGGCGCTGCAACTGGGAAACGAGGGTCGTGAACCGGCACACCGCCTACTCGAAGTGCAGTGCCGGACTTCGGCGAAGGGTGGGACGCGGCACGGTCAGTGCGTCCGTGCGCGCCTCGGGGGCCAGCAACAGTTCCTTGAGGTTGCGTGGGGCGATCCGTTCGAACCGCCGCCACTGATCGATGGGAATCAGCACGGCCGTATCGACTCCGCGCCTGGTCACGATCTGCGGTCCGTCGGCGAGGCTCGTCTCGAGCATCTCACTGAACCGGGCCTTCGCATCCTGCTCTTGCCACCTGTTGCGCATGCCTTCGCTGCTCGACGATACGTGAACCGACCCGACAGAAGTCCGGTCTGAACCCTGTTGGCCGTCAATCCCTCGAACCCGACGCCGGCCAGGCCATCGCCCCCCCGAGCGGGGCGCGACGCGCGCGACTTCGCCGCCGACCGACGGCCTGCTACAGCAGACCCGCCAGCCGGCCGGTGCTGTCGCCGATGCGCTCGCGGTGCACGTCGACCGTGTCGAGTATCGACAGCAGGAGGTTGGCCATGGGCGTGCCGTCGGGGTACCGCAGGTGACGGCCGCCCTCGAGCCGGCCGCCGGCGCCGCCGGCCACGATCGCGGGCAGGCGGGTGTGCGTGTGCAGGTTGCCGTCGCCGATGCAGCCGCCGTAGAGCAGCAGGTCCAGCTCGTCCGCGAAGTCCATGCGGGCGCCGGCGTCGACGAGGTGGCGGATGATCGTGTCCGCGGCCCGGTACACCGCGCCGTGCAGGGCGGTCTGCCCGTTGGCGTTGCCGGCGTTGACGTCCACCCCCGCGTCGAGGGCCAGCCTGACCGCCGCGAGGGCCTCCGACTCGGGCCTGAAGCGCCGCGACCCCTCGACGTGCCCCACCCCGGCCGCCGGCATCACCGCGGTGTTGTTGGCGTAGGTCGCGAGCCGCGGGTCGGCGCCGCGCTCGGCGAGCCGGCGCATCGCCGCGACGTCGGCGGCCTGGGCGGCCAGCAGGTACGGGGTCGAGCCGCCCAGGTTCACCCGGTTGTCCATAACGGCCGCCCCGCGCTGAAGATCCCTTCGTCCGTCCACCTTTCGTGGCGGATGGGCACGGGCTCGGTCCGCGCGTCGGGGTCGGCGCCCGCCTCGATCAGCCGGTCCATCAGCTCGAGGCTCGCGAGCTGGGTCGGGTCCTCGCGGTTGAACGCCACGAACTGGTTCCCGAGGTGGCGCGCGGGCGAGCGCGACGTCACGAGCTCGTGAAGCGCGGTGTTGCCCCGCCGGTCGCGCACCGTGGGGTCGGCCCCCGCCGCGAGCAGCAGGCCGGCGACGGTGTAGTGCCGGTTGGCGATGGCCACCCGCAGCGCGGTCTGGCCGTTGGGGGCGGCGACCCCGGGGTCGGCCCCCGCCGACAGGAGCAGGCGGACCGGCTCGCGCGCGTCCTGCCGCACCGCGAACAGCAGGGCCGTGAACCCGCCGGTGGACGCGGCGTCGACGCCGGCGCCGGCCTCCAGCAGCTCGCCCAGGACAACGGTGTGGTTCTCGGCCGCCGCCCACATGAGCGCGGTCTGCCCGCGCCACGTGTCCGCGGCATCGACCTCGGCCCCGTGGGCGAGCAGCGCCCGCACCGCGAGGGTGTCGCCGGTCCGCGCGCAGGTCAGCAATGGCGGCTCTCCGACCGGGGCGAGTGTCGGATCGGCGCCGGCCCGCAGCAGGCGCGCGACGAGGTCCGGGCGCCCGCCCCGGCCGGAGCCGGCGCTGACGCATGCCATCCCCAGGGCGGTCGCGCCGTTCCGGTTGGCGGCGTTCGGGTCGGCGCCCGCCGCGAGCAGCAACGCGGCGAGCTCCGCGTCGCCGCGATACGCGGCCCAGTGGAGGGCGGTGGTCTCGTCGGCGGCGCGCTCGTCGACGTCCGCG
Source organism: Vicinamibacteria bacterium (assembly GCA_022820675.1). Taxonomy (GTDB): domain Bacteria; phylum Acidobacteriota; class Vicinamibacteria; order Vicinamibacterales; family UBA8438; genus JAJEEA01. Next base: position 5,984 of record JAJEFC010000369.1, on the reverse strand, counting down.
CCCGCCAAGAGGAGGCGCTCCACCACAGCATGGTCGCCGGCCCGCGCCGCGTCGGGCAACGGGCTCTCGCTTCCGCCGCCCGCCGCACCGGCCGGCAGCAGCAGCGATAGCACCAGCGTCACGATTCCCGGCATCCGCATGTCCAGGCTCCGAGGATCGGCACCACCCGGGACCCGGTCCCCGGGCGGCGGGCACGCACGTCGGCGGCGCGGCCCGGCCGCTTCCGCCTTCCTGTCCGCCAGCGATTGGTGACGATAATCGCATGCGAGGGACCGCAGGACAAGACTGCGGCCCCCCCCGGGTCGGCGGCGGGTTCCCCGCCCCGGATCCCGGCCGATTCGAGGGAGTCCAAGCCCGTCGGCCTCAGTTCGCTCCGGAGCTCGTCGTCCGGCGGCGGAGAGGCGGCGGAGCGGTACAGCCGCTTCCGACGAGCATGGCGATGGGAAGCCGGTTCACCCACCCGTCCCCTCGGGTCTCGACGCGCATTTTTTCGTAGACACGCTACTAAACATTGAGTAGCCTATCTACATGACTACAGCTCGCCCGAGCAACCGCATCGAGCTGCTCTACGGCACCCTCGACCTCCTCATCCTGCGCACGCTCCTGTACGGACCCTCCCACGGCCACGCCATCGCCAAGCACATCCAGCGCGTCTCGGAGAACGCCCTGCAGATCGAGACGGGCTCGCTCTACCCCGCCCTGCACAAGCTGGAGGGGCGCGGCTGGATCGCGGCCGAATGGAAGAAGTCGGACAAGGGCAAGCGCGCCCGCTACTACCGCCTCACCCCGACCGGCCGCGAGCACCTCACGGCGCAGCAGTCGCGCTGGGAGGCGCTGTCGGTGGCGATGGCGCGGGTGCTGCGGCCGGCCGAGCAGGAGTCGGGGCCGTAGGACGGCGCGGACACGAGGCACCGGCAGCCCCGACCGCGGCTTGCTCGGCGGAGCAGGAGCCAGGGCCGTAGGAGCCTTCGCCGTAGAACGGCGTGCACGCTTGGCGGGTTGGCCGGGCGGCGAACGGGAACCGCAGGCGACGCGCGCCGGGCCGGCACGGCGCCGAACGCCGAAGGCCGATCGGACGGAGAGCACCGTCGCCGCGCTGGAGGCCCGCGTACGGTCGCTGCCGGGCGTCCTGGACGTGGCGCAGGCGACCAACACGCCGTTGGGAACGATCGGGGCGATGGGCGGACTGCGCGCCGAAGGGGTCGAACCCTTCCCCCGCATGGAGGGGCCGTTCGTGAACCTCGTGGCCCCGAACTTCTTCCGCGTGGCGGGCCAGCGCATCCGGGACGGCCGGGGCTTCACCGAGGGCGACCGCGCGGGCGCTCCGAGGGTCGTGGTCGTCAACACCACGTTCGCCCGGAACGTCTGGCCGGACCGGAACGCGGTCGGCCGCTGCCTGTTCGTCGGACGAGAGGCGACCGACTGCACGACCGTCATCGGCGTCGCGGAGGCTCCGCTCGAAATGGGTCTGGACGACAGCGGCCGCGTGCCGCACTTCTACCTGCCGATCGCACAGGCGGCGGCCCAGACCGCGACGGCGGAGCGCCCGAACAGGGGGCGCAGCCTGATCGTCCGCACTCGCGGGGATCCCGGACGCACGGTGCCCCCGGTGCTCGCGGCGCTGGCCGAGCTGTTCCCGGACCTGCCGGCCGACCGCGTTCGGAGCCTGCCCACCGTCTTCGCGCAAGTGATCCGCTCGTGGACCATCGGGACCGGGCCGCTCGGTTCCGCCGCCCTGCTCGCCCTCCTGCTCGCCGCCCTCGGGCTCTACGCGGTCATCGCCTTCGGCGTGCCCCAGCGCGAGCTGGAGTTCGGCATCCGCCGCGCCCTCGGTGCCCAGGCGTGGGACCTCCTCCGCCTCGTGCTCGCGCGCGGCCTCTCGCTGGCCGTGGTCGGCGTCGTCGCCGGCGGGCTGGCCGCGCTCTGGGCCGGCCGCTTCGTCGCGCCACTGCTCTTCGAGGGCCGCAGCCCCCGCGATCCGCTGGCCCTCGCCGCCGCCGCCCTCGTGCTGGTGACGGCGGCCCTCGCCGCCTCGTTCCTCCCGGCGCGCCGCGCCGCGCAGGCCGACCCCCGTCAGGCCCTGCAGGCGGAATAGCGTCCTATCGAGTCCCACCATCACTGCAGGGGCCCGTGCCGCCGCCGCTCGCGCATGCACAACCTCGACCGCCGCTTGACAGTAGAGGTATCGATTGATACCGTACGTCTATCGACCGCGGGTGCTCCCGAGGATCCAGGTGTCGACCACACTTGCGCGCTGTCCATGGCGGACGAGTCCAGGCCAAGCGGTCAAGGCGATCTCGCTCCAGTACTTGCAAAGGCTCGTCGCTGTATTCGTCGGGGCGACGGCTGGGAGCCGGAGAGCTACGACCGACTTCGTCGAGACTGCGATGCGATCGGTATTCGTGGCGAGCCTGCCATTACGGTTGCCCTGCGCAGGTGCCTTGGCGAGATTGTGGTCGGAGATCTTCACGCACGCGAAGATCCCGGCTACGGCGGATTGTGTGCGGGGCACGATCTGTACGAAGCCGCATGGTTCTCTGCGCACATCGGGCGCGAAATGTACCTGAAGTTCTCGTTGTTCGACGAGCGGCTGATCATCGTGAGCTTTCACGAATCCACCAAGACGTAGACTCATCATCGGGTATTCACGGATGAAGTGCATCAAGTGTGGGCATGTCGTCGAGTCGGAGGCTCTCCGAACCGTTGATGCCGAGCTGAAGGGCGAGCGCGTCTCCGTGACGCTGAACGCGCCTCGGTGCATGAACTGTGGGCGAGTCGTCATTCTGGGCAAGAATGTCCGCACGTACCACCGGGCGGTGTCCGACGCCTATCGTCGCAAGGTCGGCTTGCTGACAATCGACGAGATTGACCGCTTGCGCCGTAACCTGAAGATGACGTGGCCCGAGTTCGCCAGCTACGTGTTCGTCGGCATCGCCACGCTCAAGCGCTGGAAGAGAGGCGAGATCCAGACACAGGCACTGGACCGTCTGGTTCGTTTGAGGTCGGACCCTCGATTTCTCGAAGCGGCCAAGACGGAATTGCACCGTCGTCTCGCAAGCGCAGCTTTGCGGCCATCGGCCCGGCGACGTCCCGTTTTTGAGTGGACGAATGGGGTTGGCCTTGAGGCAGGGCGCGCACCCGTCGTTCCGGTGGGTGGTTCCGACGTCTGGAAGGACGCGTCGCTCAGTCAACTCAGCCGCGCTGCGTGATGGTCAAGAAGACTGGCCGGTCTACGAGTGGCGGCGGTCCGGAGGCTCCGCCATCCGTGACCGAGCCTCCTGCACGCCGAGACCTGACGCCGATCCAGGTCGCCAACGAGGTGGTGACTCGTACCCGCTTGGTACGTGTCCGATTCGCTGGTCTTTCTGCGCGAACATGGATGCCCTTCGAAGAAGTGGAGGATGACGTCCATTTGCGCGCGTCAACCAACTTCCAACGGCCCACTGTCCACTCGATTCGCGACGAAAAAGACATCGGGTTCAAGGCGACGAGCACCTTGGTGTTTCGATTGGATGCCCCGTCGCTCTCCTCGGATGATGACGACAGCAGGTGCGAGCCATGCGTTGTCGTCAAGGCGACGCTCGAAGCGTCGTACGCCTTCAACGACGACCCGCAGGACTTCACCGAAGAACAGTTGAGGACGTTTGCTCTGCACTATTGCCCGTTTCACGTATGGGGATACTGGCGAGAATTCGTGCATTCGTCGCTGGCCCGCTTGGAGTTTCCGGCCCTCACCGTTCCCTTGTTTCAGATCGACATGGCCCAGGCGCTGGTCGTCGATGAGGTGGATTGAGGGTCGGAGCAATGCGCGTGAACCATTCATGAATTGAGCTTCAGGATTAGTCGCCCCCCGGATTGCGAGCGTGCGGCACCTACGTGAGGTGGGCTCGGGGCCGGCGTCCCACGAACATCTCGTGCCGGCCCGGCTCCACGCCCGCGACCACGAGCGGCACGCAGCGGGGCTCGAACCCGACCTCGGCGAGGAGATCCAGCCAGCGGCCGCGCGCGAACAGGCCCTCGGCGTGGCGCTCGTGCACGGCGCGGACCGATCCGTCGCGCTCGCGCAACAGGAACGCGAAGTCGGCGAAGTACTCCGTATCGCCCGGATCGGGGTCCCACACCCACTCCAGGTAGCGCAGCCCCCGCGCGCCTCCCCCGCCGGATCCAGAGGGCGGCGGCTCGTCGCAGCCCCCCGCGGACGCCCCGGCCCGGAAGGTCTCGCGCACGTAGTCCGGCTGGAACAGCACGGCGCCGCCGGGGCGGCAATGCGCCCACGCCGTCTCGATGGCACGGCGAAGGTCGGCCTCGGTCGTCATGTAGCAGACCGCGTCGTGGACGAAGACGGCATCGAAGGTCCGGCCCAGGCGCAGGGTGCGCATGTCGCCGACCTGGTGCTCGCACTCCGGATTGAGGGCGCGGCTGACGGCGAGCATCTCGGGCGACAGGTCGGTGAGCAGCAGGCGGGGAAACCGCCGCTTCAGGTGCAGCGCGGTGTTCCCGCCGCCGCAGCCCAGCTCCAGCAGGGACTCGACGGGGCCGTCGCACGCCTCCTGCAGCCGGTCGGCGTAGACGCCGGCCTCCTCGGCGTAGTCCGCCGGATCGTCGACGAGCGGCCACCACTCCGCGAGCTCGCTGTAGAGACGCATCGAACCGCTTCAATCCACGCCGAACGCCAGCAGCACGTTGCCGGGCCGGCCGCCGAACGCGGCGTAGCCCGAGTTGACGTAGACCATGCCGCCGACGACGACCGGGCCGGGGCCGTTGATCGACCCGCCCCGGGCCTCGACGCCGTTCACCGTCTCGTGCCCGCCGTTGGTGTCGAACTCCCAGAGGACCGACCCGTCCTCGGTGTCGTAGGCGCGAAACAGGCCGTCGTAGGCGCCCGAGAAGACAGCGCCGGGAATGGCGGTGATGGCGGCCAGGAGCGCGGGGCTGCACCCCTCGCAGACCGGCTCGTGGGGCTCGGCGAACCAGACCAGCTCGCCGGTCGTCAGGCGCACCGCGGCGAGGCCGCCCGGCTCCGGCGTCAGGTAGTCCGAGTTGGCGAAGTACGCCTTCTCGGCGTCGACCGCGAAGCCCCACTCGATGCCTCCGAGCAGGCTGCCCTCCCCGACCTGGTAGCGCCACACGACGGCGCCGTCGCGGTCCGGGTCGAGAGCGTAGCCCACCCCCGCCTTCTGGCCCATGACGATCAGGTCGCGGCCGTCCGCCGCGGTCACCAGCACCGGAGACGCCCCGAAGTCGAAGTCGGGGCCGTCCTCTTCCGGACAGTTGGGGTTGTCTCCCTCGCAGTTGAGGATGAACGCGTCGCCCGGCGTGAACTGGTTCGTCCAGCGGACCGCGCCGGTGTCGAGCTCGAACGCGATGATCGCGTCGCTGGTGGCGGCGGCGGGCTCGGTGTAGGCGTTGCCGGTCGCGACGTACAGGAGCCCGCGACTCGCGTCGACGGTCGGCGCCGACCAAACCGCGGCGCCGGACGGCCCCATGAGGGCGGCGCCGTCGGGGTTGCGCCCGCGCTCCCGCGGCGCCTCGTCGATGGTGTAGCTCTGCCAGAGCGACTCGCCGGTCGACGCGTCAAGGGCGGCGATGCTGCCGCGGAACGTGCAGCAGGGATAGCGGGGATTGGCGGCAAGCAGCTCCTCGAGGGAGGACACCGGCACGTAGAGCCGGCCGTCGTGCTCGACCGGCGCCCCGGTGATGCGGGCGCCCGGATGGGCCTCGACGTCCCGGCGCCAGATCTCGGCCCCGGTCGCCGCGTCGAGGGCGTAGACGTTCGCCTCGAAGTCGCCGAAAAAAAGCGCGTGCCGGCCGTCGGCGAGGCGGGTCACGGTCATGGCGCTACGGACGCCGCCCGCCGCCTCGAACGTCCAGTGGGTGCACCCGCTGGCGGCGTCGAGCGCGTAGACCACGCCGCGCTCGCTCGCCACGAACAGGCGCCCTCCCACCACCGTCGGCTGCGACTGCGCGGTGGCCGAGCGCGGATA
>JAJEFC010000275.1 GCA_022820675.1 Vicinamibacteria bacterium | reverse complement strand
CCCAGACGCCGCCCAGGTCGGGCCGCCCGTCCGCCGTCCGCGGCGCCGTCCAGCCGTCCGGGGCCTGCCCCGCCGCGGCCGCCGCCGCCGTCATGATCGCCGCCGCCGCTGCGAGCGCCACGATGGACTGCCTGCGCATCTGTGCCTCTCCTAGCGAAATGAACCCCGGAAACGATCCGCGTCCTGCCCTGCAGTGGACCAAGATATGCCCCCGGGTGGGATAAGGCAAGGACGCAGGCTCATGCGCGGTCCCTGCCGTCACGCCCTCCGCGCTGTTGAAGTTTCTTCAATAGTGCGTGACGTTGTTCAAGCTTCGCCCCGAAACTTGAACAAGGGGCAAGTCCCGCCGTCGTCGAGCGACTCTGTCGCGCCCCGATGCCGCGCGCGGCCGAACGCGGCGCGTGCTTCGACGCCGGACGCCCTCGGCTCTACTCGCCGCCCCGGTACAGCGATCCGCCGCCGAGCTCGTGGTACACGATGGGGACGAAGTCGTTGGCGGTCCACGTCGCCTCCTGCCCCCACCGTGCGTCGTAGTCGGCGGTGGGCGCCGCCGCCATCACCTCGTCCAGCGACCGGCCCTCGGCGATCAGGTCGTGCACCCGGTCGCGGACGTCCACGATCATGTCGAGGAACTCGACCATGGCGTCACGGCCCACCACCCGGACGCCGTGGCCGGGGATGACCCGCGTGTCGGGCCCCGCGAGGCGGATCGCCGTCTCGAGGGCCTCGACGGTGCCGGCCAGCGTGCCGCCGTTGTAGACGTCGATGATCGGATAGCTCGTGGTCCGGAAGACGTCTCCCAGGTGCAGCACGTCCGACTCCGGGAAGTGCACGAAGGTGTCGCCGTCGGTGTGGGCGGGCGGGGCGAGGAACGCGCGCACCTCCTCGCCGTTGAGGTGGAAGCTCACGGTGTCGTTGTAGGTCACGACGGGCCGCGCCCCCGCCGCGGGCTGCGCCGAGAAGCCCCCGCCCCGTCGCGGGGTGCGGAGCCGGTCGAGCATGCGGACCCGGAGGTTGTCGTGCGCGAAGATCAGGACGTCGGCCGCCGCCAGCGGTCCGTTGCCGCCGATGTGGTCGGGGTGGACGTGCGTATTGATCAGGAAGCGGATCTCGCCGTTCGAGACCGTCCGCACCGCTGCGATCAGCCGCTCGGCCAGCGGCGCGAAGAGCGAGTCGACCAGCAGCACGCCGTCGGGCCCCGCGAACACCCCGACGTTGCCGCCGCCGCCCGGCCGCGTGACCATGTGCACGTTGCCGGCCACCGGCACGGCGGTCAGCTCGACCCCCGCGAACCGGCCGCCCGGGTTCTGCTCGCCGGCCGCGGCCGCCACCACGATGCAGCCGGCCGCGGCGATCGCCGCCGTCCAGAGACGGGAATGCCTGGTCATCTGTCTCAGCTCCCTGGCTAGAAGTCGATGGTCCCCGGCGCGCGCGGGCAGGGGATGACGTCGCGGATGTTGGCCATGCCGGTGACGAACTGCACGAGGCGCTCGAAGCCGAGCCCGAACCCGGCATGCTCGGCGCTGCCGTAGCGGCGCAGGTCGCAGTACCAGGCGAGCTCCGAGCGGTCGAGGCCCAGCTCGTCCATGCGCCGCTCCAGCACCGGCAGCCGTTCCTCGCGCTGGCTGCCGCCGACGATCTCGCCGATGCGGGGGGCCAGCACGTCCATGGCCGCCACGGTCTCGCCGTCGTCGTTGACGCGCATGTAGAACGGCTTGATGGCGCGCGGGTAGTCGGTGACGATGACGGGGCCCCCGCACACCTGCTCGGTCAGGTACCGTTCGTGCTCCGAGGCCAGCTCCTGCCCCCACGCGTGGGGAATCTCGAAGTCGACGCCGGCCTTCTGCAGCGCGTCCGCCGCCTCGGTGTACGAGAGGCGCGCGAACGTCGACTCCGCGAGGTCGCGGAGGGCGCCGGACGACGCCGCGTCGTAGTGCTTCTCGAGGAACGCCAGCTCCGCCCCGCACCGCTCGAGGGCGGTTCTGCACATCGCCTTGAGGAAGTCCTCGGCGAGGGCGGCGTCGTCGTCGAGGTCCGCGAACGCCATCTCCGGCTCGATCATCCAGAACTCGGACAGGTGCCTCGACGTGTTGGAGTTCTCGGCCCGGAAGGTCGGCCCGAAGGTGTACACGTCGCCCAGGGCCATCGCCATGAACTCGGCCTCGAGCTGCCCGCTCACCGTGAGGTGGGCGGGCCGGCCGAAGAACTCGGCCCCGCCGGCGGCCGGCGCCGCCACCCGGAACATCTCGCCCGCCCCCTCGCAGTCCGACCCGGTGATGATCGGGGTGTGAGCCCAGACGAAACCCCGCCCCTGGAAGAACTCGTGCACGGCGGCGGCGAGGACGTTGCGGACCCGGAAGACAGCGCCGAAGGTGTTGGTGCGGGGGCGCAGGTGGCCGATGTCCCGCAGGAACTCCAGGGTGTGGCCCTTCTTCTGGAGGGGATAGTCCGCCGGCGCCGGCCCCAGGACGTCGAGCGCGTCAATCTGCATCTCGACGCGCTGGCCGGCCCCCGGCGACGCCTTGACCACGCCGCGGGCGCGGACGGCGGCGCCGGTCAGCACGCCGTCGAGGGCCGCGAACGCCGGGGTGCCCGCGTCGGCGATGAGTTGCAGGGTGTCCTGCGACGAGCCGTCGTTGATCGCGAGAAAGGCGAAGCGCTTGGCCGTCCTCTTCGTGCGGACCCAGCCGCAGACGGTGATCGGCGTGTCGGAGGGCGGGGCGGCGAGGACGTCTCGGATGCGTCGGCGCTTCATGGGGCGGTACCCGGCTTCCCTATGATTCTCTCCGAAGTCGTTCCCGAAGTCGTCTCGGAAGTGGGCAGGGGGTGCACGTGAGCATTGTTGGGGCCGGCACGGGCTGGACCATCGCGGAGGCCGACGCCGACATCGCGCTGCACGGCCGGAAGCTCCGCGGCTGCTTCGCGACTTCCGGGAACGAAGAGCCGCCAAGGCAGCCTCAGGCTCTCCAACAAATCTGACGTGCACCCGTCGGCGAGGGGTGCACCGCGGAATCGCGACGATCGCCCCCGGCCGGTCATGCCGGCGGTTTCGGCGTCGTTCCCGGCGGGTCTCGCTTCCTTGTCGCGCTCACCTCGGCGAGGGCGTCGCCGAGCTCGGGCACGTGCGGAGCAAGCAGCTCGCGCAGCCGTTCGAAGCGCGGGTAGGCCCGCAGGGTCCGGCGCAGATAGGCGAGGGTGCGGGGCACCGGCTCGGCGAAGTGCCCGCGCCCCAGCCGGGCGACCTGGTGGCCGAACGTGCCGAGGGCCTTCAGGTGCCGCTGCACCGACATCAGGTCGAACCGGGCCTGGAAGTCGCGGGTGCGCTGCGCGGGCACCGCGTCGAGGAACCGGCGGGTCAGCGCGGCGGTCAGCCCGTCCGGCAGGTCGACGTAGCAGTCCCGGAGCAGCGAGACGAGGTCGTAGGTGCCGGGCCCGAGGCGGGCGTCCTGGTAGTCGATGACGACCAGCCCGCCGTTCCGCACCATGAGGTTCCGGCAGTGGTAGTCGCGGTGGCAGAGCACCCGCGGCTCTGCCGCCAGATCCTCGGCGATGACCGAGAGTTCGCGCCCGAGCGCCTCCGACGCGGACGGGCTCAGCGCGACCCGGCGGTGCGCCTCGAGAAACTCCGACCGGAAGAAGTCGAGCTCCCAGGTCAGCTTCGGAACGTCGAAGGCGAGGGTGAAGGGGCGGGCGCCCTCGTCCCGGAGCGACGCGCCGCGGGTCTGCAGGGCCGCTAGGTAGTCGATCGCCTTGCGGTACAGCGGCGCCGGGTCGCGGTCGGCGCCGCCCGCCATCCAGCTCTGCAGCGTCTCGTCGCCGAGGTCCTCGACGGCGAGGATGCCCAGGTCCGCGGCCTCGTCGAGCACCGCGGGCACCGGGATCCCCAGCCGGCCGAACATCGCTCCCACCACGATCTGGGGCAGCGAGCCGGGGACGAACGGCTCCGGGTGCAGCGCCAGCACCACCGGCGGCCGGTTGGGCGCGGCGACCCGCACGTACGCGCGGCTGGAGGCGTCGCCGTGCAGGGGCTCGACCCGCGTCGCCACGGTGCCCAGGTTCGAGCGGCGCAGGTACTCGGCCACCCGCTCGTCGATGGGGGCGGTCGCTATGTCTCCGGACATGGTCGGTGAATCGGTGCCCAGGATGAGAGCTGGTCCGCGAAGGCGGCTCAAAGAGGCGCCATCCGCAGGTCGCCGAGCCGCGTTTCGTGCACCGGGGGCGCCGGCTCGCCGTCGTGGCCGGCGCCGGCCGGGGCCACCGCCTGCCCGTCGAGGACGGCGCCGGCCGGCACCCGGACCCCGTCGGCGAGGACGCAGCCGGTCACCACGCAGTCGGCCCCCACCGTCACGTCGTCCCACAGGATGGAGCGCTCCACCCGCGCGGTGGGGTGGACCGCCGAACGATCTCCGGTCGAGAACGGCGAGCGCCCTTCCGCCGCCGCGACCGCCTGCGCGGTCGCGACGTAGTCGGCCGGCGTCCCGATGTCGTGGAACGGCCCCGCGACCTCGTGCACCGCCATCGGCCGCCCCGCCGCGAGCAGGGTGTCGTAGAGCCCGCCGACGGTCGCCGCGGGCACGCCGTCGGGCAGGTCGCGGAACACCGCGGCCTCGACGATCTGCACGCCGACGAAGTGCCACGGCGCGCCGGCGCCGGCGGGGGCGCCGGCTGGGGCGAACCCCGCGACCCGGCCTCCCGGATCGGCGAGCACGCCGCCGTAGCGGTGGGGCGCCGGATGCGCGGTCACCGCCAGCGTGGCCACCGCTCCCGCGGCGCGGTGCCGGTCGAGGAGGGCGCCGAGGTCGACGGCGCAGAGCGTGTCGGCGTTGACGATGAAGAACCGGTCGTCGAGCAGGGGCAGCGCGCGGCGCGGCCCGCCGGCCGAGCCGAGGACCGTCCGTTCCCACGAGTAGCGGACGCGGCAGCCGAGGGCGGCGCCGTCGCCCACGACGGCGGCGACGGTCTCGGGCCGGTGGTGCAGGTTGACCACGACGTCGCGGATGCCGGCCTCCGCCAGGCCCCGGAGCTGCCGGCAGATGAGCGGCGTGCCCGCGACCGGCACCGCCGCCTTGGCACGGGTGAACGTCAGCGGGCGCAGGCGGGTGCCGAGGCCGGCGGCGAGCACGAGGGCGGGCGGCAGGGGACCGGTCATCCTCGCCCCTGGTCGGGGCGGCGCCGCGGCGGTCCGCCGCCGCCAACCCCATGCGATTCGACGTCCGCGACCGTCTCGCCGTCAACCCCGGCCGCGCCCGCCGGGCGCGATGCGGCGCGCGGTTTCGCCGCGGGCGGCCGGGCGTCGAACACCATGTGGTCGCCCGACGCTCCCGTCGCCGCGCAGTGGGCGCGGAACAGCGCCAGGTACGAATCGAGGATGAAGTCGGACGGCTCCCGGCCCAGGTCGGCGGCCATGGCCAGGATGTCGGGCTCGCCGCCCTCGAGCTCGACGAACGTGCCGATGGGCGCCTCGTCGACCGCGATCACGAGGTCGCCGCGCCGGAGCTCCTCGCGGTACTTCTGGTAGCGGAACCAGACGCGGAAGCCGATCCGCTCCAGCACCTGCAGCATCGCCTCGCCGTCGCCCACCGCCGTCTCCAGCTCCTCGCGCACCTTGGTCGTGCCCAGCTTCGGGGCGCCCTTGAAGGTCACCCGGGCCGCGTCGCCGTCGATGCGGACCCGCAGGGTGCAGGCGCGGTCGGCGAGCGGGTCGCGCTCGCGGTCGAGCAGGCAGTCGCTCTGCAGGCGCCGCGCCCGCAGGGGCCGCGCCCCCGCCTCGACCACCGCCCGCCGGGCCGCGTCGGGCGTGTCGTACCGGAGCTTGATCTCGCGCTCGACGGGGCCCGTCACGACGCCGCCTCCCGCCACGTGAACGAGCACCCCTTCAGGGCGGGGCGCCCGACGCCCCTGCCGAGCATCAGGACCCGGTGAGTGCCGCCGAGCCCCCCCGGCGCGAGCAGCGTCTTCAGGGCGAGGCGGCGGCGGAGGGCGCCGGCCGTGTCCGCCGCCATGGCGGGATCGTCGAGGGCCCCGAGGCCGAGGAGGAAGCGGGTCTGGTCGACGAAGCCCAGGACCTCGAGGCCCTCGTCGCGCGCCGCGAGCTCGATCGACGTGAAGTCCACGTGCGACGTGATGTCCCGCTCGCCCGGATCGGCGAGCCAGGCGGGCCCGCCCCGGCGGTCGGGGCCGGTGCCGGCCGGGTCCACGAGGTGGCGCTGGAACGTGGTCAGGGTCCCGCTCGCGTGGCGGCCTGCGTACAGCTCGCCCGCGGGATGGCCGTAGTCGATCAGGATGAGGAAACCTCGCGTCAGGCGCCGGGCCGCGGCGCGCACCCAGTCGACCGCCGCGAGGTTGACCTCGCCCCGCCACCCCGGCTGCGGGGTGACGCCGAGCCGGTCGAGGTAGCGTTCGAGGGCCGGGCTCGACGGCGGCCGGGCCCTCTCGACGAAGCGGCCGCCGTCCGCGTCGACGTACACCTCCCGCAGGCCGTCCGCGGTCATGGTGACGGCGTGGGTGGGCAGCGCGTCGAGCAGCTCGTTGGCGACGATCACCCCGGAGACCCGGTCCGGCAGGGCGGGGGTGCTGGCGTGCAGGCGGTCGCGGTGCGGGCCCAGAGTCTCGGGCTGCGCCGCCCGCGCGGCCGGGCTCGTCTCCACCAGGGTCAGCCGCGCCGCCGCGTGCAGGGCGGGATGCGCCGATTCGGCCGCGTCGAGCACGTCGCGGGCGAGCTGACCGTTCCCGGCCCCGGCCTCGACGAGGTCGAACCCGGCCCCCCCGGCGGCCGCGTGCAGCCGGCGCATCTCGTCAATCTGGGCCGCGAGCAGCGCGCCGAACTGCGGGCCGACGTCCACGCTGGTGTAGAAGTCGCCCGCGCGCCCCGTTCGCCGGGGCGCGCGGGCGTAGTAGCCCAGCTCGGGGTGGTACAGCGCCATCTCCATGTACGCCGCCACCGTCAGCGGCCCGCGGTCACGGATGCGCCGGGCGATCAGGGTCCGGAGCGCGTCGCTCATCGCAACGGATCGGAGCCCGCCGGAAGCCGCGCCGATCCCGTGGCGCGGTTTCCGGCCGGGCCGGTCGGGCGTGAGGCGGGGCCGCGGGGCGCCCTGGCCGGGGCCGGCTCGCCGGGCGTCGCCCGCGGCTCCGC
>JAJEFC010000367.1 GCA_022820675.1 Vicinamibacteria bacterium | reverse complement strand
GGCCGCCGCACCACAAGTACCGTCGGACACCGGTCCCCTTCGCCGGTCCCTCACCACGATCAGCGCGTTGCCGGATCCAACCGCGCCCTGCCTCGCCGCCGCAGAACGGGTTGGGCAGCCGACGAAGAAGAGCCGCACCCGTCCGGGAATTGCCACGTCGGGGTGAAGGAGCCCTGTACTCCCCAGAGCGTCTCGTCGAAGCTCTCCAGGAACTGGGCCCGGGCCGAGCCGGCGGTCAGGACGGCGAACAGGCCGGCAACGCAGACGAACGGCGAACATCGCGCTCTCATGACCATGTCTCGGGGTGTTTCTCGGTTTCGTTGTCTGAATGCCTCGGGGATCGAATCGAAAGGGATTATATCGATACAATCCCCAATCAAAAGGCTACACCGTACCACACACGCGTCCGGCCGGGTTGCCGTGAAAGACGCGGCGGCGGCGTGATTCATGCCGGCGGGCGGCGCCGGCGACGGGCAGAACGCCAGGTCCTCGCGGCGCCTCTTCACTCGCCGGGAGCGCGCTGCAGCGCCTCGATCCAGGCGACGACGTCGGGAACGTCGCGCGCGTCGAGGTCGGCCACGCTCGTGCGCATGGAGGCGCCCGAGGTGTCGTCGGGGTGCGAGCCCCGCACGCCGTCGACGAACTTGCGGAGCTGCCGCGCGGTGTACCAGCCCGCCTGGCCGGCGAGCCGGGGCGCCCCGAGGGCGTCGTTGCCCTCCCCGGACCGCCCGTGGCAGACCGCGCAGGCGGCGTAGAGCGTCCGGCCGCGCGACGGGTCGCCCGCCGGCGCCCCCCCGGCGGCCCCCGCTTCCGCGTCGTCAGCCGCCGCGCCGGCAGGCGCCGGGAGGGGCAGCGACGCCAGCCAGCCCGCTAGCGCCGCGAGGTCGGCGTCGGCGAACCCGTCGATCATGGGGCGCATCTCCGCGCCTTCCCGGTCTTCGGGGTGCCGGCCCCGCCAGCCGCGGCGGAAGCCGTCGAGCTGGCGTTCCAGGTACTCGGCGCTCAGCCCCGCGAGCACCGGCGCGTCGATGAGCGGATTGCCTTGCGCGTCGGCGCCGTGACAGGACGCGCAGGCGGCCACGTACAGGGCCCGCGGCGCGGACGGTCCGGCATCCGGCGCCTGCGCCGCCGCCCCTCCCGGGCCCGCCGCCATGAGCATCGCGCCCGCGAGCGCCGGCCATCGAACGAACGCCGGCCATCGAACGGGCGCAGACGATCGAAGAAGCTCCTTCATGGCTTGGGACGATGATCCAGATGAAGTCGTTGACTGCGCCCGCGCGTAGCCCGTTTCCCTCGGCTCCTGCGCTTGGCGCGTGGCAAGGTAGTTTCCTTCGGTGTCCTTGGGTGTTCTCGGTTGCCCGCCCTCAGCCTGCGGCCCCCGCCTCCCGCTCGCGCCGCTCGATGTCCTCGAGCGCGTGGTAGGCCGACTGGATGGCTCCCTCCTGCCAGCCCGGGTGATAGCTGATCTGATCGCCCACCATGTAGTGCCGGCCGACGGGATCCTGCAGCGTCGCGAAGTGGTCCCGCATCGCCTCGTCGGTCCACCGGGTCGAGCAGCCGAGCACGTGGTTCATGCGGTACCACGCCACGCTGACGCCCCGATCCACGAGCCGCCGGTAGTCGGGGTGGACCTTCTCGCCCTGGGCCAGCGCCGCCTCGATGCGTTCGGCCGGCGACAGCCGGGTGAGCCGCCGCCCCGGGCCCTCGTCGAAGGCGTAGGCGCCGAGAATCACTCCCGAGTCGCCGTGGATGCCGTGCGGCGGATACCAGATCTGGGTGATGTCCTGGTTGGTCCAGGAGATGCCCCCGTAGATGTGCTCGTCCTCCCAGAACCGGCGCTTCGCCTGGAACGCCAGCTTGAAGAGGCTGCCGCGCCCCGGGGCGGAGAGCGCCCGCACGTACCGGGCGGGAAAGTTGTGCCGCAGGCCCACCACGAGGTGGCAGGGGATGCTGTCGAGGCAGTAGTCGGCCTGAACGGCCCGTATCTCGCCGCGAGGGCCCGTGTACGCCACCTCCACCCCGGCCTCGCCGAGCCGGATCTCGCGCACCGCCGCCCGCAGCTCGACCGCGTCGCCCACCCGGCGCATGAAGCCGTCGACGATGCGGTCCATGCCGCCGACGGGCTGCAGCATGGGCGCGGCCTGGTCGGCCAGCTCGCCCCAGTGCATGTACTCGCGCCAGAAGTTGGCGTCGAGCAGCTCCGGGAAGCCGCGCACCGGCTTCTTGACGCCGGGCGACGTCATGCCGCCGCTCGCATAGCCGGCGCGGTCCGAGCCGTGGTAGGCGAGCTTCTCGTCGAGGTCGCCGTAGGCGCGCAGGAACTCGCGCAGCCGCTCGTGGTCCTCGGCGTCGAGACCCGCGTCGAGGGCTCGCGGGTCGACCGACTTCGCCAGCAGCTCGGCCAGGAAGCCGCGGGCGTCCGTCATGTACTCGCGGTTGCGGATGGGCCGGCCGCCGAAGGCGTCGTCGTCGTGGACCCAGGCGTTGCGGTTGTCGTTGACGAAGATCTCGAGGGGGACGTCGAGCTCGCGGCAGTAGCGCAGGAAGTTCGCGTGGGCGCCGGGAATGCGCGCCGGACCGGCGTTGAAGTAGAGATCGGGGTGGTCGTCGAACTCGAAGACCTGCCGGGCGCCCAGCTCGTCGACGACGTCGCCGTGCCGCAGGGTCAGGTTGCGCCCCCCGGGGCGGTGCGAGGCCTCGAGGACCGTGCAGCGGTGCCCCGCCTTCCGCAGCTCCCAGGCGGCGGTCAGGCCGGCGATACCGGCCCCGATGACGACGACGTGCCGCGGCCGGCCCCCGGCCGGCCGGAGAGACGGCTGACCGGCCCGGGCCACCCCCGGCAGCAGCCCCAGCGCGGTGGCAGCGGCGTGCACGGCCGCCGCCCCGCCGGCCGCGCCGACCGTGTTCAGCAACTGGCGCCGGGAGATGCGCGTATCCATCGGTGTCCTTCCGGTTGCTGGTCGCCGGTTTCGCGCTGTCGGCGGATCTCGCCCGGCCGCAGGGATGATCGGGGGCCGTGGGTCGTTCCGCGGAGCCTCCGCGTCGACCCGTTCACTATAGTGCCGAAACGGCGGGGGCGCGACCGGAAGTCGTGCCCGCCGGCACGTCCTCAGGCCCCGACGCCCCGCGGGCCGAACACCGACAGCAGGTGTCCGTCGGGGTCGCGGAAGTTGGCCGCCCACTGGTCGCCGGTGACGTTGCGGGGCTCGCTCAGAAACGCCACTCCACGCTCCGCCAACGCCGCGTGGGCGGCCGTCACGTCCTCGACCCCGAACACGATCTCCGTGCCCCCCGCCACCGGGTCGGCGAGCCGCGCGTGGGCCTCGCTGAGCACGAGGGTCACGCCGCCCCCGTCGAGGAAGGCGAAGCCCGGCGACTCGAACCGGATGTCGAGCCCCAGGGTCTCGTGGTAGAAGGCCACCGATCGCGCCAGATCGGTCGTGCCCAGCATGACGTTGGCGATTCCCGACAGCTTGACTTCACTCATTGCCGTGCTCCTGTGTCCACCGTTGCCGCCGTCGACTTCTCCACCACGAAGCGCCGCGCCTTGAGCTCGAACCGGGGCAGGGTGCCCGCGTCCACCACCCGCACCGGCACGGTCAGGCCCAGCGCCTCGTGCAGGGCGGTGCCCACCGCGTTCGCCGCCCCGGTGTCCACCGCGTTCCCCTGCAGCTCGACCTCGACGGCCAGCTCGGTGCGCGCACCGCGGGTGGACACCGTGCAACGGTACTCCACGACCTCGGGGAACCGGCGGACCACCGCCTCGACCGCGGTCGGGTACACGTTGACGCCCCGCACCCAGACCATGTCGTCCGCCCGCGACCGGATGCCGCCGACGGCGCGGGCGAGAGTCCGGCCGCAGGCG
>JAJEFC010000207.1 GCA_022820675.1 Vicinamibacteria bacterium | reverse complement strand
TGTGAATCCGTCCGTCTGTCGCCAGCAGCGGGGGGAAACCACTCCATCCGCCCCCTGCCTCCCCCCGGTGTCGACTACCGCTCCGCATCTGTTCCGGGCCTCCTGCGTCGTTGCGCGAGCCGCGAATTGTGCACGGACTTGGGTATCGCCGCATTTCAGGAGCACCGCAAGTCCCTGACTGTCAGTGGGTTGCGAGAATCTGCCAAAAGCTCGCATGGAAGCTGACGCGTCAGATCCGGTCCGCCAGACTTTCGCCTGAAAGTGGGGCAAGTAGCTGACAGCCAGAGGGTTGGACTTTCGCCTGCTGTGGTGGACCGGATAGCGCAATTTGCCGCCAGGAACGCAAAAATTGGGGGTGAGATTGAACATGCCCTGATGCGGGAAGAGAGGGCGAATGCTCCCAACGAAGCCGGGGCCACGAAGCGCAGGGGCAGGCCCCTCCGCAGGCCCTCACCGACGCCGGCTACAGCCTGGTCTCGCTGGCGGAGGCACCCGCTGGGGCGCTCGCCATTCGGAAGCCGGCGCGGGGGCGGCGGCCGCCGGACGGCGGCGGTCCGGCCTCGCCCAGCGGGCGAGCGGACCCTCGAGGAGGCGCCGCGCGAGGCAAAACGTGATAGGGTGTGCCGCCATCGGCCGTGCGATGGAGAGCACGTCCGTGCGGCCTGCGGAGCACCGATGCCCAGCGAAGAGGAACGGCTGGCCCGGATCGAGGCCGCCGCGCCGGAGCACCTGGCCACCCGGGAGGACGCGCAGGGGCTGCGCGCCGAGCCGGTCAGGTGGACGGCCCGCACCGGCATCGGGGCGGCCGGCGTCGCGGCGACGCCGGCCGCCGACCTCATGCGGCTACCGGCGGAACAGGCGGAGGCGACGCGAGATGCCCGATCGACCCATCGTTATCCTGCACGGCTGGAGCGACACGTCCCAGACCTTCGAGCCCCTGGCCCGGCTGCTGCGCGCCCGGCTGGCGCGCCACGTGTCCATCGTCTCGCTCGCCGACTACGTGAGCATGGAAGACGAGGTGCGCTTCGACGACGTCGTCGAGGCGATGGACGTGGCGTGGCGCCGCCACGGGCTGCCGCGGCGGAAGGGGGCCGTCGACGCCGTCGTCCACAGCACCGGCGGCCTGGTGATCCGCGACTGGCTCGCGCGCCACTCCACGCCGGCCCGGGCGCCGGTGAAGCGCCTCGTCATGCTGGCCCCCGCCAACTTCGGCTCGCACCTCGCCCACAAGGGCCGCTCGTTCATCGGGCGGGTCTACAAGGGCTTCGTCGCCAAGAAGCCCGAGGGGCGGGCGTTCGAGACCGGCACCCACATCCTGCGGGGGCTCGAGCTCGCCAGCCCCTACACGTGGCGGCTCGCCGAACGCGACCGCTTCGGCCGGGGCGGCACCATGTACCAGGCCGGCCACGTGCTGTGCACGGTGCTCGTCGGCAACCGCGGCTTCCGCGGCATCTCGTCGATCGCCAACGAGGACGGGTCGGACGGGACGGTGCGCGCGTCGACCGCCAACATGGACTGCGTGCGCATCGGCGCGGTGTTCCCCGCGCGGCCGGCCGCCGGCGGCGTCGGCGTCGAGTACACGCTGGAAGAGTCGTCGGGGTCGACCGCGTTCGGCGTGCTCGAAGACCACAACCACGGCACCATCACCCTGTCGCACCGGCGGCGCCCCGTCCGCGAGGAGGCGCGGGACACCCCCGACGGCGACCTGCTCGAGAAGATCGTGCGCGGGCTGACCGTCGACGACGACGGGTTCGAGGCGTGGCGGCAGGAGCTGGACGCCGGCAACCGGGCCCTGCTGCCCGAGGCCCCGCGCCGCGACGCGCGGAACCACGGCTTCCAGAACACCGTGGTGCACGTGCGCGACCAGTACGGGGTGGGCGTCGACGACCACCTGCTGGAGTTCTACGAGGACGACCACGACCGCGGCGACCTCGTGGCGCGGCTCTTCCACGAGTCGGCCATCCGCAAGGTGCACAAGTACTCGGGCGACGCCTCGTACCGCAGCGTCTACGTCGACTGCACGCGCCTCGCCCGCACCATCGACAAGGTGCACGAGGCCCTGAGCCTCAGCATCACCGCCTACCCCGAGCTCGACGAGCGCACGCCGGTGGGTTTCACCACCCTCGGCAGCGGCGGCCGGGGCGGCGTGCGCATCCCCCGCGACGCCATCGGCCGCTTCTTCGCGCCCCACCGCACCGCGCTGGTCACCCTGCAGCTCACGCGGCAGCAGTCGGAGGCGACGTTCCGCTTCCGGGAGCATCGGGGGTAGGCGGTTTCGGCGAACGGCGGACCGCGGACGACTCGACACTCGCGGTCATGGGCAAGGGACGCGACGGCGACTGGCGGTTCCGAGGAGCTGGGGTTCACGCGGACCCCGCGTGCAGACCTGCCCTGATCGGCGGCGCCGAGTTGTCAGCCCGTGGTTTGGCCTTCCTCGGGGTCCCGCGGTTCCCGCGGATGGAAGGCGAGGCACTTGAAGTAGCGCTGTATTCTCTGCCGGTCGCCGCCGACGCCGAAGAACTCGTCCATTCTGTGGCGAAGCAACTTCGCCACTTCGTCGAACGGTCCGGACAGCTCGTCGTCCTTCAGCAGGCTGTGCTGATAGATGACGCGCCCTTCCATGGGATACCGCGCGGCCCTGTCCGGATCGATCGGCGTTTCCTGCAGGAAGCTCCATAGTCGGTCCATGCTCGACTTCTCGTCCCGATGGCGGCCCCAGTTCGCGAGCTGCAGGAGCACGTGGCGAGGTTCGAAAGTGAAACACCACCAGACGCTGTCGTACACGTTCAGCTCCTTGCCGAACGGCATGTCGTACCAGTGCAGCCAGCAACCCAGCCCCGAGCCCGACGTCCTCCTGGTGCCCACGTTGGTCCCGGGCTTCCGCGTCAGGTAGTCTTCGACTTCCGCTCTCAGCTTGGCGAACCTCCCCTGGCAGTACTCCATCAGTGATTCGACGGTCTTCCGGTGCGGAGCGTGCTTCAGGCCGTCGAGCACGGACGGTTGGCCGTGAAGGCGCCGGAGCAACGGTTCATGCTCCTTCAGAAGTTGCTCGGCGAGACTGTTTCCGGCCCGGACCAGCTTATCGTCGATGACGTGGAGGTATCGCTTCACGAACGCACGAACGTGGCAGTCCGTGAAGCTCTCGTCGCGCAGCAGGGACCTGATGATCCCGCCGACATCCTTCCAGTTGACATGTATGACGTCACCCTTCGCGTCGCCTGTTTCCGGCGCGTTCGAAACACTGAGCAGAACGCCTGGATAATCGTCGTACTGGGCCTTGTACTTCTTGGGGAATGGGTGCGGCTCTTCTTCGTCGGCTGCCCAACCCGTTCTGCGGCGGCGAGGCAGGGCGCGGTTGGATCCGGCAACGCGCTGATCGTGGTGAGGGACCGGCGAAGGGGACCGGTGTCCGACGGTACTTGTGGTGCGGCG
>JAJEFC010000175.1 GCA_022820675.1 Vicinamibacteria bacterium | reverse complement strand
GCCAGAAGCGCCCCCACCGGGCGGTCCGGACGGCTCGCCGCGACCCAGGCCAGGCCCAGGACCGGCGCGGCCGCCACCGCCGGCAGCAGGCCGGGCCGCGCCAGCAACTGCTCGTAGCCGGCCCGTACCACCTCCCGCACGTGAGGTACGCGGGCGGCGAGCACCGAGTACCACAGCAGGACGAGGCCGGGGAACCGCATCACCTCCATCGCGAGCACGGCCGGCGACCACCGGTAGTTGGTCACCCAGTACCCCGGCCTGAACGCCTCGGCGACGTCGTAGGCCGCCGACAGGCCCATGAACAGCAGGAACCCGGCGCTGAACACCACGACCCGCCGCCTCTCGTCGGCCGGCGCCGTATGCGCCCGCAGCATGACGACGGCGACCGCCGCCAGGGCCAGCAGGTCCAGGGCGGCGACCGATCCGTCCAGCACCACCGGAACGAACGCTGTCGCGTAGCCCACCTGCGCGAGCTGGAGCGTCACCCCGGCCCCGACCCAGATCGCGAAGCCGATGGCGACGCTGACCGGGACCATGCGGCGCGCGAGGTCGTCGAGCGGGGCCCGGCGGTGGACCCGCGGGCACTCGCGGGCGAACATCCACAGGAACGCCGGTGCGAACACGAACGAAGGGACGTACAGGTAGAGACACAGCCTGACCGGCGCGGGCATGTCCTGGATGAAGGCCGAAAAGTGCTCCGGCGGCGGCATGTCCGTGATGAACGCCGGGAACATGTGCATCTGGGGCAGGGTGGCCTTGAGCAGCCAGTAGACGCCCAGCAGCCAGGTTCGCGGGTCGTGGCGACCGGCGAACAGCAGCAGGCCGGCGCTCGCCGCATGCCCGAGCAGCTTGGTCGCCATGAAGACGGCGAGCTCGCCGTGCTGGCGCTGATAGTCTCCCCACGCCCAGGGCAGCAGCATCAGCGCCGCGGCCACCTCGACGGCGGCGATGGCGACGAGGGCCTGCGCGGCGCGGCGCACGAGGGCGCGGCCGCGCGGGGCGGCGACGGCGGTCGGCGACGCCTCGGGCTCGACGCCGGTCACCGCCCGGGCGAGGGTGCGTAGGTTGGCGAGGGCGCGGCGCTCGGCCGGCGTGGCGAGCTTCTCGCACCGCTCCCATTGAACCTCCTGGTTCAGCGTCAGGGCATCGGCGACATCTTCGACGACGTCGTCACGCTCTTCGCCGTCGGCCGGCATGTCGTCGCTCCTCGGCGGCTTCGGTTTCGGCAACATGGTGGACCTGCACCCGGTCGCACGGGGTTGCGGAAGGCCGGACCGGGAGGGTCAGCCGTCCGAAACGCCCCATCTACGATGAAAGACGTTTGAACCGGCGGGAACCGAACGGTGGGTCGAGCAGAAGAACGCGAGCCGCGTCGCGGGCTGCCGGGCCCGGCGAGCCGTCGGTGCTCCGCACCGGCACGGCGGCGGGTCTTGCGTCACGCATCCGGCATGGCCTTGCTCAGCCGTACCAGCGCCCGCCGGAACGCCATGCGCGCGGCGTCGGGCGACGACAGCCGCTCGAGCAGGGCCAGTTGCCGGAAGCTGTAGCCGCACTCGATGCGGCCGGCGATCAGCCGCCGGTGGCGCGGCGTCAAGCGCTTCAGACCCTCCAGGTAACTCGCCCAGGTCTCGTCGTCGAGAATCTGCCGAAGCTGCGGCGCCCCCTCCTCGGAGAGCAGGAGCGGCTCGCTCGGCGGAACCACGCTCCGGCGGAGCATCGCGCGCCGCAGCTGGTCGCCGATCCGGTTCTGGACGGCGCGCCGCAGGTAGACGCGCAGCGCCTTGGCGTGCGCCGAGCGGAGGCTCGACAGCCGCTCGAGCGTGCGGTGGAGGGCGTCCTGGACGATGTCGCTGGTGTCGAGCCCGTCGCGGGCCCAGGCCGGCAGGCGGCCCCGCGCCCAGCCGCGGAGCCAGGACGAGTGGCGGGTGAGCAGCGCGCCCAGGGCGGAGCGGCTGCCCCTTCGAACGCGCTCCAGCAGGCGCTGTTCGGAATCCGGACCATCAGGACCAGGCCGGTCGGGATTCTGCCGCGTTGAGGCCATGTGCGCCGGTCTCTCCACCGCGCCTCGTCATGCACGAAGGCGCGGCGGCTCGCCATGAGCTCGCCACGGCCGCCGCCGTTGACACGTCTCGGCCCCGTTTCGCGGCGGGGTGGTCCTCGGGCACGAACTCCAAGGGGCGGGGCCGGTACCGGGATCCGTTGCGGCCGGTCGTTCCACATCGACTTTTCTCGCTGCCCGACCGTTCGGTTTCCGGGTGCTCATCCGTCCTGATCATCGTACACCCTTGAACTCCAGGCTGCCGCGGTCGATCTGCAGGCGCCGTCCCGCTCGCCCTGGTGTTGATCGTCAGGGCGTCGAGGCGATGACCGGCGGGGAGATGCTGGTCACTCTGACGCGGCGGGAGGCGGAGGGGGCGTGGTCTCCCCGCGGGCCGGCGCGGTCCATCGAGACGACAATCCACGCCCGGTCGGCGTACGGCAAGGAGAAAGGACACGGAAGGCGTGAAAAAGACGACGGAAAACCACATCGCAACAGAGCAAGCAGCATTCCGTCCCGGAAGGCCGGGGCGTTCGTCGGCAATAGCGGTCGTCCTGGGCACGGCGTTCCTGGCAGCGGTCCCCGCCGCGCTCGCTCAGAGCTCCATCGCCGGCAGCGTCTCGGACGAGACCGGCGGCGTGATGCCCGGCGTCACTGTCGAGGCGGCCAGCGATGCGCTCATCGAGCAGAGCCGGGTGGCCTTCACCGACGGGCAGGGGCGCTACGCCATCGAGGCGCTTCGCCCCGGCCTCTACACGATCACCTTCACCCTGCCGGGCTTCCGCACCGTCGTCCGGGACGGCGTCGAGGTCGTGGCCGGGGCGAGCGTGCCGATCAACGCCCGGCTCGCGGTCGGCTCCCTCGAAGAGACGGTCACCGTGTCGGGCGCCACCCCGGTGGTCGACGTTCAGCAGGCCACCCAGCGTTCGGTGATCGACCGCGAGACCATCCAGGCCCTGCCGACCAACCGCACCACCCACACCGTGGGCAAGATCCTCCCGGGCATGAAGATGACCGGCTCGATGCTGGGCGGCGGGGGCAGCACCATCGTGCAGCAGTACATGACCGCGCGCGGAAAGAGCAGCGCCCAGAACACGTCGCAGATTGACGGCATCGACACGCAGATGATCACGGGCGGCGGCAACCTCCCCTACGACAACATCGGGATGACGCAGGAGGTCTCCATCGAGACCAACCCGACGACGGCCGAGACCGCGGGCGGCGGCATCCGCATCAACATGATTCCGAAGGAGGGCTCGAACGATTTCAGTGGTGACCTCTACTTCAGCGGAATGGTCAGCGGTTGGCAGGCCAACAACATCACCGACGAGCTGCGCGCCATCGGCGCCACGACGCCCTCGTCCACGGAGAACATGTTCGACCTCAACCCCGCCCTCGGCGGGCGGATGGTGCGCGACCGGCTCTGGTTCTACGTCTCCGGGCGCGTCAACCACGCCAGGCTCGGCTCCGCGGGCGCGAGCTACTTCTCACCGGACCCGGAGACAGGCCGGCTCCTGCCCGACCCGAGCCGGCCGGGGTTCAACGATACCGCCACCGACAACGCCTCTTTCCGCCTCACCTGGCAGGCGGGCCGGAACCACAAGGTCACCAGCTACCGAGACCAGTTCTGGCGCTACCAGTCACACTCCTTCGGCTCGGCCACGACCGACTGGGCGACGGTGCCGCTGGTCTATTCGCGGGGGGCGCAGTACGTCTGGCCCACCAAGTGGACCTACACCGCGACCAACCGGCTGCTCGTCGAGGCCGGCTTTCAGCACTGGCATTACGACAACGCCCTCCTCACCCCACAGCCCGGCACGCGCTTCGAGCCGCCGGCCGTCTTCGGGGGGCGGCCGGAGACGCAGACGACGCCATGGTACGCGAACGCCGGCCAGGTCCACCTGCCGGGCAACTACACGACGAAGGCGCCCGACTTCGGCTACTGCTGCCGCACGTCGGAGATCCCTGCCTACGTCTACGTGGCCAGCATCGCCTACGTTACCGGCTCGCACAGCTTCAAGGCGGGCCTCACGGGCCGATGGGGGCACGAGCAGACCTCCCGGCAGGCGCACAACGGCTCGCTCGTGCAGTGGTATCTCGGAGGCAGCCCGTTCCGGGTGCGAGTCTCGCCCGACCCGTCCGACATCAGGCTGGAAGTGAACCGGGACATCGGGCTCTTCGTGCAGGACCAGTGGACGCGCGGCCGTTTCACCCTCAATGCGGGCGTCCGTGTGGAGCACTTCAGGGGCGGCGTCGGCGAGGGCTCGTCCGCCGCGGGGCGATTCGTTCCCCCGCGATCCGTGGACGCGATCACCGTGTGGAACTTCACCGACGTGCTGCCGCGCGTCAGCGTCGTGTGGGATCTGCTCGGCAACGCGCGCACCGCGCTCAAGTTCAGCGCCGGACGCTACGTGGCGGCGCTGGGCGTCCGTGGGCTGCGGCCCTACAGTACGCTGCGGCGCATCGGGGAGTACCGCAGTTGGTTCGACCGCGACCTCGACGGCCGCGAGCTGCCGACGAACGGGGATGACATTGCGCAGGACAACGAGATCGTGCCCAGCAGCGACCCGCTCTTCGGGCTGCGGGCGGCTCGCCGCGCCGACCCGGACCTGCAACGCGAGGACAGTTGGGACTTCTCCTTCGGGATTCAGCAGGAGCTGGCGGCCGGCGTGTCGCTCAACCTCGCCCACTACTACTCTGACGAGGGACGGCTGTGGGCGCTGCGTGACAGCGGACTGTCGCCGGCCGATTACCGGCGCTTCGAAATCGCCAACCCGCTGAATCCGAGCGAGATGATCCCCGTCTACGATCTCGTTCCCGGCACGGAGGTCGGGGTCGTCGTCGAGGTGTCGTCCGACGTCAACCGGCGCAGCTATCACGGCTTCGAGGTCAGCCTGCAGGCGCGGCTCGCGACGGGCGGCTCCGTCATCGCGGGGTGGTACACCGACCGGCAACTGGCGACCGATTGCGACACGCACGACCCGAACCGTTTCCGCTTCTGCGACGAGACGGGCGAGCTGTTTCAGGATCACGGCGTGGTGGAGCCCATCCAGTTCCGGCACGAGTTCAAGTTCGCCATGTCGCACGACCTGCCGGTCGGGCTCGAGGGTGCGATCTCGTTCATCAGCTATCCGGGCGCCGGCAGCCCGCCGGCCAACCCCCTCGCGCCGCCGAGCAACGTGGACTCCCGATGGAGTGACGTCGTCTACCCCGTTCCCGACCACCTGTTTCCGGACGGAAGGCCCACGGCGCCGATTGATGATGTTCTGCTGCTTGCGCCCGGCACGCGCTACCTCGACCGCTGGAACCAGGTGGACCTCAGCATCAAGCGCCGCCTGCGCGCGGGGGGAATGGACGTCCTGCCGTCGCTCGACCTGTTCAACGTCGGAAACTCCAGCCCGGTGCTGGCCGAGGTCGAGACCTACGGCTCGGCGGGCATACCGCTCACGATTCTCGGCGGCCGAATGATGCGCCTCGGGGTGCTCGTGTTGTTCTAGGAGCCGGCTCTGACGAACGACTGCTCCCATGCGCCGGCTCAACCAGCGAGCGGGGTCTACGGCCCCTGACTCGCCTCGCGAAGCTCGACCGAGGTCCAACGAGTCGCGCCGGTCGGCCGGAAGGCGGGCTCGGCTGCTTTGCTGCTACGCTATCGTTGGAGGATCCGTGGTGGGGAGGTCGTGTTGGGCCGAGAGCCGCAGGAACTCGCACCACGGCCGCTCGGGCCGATAGGAAGCGGCGGACAGGACGGAGCCCAGTGCAACCACACCTTCCCGCGACGGCGACTAGCGCGCCGGTCCGCCTCGGCATTTCGAGCTGCTTGCTCGGCGAGGCGGTCCGCTACGACGGTGGGCACAAGCGCGATCCCTACTTGGTCGAGACGCTCGGCCGGCTCGTAGAGTGGGTGCCCGTCTGCCCGGAAACGGAGCTGGGCCTGGGAACACCTCGGGAGCCGATCCGGCTGGTTCGCGAAGCCGGCGGGACCGACGGCGTGCGGCTCGTCGGCCGTAGCGGAGCCCGATTGACGGGACGGATGCGGGGATTCGCTCGCAGCCGGGTACGCGCCCTTGCCAAGGCGGATCTGAGTGGCTACATCCTCAAGAAGGACTCGCCGAGTTGCGGGATGGAACGCGTGAAGGTCTGGCCCGACGGCGAGAGCCGGGCGGCGGAGCGAAATGGCCGCGGCCTCTTCGCGGCCGAGCTGCTGCGGCAATACCCGAACCTCCCGGTCGAGGAGGAGGGCCGGCTGCACGACCCGGTGCTGCGCGAGAACTTCATCGAGCGGGTTTTCGCCTATCGGCGGCTCCGGACCCTCCTCTCCTCGCGCTGGACGGTGGGCGCTCTCGTACGCTGGCACACGACCCAGAAGCTCGCCCTGATGGCTCACTCCCCGGTCCGCTACCGCGAGCTCGGGCGGCTGGTGGCCGAGGCGAGCGGCGTCCCGCGGGCCGAGCTGGGCCGCCGCTACGAGGACGAGTTCATGTCCGCGATGCGGATTCGGGCGACCCGGGCGCGCCACACCAACGCCCTCATGCACGCCGTTGGCCACTTCAAGCGGCGACTGGACACTGGGTCGCGCGACGAGATGCTGGCCACACTCGAGGACTACCGTCTGGGTCTGGTGCCGCGCATCGTTCCCCTGACCCTGGTGCGGCACCATGCGCGGCGGCTGGGTGTGGAGTACCTGGTGAACCAGACGTATCTTCACCCGCACCCGAAGGAGCTGGCGCTGCTGAACCACGTGTGACGGGAGGGGCGCCGAATGCGCAACGTCCGGCGACTGTCTGGGCTGGCGCGGTCGCTGGCGTGAGCCAGCCCTCCGGGCTCGCGGTCGTGGCCATCTGCATCATGACCCTCGACAGGGTGTCGGCCGCGCGCGATGCGAGACGATCAGGCTCTCAAGACCGAGCTGCTTCTCGAGCATCGCGAAGGGGCTGGCCGGGTCGCCCTCGAAAGCGGGGTCGGCGGCCTGCCGTGGTCGACATCTGCTGCGCCGGCCACCGTCAGCGTCAGCGGGCCTCGCGAAGCTTCTCCCACGGCTCCACGCCCCCGGGAACGACGCGGAACAGCGGATGGGGTGAGGGAAACACAACGGCTTCGCAGCGGGCGGCCCGTTCCGGGTCGCGCAGCCTGAGCTTGGCTTTCAGGTGCGCCCACTCGTGCTCGAGCTGGCCGCCCGCGACCGGAATCCTGCCCGCCGTCCATGCCGAGCCGACGAGCTCGGGGTTGAACCGGTACCCGCGGGCCTGCGCCTCCGCGTGGACGTGTCGCAGGTACGCGGCGATGGCGCCGGCAGGCGAACGCCGGCAGCGGAACCGGACGAGCTGGGGATGGTGGCGGTAGCCGCGGGTCGCGCCCCGCAGCACCGCCTGCGCCAGCAGCGCTTCTCGCCATACTGCGACGAGCCCCCGCGAGTCGAGGTACCCCGGGTGAAGACTCCAGATTCGCATGTGCTGGTCCGGGTGGGTCGGGCGCCGACATCGGCGGAGCCACACTTGGCTGCCGGCGAGCATCGTTTCCCTTGCGTCGACCGGCGACCCGTACTCGAGCTTGACGGCGATGACGCGCTCGGCGGCTTCGCCGCGGTTTACCCCCCTTCACACGGCCGGGTCCGGGTCCGTAGTCCGAATCGGCAGACCGGCCCACGCGAGCTGTGCCGGGTCCAGCCGCTCTACGCCGTTCGGGTTGTTGACGACGGCCAGCCCACCGCTCACCGCCGTTGCGGTCCCGGTGCGGCCGGCGAGGTCCCGAACCCTCACGCCGCCGTCAACCTCCGGAATCAACCGCCGCAGAACTTCAACGTCCACCGTTCCCCCTACGGCCCCTGTACAGCCCTCCAAGCGATTCGACCGATCTTGCTCGTGGCCGAGGGCGCGAGCAGCAGGATGCCGGCCGCGGCGAACAGCGGCCGTGCCAGCGGATCCGCGGC
This sequence comes from Vicinamibacteria bacterium, assembly GCA_022820675.1. GTDB lineage: Bacteria > Acidobacteriota > Vicinamibacteria > Vicinamibacterales > UBA8438 > JAJEEA01. The sequence continues at coordinate 15,597 of JAJEFC010000175.1, read as the reverse complement.
CAGCGCACCAACCTGCGCTCTGGACGGCTCGCCGCCAGCCAGCCCGGGCCCGGGACCGGTGCGGCCACTGCCGCCAGCAAACCAACGCTCGGCCGCGTCAGCAGCATCTGTAGGGCCCGCACCATCTCCCGGCGTGAGGCACCCGGACCGCGAGTACCGAGTCGGCCGCCGGCTTACGGCCGGCGCGGGCCTGGTCGAAGCGGGAAGCGCGACTGTGCGCAACCCCCCTGCGGGGGCGCCGTCGACTTGGGCGAGGAGCTCCTGCTCCAGGGGGCGGTCCGTCGTCAGATATGGTCACCGGGTGCCGGCTCAACTTCGGGGCGGGCGTCCTGACGCTGGGCGCGCGTGAGCCGGAAGGCGCTGCTCGGAACGCGGACTGGTTCCGCTCGTTTGCCGCGACACCGAGACGCATGCTGGCCGCACCACTACCTCTCATGCCTGGAAGCGCGGCGGCCCGCCAAGCGCTTCGCCTGAAGACGCCCGCGACTCATTTTTGCCTGCCGGACCGTTCGGTCCCCGGTTCTCATCCGTCTTCAGTAGTTGTACGAGCAGGCGCTTGGCCGGGCGGCTGGGCGACCGAACGCAGTTCTTCCCCCGCGCAGGGCGACGGGGCTTGGCGCTCAGGCCGGGGCGTTGGCGGGTTCGAAGTGACCCCGTGAGCTCGGAGGATTCCACCAGCCTGAAACTTGCGATTCGACGATGCCGATGGAGGCTGTGGTACGGCGTGGCGCGGCTACTGCGCTGGGTGGGCTTGCCAGAGGCGGCCCGCGTGGCGGCGAAGCGAGGGCACCGGTTGGTTGAGGCTCTGGGGTGGACGACCGGCCGCGACGACACCGGGTACAGGCCGCAACGAAGGCGCTGCCGGCGGTTGGCCGGGGCTCCCGGAGCTGGCCCTGCTGATCGCTGCCGTCCATCCGCTTTGGCGAGGCCTGGCCACGGTTGATTGATGCACCCCTATCGCGCCGGCCCGTCGGCGGACTACTCCGACGCGCAACCGGCACGTGATTTCAGCGGAGATACACGCCAAATGAGAACCACTCCACGACTCGTGATCGCTTCCGCGGCCATCGCGCTCGCACTCGTGTCCACGGAACCGCACATTGCCTCTCAGGAGCTGGCCAACGTCGCTTCCCTCGCAGCCGGGCACGCCGACCTCGACGCCCTGCGGCGCTGGGACGAGATGGTCGACAGCATGGCGCGAACCGGTCAACTCGTCCCCGTGTCGCGCGTGAGCGACCCTTCCCTGGAGGGACGTGCCCACGACTATCTCGCGCAGCACCACGCCGGCATACCCGTACACGGCGCCGGCGTCTCTCGCCAACTGGACCGTAGCGGCGTCACCGTGTCGCTGTTCGGTACCCTGCACCGAGCGATCGACGTCGATACGACACCGGCCCTTTCCGCGGCCGAGGTCGTCGCCGTTCTTGAGCAGCCCCACGGCGGAGCAATCCTCGCCGGCGGTCAGCCGCGCCTGATCATCCTGCCGCTGCCCGACGGCTCCTACGCCCTGACCTACATGGTCCCGATGACCGATCTGCGCTTCTACTTCGCCGACGCCGACGACGGACGGGTCGTGCACATCATGAACGCCGTCATGTCGAAGTCCGCGGTCGGGACCGGTACTGGTTACGAAGGCGACCGCAAGAAGCTGAGCACAACCCACACGGGCAGGCGGTTCGAGGCATGGGACATCTTGCGCCCGGGCGAAATCGTGACCCTCGATGCGGGGTACGACGGGGCCCGCTTCGACCGCCTGTTCGCCGAACACATGCAGGAGGGACTGCCTCCACGCGAGCCGTCCTGGACCTCGGCCGACATCGCCGCTGACGCCGACAACGAATGGGACGACCCGACGGTGGTCGATATCCACGCGTATACCGGCTGGATGTATGACTATCTCTTCGAACGCCACCGCTGGAAAGGCCTCGATGGCGAGAACGGCCGTATCCTGAGTATCGTGAACCCAGGCTACCCCACCGCCTTCTTCGCTTCGCCGCCGTACGGCCCGGAAGGCACTGGTGCAATGGGCTACGGAACGCCATGGACAGACCTCGACACCGTTGGCCACGAGATGATGCACGGCGTGACGCACCTTGCCGTGAGCCGACGCACAGGGAACGACACCGGGCTCCAGGACGACCTGGCTGCCAGCATCCGCCTGGGGCCGGCGAGCTTCATTGGCCACGAAGACAAGCTCTACACATGCGACACCACTCGCGTCCCTGTGTCCATGCCCACACCGGGGGGCCCGGAGACCGTGTCGCTCCCGGCGTGGTGTGTCGACGGCCGGTTCGTCATCGGGTCTGCTGAGGGCTTCGCGCTGCACGAGTCGTACTCCGACATTTTTGCCCAAGCCGTCGAGTTCTTCCACGAAGATACCGGCGTCACGGCTGACTATACCGTGTCCGGTGGCGCCGGGGACCAGCCCATTATCCGTTTCCCTCCAGACCCCCGGTCCCTGCCGTTGTTCCAGGGATACCCGTTCCTTTACCCGGACCACTACCGTGATCGCTATGAGTTCGGGTTCCTGGTCATTGACATCGTCGCTGGTGAGAGGTTGCTCATGTTCTCCCCATTCGTGTTCGTGAACGGAGAGCACGTCTTTGAGCTTGGTGTCGTCATCGGCTACGGAGGTTCCCACTGGAATTCGACGATCCTGAGCCACGCCTTCTACCTGGCCATCGAAGGCGGGACGCACCGGACCAGCGGCATGACGGTCGACGGCGTGGGCGGAGAACGCCGGGCGGAGATCGAGCGGATCTTCTTCCGGGCGATGACGCACCTGATGCCGGCGGCGGGCTCGTTGCGGACTGCCTCAGCCGTCATCCGTCAGTCGGCGGCCGACCTCGCTCCTGGCAGCCACGCGGAACGGGCAGTGGACGAGGCGCTGCGGGCGGTCGGGCTGTCGCCTGAAGTGCTCGAGGCGCGTTGACGGCAACGACGCCGGCTCCCCGACGGGGCGAACGAGCACGCCCTGCTACCGTTTGCGACTCGCGGTCGAGGGCGAGCGAACGGCCGAGGCTGCTGAAGCGACGCCACAACAGCCCGTCGGTCAGGACGGCGGCTGCTGGATCGGCGCGGACGCACGACATCCGCATCCACGACTTCATCGAGGCGAGCGCCTCCGGACAAGCGTCCGGGGAGCGGCGTCGTGGGCTCCGCCCGCCGCGGCGGCCAGGCGTCCGATCGCCGGCCTACAACGACGCGGCCGGACCCACGCGCACGCTGATCACGTCCGTGTCGTGGAACTGCTGGTGGCGCACCGACGAGGCGTAGTGACGCAGCAGGCGCAGCGAAATCTCTTCCTCGACGGGCGGCCCGGCGACCTGTTCGCTGAGCAGCGCCAATCGATCCTCGAGGTTCGTGTCGTCGGTCGCGGACGCGAATTCCAGGTCGACTGCCTCGCCGTCGTCGCGCGCGACGAGCAGCAGGTGCCGCCGTACGGCGGGGCGGCCCTCCGCCTCCCGCCGCGTCAGGGTGACCAGCATCTCCTCGCCGACGGCCCGCAGTCTGTCCGTCATCTCCGGCGTCCGCTTCCCCCGCGCAGCGAAATCGGCGAGGAACGCGTCGACCGGGGCCTGGTTCTCGAGGGTCAGGTCCGTCTTCAGGCGCCGCGGGCGAGGCCCCGTCCACTCCACGAAGTTCATCAGGACGATCACCGTGAGGCCGCCCACGGTCATGCCGTTCCCGAGCAGCTCGCTCCACGCCCCCTGGAAGTACTCGGGGAAGATCCAGTCGAGCTGGAACGCCACCCCCAGCCAGAAGGCGAGACCCACCGCAACGCTCTTGCGATGGTCGAGGCCATCGTGCACGAGCAGCTTGATCCCGAGCATGAAGAGGAACGCGACCAGTACGATGTAGTAGGCGCCCACCACCGGGCCGGGAATGGCGACGAAGACGGCGACGAGCTTCGGCAGGAACGCCAGCACGACGAATATGATTCCGACGCACACCCCGACGACGCGGGCGGCCACCCGAGTGAGGTCGGCCACGGCGATGCTGTTGGCATAGGTCGTGTTGGGCACGGTGCCCATCAATCCGGACAGGAGGTTGCCGAGGCCGTCGGCGGCGAGGGCGCCCTGAATGGACTGGAAGTCGATGGCGCGCGGCTTGCGCCACGAGATCCGTTGTATCGCGATGCCGTCTCCGATCGTATCCAGGGCGCCCACGAGGGTCACGAGGATGAAGGCAGGCAGGAGCGCCCAGAAATCGGGACCGAGGCTGAGGTCGATGCCGGGCCATGCGCCCGGCGGCAGCCCGACCCAGGCGGCGGCCACGACCCGCTCGACATCGTAGATCCCGAAGAACAGGCCGCCGACCAGGCTGCCTGCCACAAGCCCGGCCGCCGCGGCCCACAGCCGCAGGGTCGCGGTGCCACGGAGCGAGATGGCGACCATCACCGCCAGGGTCACCCCGGCCGTCACCGGCGCGGCCGCCGGCGAGGTTTCCGCGGGTACATCGGTCAACTTGCCGACGATGATCGGAGCGACGGTCACCGGAATCAGCATCATCACGGTCGCCGCCACGGTGGGCGTGAAGATCTTCCGGAACAGGGAGAGCTTCGCGGCAAGAACGAACTGACACAGCGATGAGAGCACGATGAGGGTCGCGAGCAGGCCGCCGCCGCCCCGCTCGAGCGCGGCGACGCAGATGGCGAGGTAGGCGCCGCTGCTGCCCATGAGCAGGATATAGCCCGAGCCGATGCGCCCGACGCGAACGGCCTGAATCACCGTGGTCACGCCGCTGACCACGAGGGCGGCGAATACGGCCCAGATGAGATAGTCGTCGCCGCCGCCGACGGTTCCTATCAGGATCGCCGGCGTCAACACGATGCTGGCTGCCGACAGCGCCGCGTACTGCAGCCCGAGTCCGATGGAGAGCGCCAGCGGAGGCTTCTCGTCAGGCTCGTACCGGACGTCATGATCGCCATCACTTGGACTTGATTCGGTCACCGCCGGTCCTCCTCGGATCTACGTCTCCTCACCAAGTGCCCTGGGGTGCGGCTCTTCGTTGGGCTTCCAAAAGAGGTTCCGCGTGGGCTGCAAGCGTCGAACGACCGCGAGGCGGCCGCTTCCAGCCCGACCAGCGGTCACGCGCCGCCATGCGCCACGCCGGCCTCGGGGGCGGCGGTGAGGTCGCCGTCGGCGAGGAGCCGTTCCGCGCGGAGGAGATGCCGGTCGACCAGGATGTCGGGGGGGAGCTGGGCGTTCGCGGAGCCGGGTGGAGGTCGGGACATCGGCTCGGTGTTCGTGGCGGCGGCGTTCTGCGGGGCGGCTTCGGCGGCGACGGGGGGTGGTGCCGGATTGGAGTCGGCCTCCGCCGTGAAAGCGGGTTGTGCGTCGGCCGACGCGGCGTCAGGCTCGACGGAGGGAGCCGCCTGGGGCGGCGGGGGCGGCATGGCGGCCGTTCGAAGACGCTCTGCTTCCGCGCCGTTCAGGTATCCCGTCGGCGACGCTCCGCGCGACTGCTGCCAATCCCGAATCGCGGCGCGCGTTCGCGGGCCGAACAGGCCGTCCGGCGTGCCGGGGTCGAAGCCCTCGTTGCGGAGTCCCTGCTGAATCAGCCGCCGGGTGGGCCGGTCGAGGGCGAGCGCCGCTTCGCCGGCGGCAGCGCCAAGCGTTTCGGCCACGCCGACGGCCACGAGCACGCAGACGAGGAGCGCCAGCGGGAGAGCGGCGGCCGTGAGCCTGTCGCATGGCACCGCTGGTTCCCTGCTCTCTCGTTGAGAGGAGCATGGTTCCCGCGCCGTTCTCGTCCTGGAGGACAGCGCTGATTCAAGGATCGGGCCCAACTCTCTGAACTTTCGCATCCGATCGTCTAGAGACGGATGAGCGGCGGAAACCGAACGGTGTGGGGTGAAAAAATGCAGATCCTCCGCCACTGCATCGCGAAGGGCCGCGCCGAACGCCTCCGCGGTCGCGGACCGCAACGGCCGCAGGGCCGACAGCACCGACGACGCCGTGAAGGCGCCGGCGGCGATTGCGGCGGCGAAGACGCTCCGCGGATCCGGCCGGGAGGCATCGACTGACGCGGGGACGTCAAGCCAGGCAACATCGGGTTCACGGCCGGCGGGTCGCCGAAGCTGCTGGATTTCGGTCTGGCCCGGGAGGCGAACGACGCCGGGGTCGTGGGCGGCACCTGCGCTACGCGTCACCCGAGGTGGTCTCTCGTGCGGTCACATGCGCTGCGAACCCCGAACCGGCCTCTTCATAGACGTCGAACACGACCGCCGCGCCGGCCCGCTCGAGCGGCTCGAACTCATCCTGGAACCTGGCCGTGGCGGCGACCCGGCCCCTGAACGAAGCGGCCCTGAGTCGATCGAGAACGGCGAGATTCGCGGTCAGGTTCGGCAGCGCCAACATGACCAGCTCGACGGTGTGCGCGTCCTGAATGCGGTCCCAGAAGTCGGCGTCGCTCGGATCGCCGAGCAGCACATTGGCCCCGGCCGACCGGTGCTCCCTGACCGTTCTCGGATCGATGTCCACCCCGACAACGGTCTCGCCGTGCCGTCGGTGCATCGCCTCGTAGGCCCCGGAGCCGATGCGGCCCATGCCCAGAATCAGAATCGTCGCCCCCCCGGTATCGAGCATCCGGTCGTCGGCGAGGCGTTCTCGGCGCTGAAGGCGGTGCCACGCCGTCCGGTATCTCGCGTAGATCCGATCGGCGACGGAATCGACTCCCGCGGCGATGCCGCACGACAGGGACAGGGCGACCGCGATGACGCTCAGCCACACGCTGTCGATCCAGCCGTTGGCGACGCCGACGGCGGCGACGATGAGCCCGAATTCGCTGAAGCTGGTCAGGCTCGACGACGCTAGCAGCGACGTTCGGGCTCGCAGCCTGAACCCCGCCAGCAGACCCAGGAAGAGAGCCGACTTGAAGAACACGAACGGCGTGATGGCCGCGCCGACGACCACCACCTCCGTCGTCAACGGCCCGGAAACGCCGATGGAGAGGAAGAAGCCGACCAGGAACAAGTCCTTGAAGCCGAGCATCGTCTTCGCCAGCTCGTCGGCCTTGTCATGGCCGGCGATCAGAACGCCGAGGGCCAGAGCGCCCAGGTCGCCTTTCAGGCCCGCCAGCTCGAAGGCCTCCGCTCCGCCGAGGGCGAGCAGGAAGCCGTAGAGGACGAGGAGCTCTCCATGACCGGCGCGCTGCAGGACCAGGCTCAGCAGCGGCCGTAGCGGAATCAGGATCAGCAACAGCAGCGCCCGGACGTCAGGCCGATCACCTGCCGCGAGAGCCAGAAAGGCGACGGCGGCCAGATCCTGCACGATGAGGATTCCCACTGCAATGCGGCCGTGCAGCGAAGCCGTCCTTCCTCTCTCTTCGAGCACCTTGACGACGAAGACGGTGCTCGAGAAGCTCAGCGCAAACGCGATCAGCAGGGCCCGGGAGAAATCGATACCGGTCAGGAAAGACGTGCCCGCCAGCGCCAGCACGTGGATGGCCGTTCCGAGCACCAGAACGACAATCGACATGTGCAGGCTGGCGACGGCCCAGACCTGCGGACGCGCGAGGGTCCTCACGTCGAGCTTCAGGCCCACGAGGAACAGCAGCAGGGTGATGCCGAGGTCCGACAGCCTCTGCAGCATCTCGCCGCTGACGGTTCCATGCCAGTTGAGCAGGAAGCCCGCGGCCAGAAAGCCGACCAGCGGGGGCAACCCGACAGCCCTGGACAACAGGCCGAGCGCGAACGCCACGGCGATCGAGGCGACGTCTCGAAAAGCGATGGCGACGTCCATGGTTCTCTGGTTCGGAACGCGGAGGCCGGACGTGCGGATCAGGACGCGTCCCGGATCGCCTGCCGCGCGTCGAGGATGTCGCGGACGAGCTGCTCGACGTCGTGTTCGTCGATGAACGGGGAGAGGACGAAGCTCTTCAGGCCGACCATCGGCTCGCCGTACTCGGTCTCCCGATAGCAGTCGGTCATCGAGATGTGGACCCCTTCGCCCCGCATCGCCCGGTCGTAGAGGTGCCGGAACAGGCGCCGGTTGTAGTCGTTGTGGCGCAGCAGCTCTTCGCGGGCGGCGGGGTCCGTGCGCTCGCGGTCCTTGATCGTCCAGGTGTCGACGCCGTCGGGATAGACGCGGAAGACGGTCACCGTGCCGACGGCGTCGTCGTTGAGCACCGTGGTCGAGCCGTGCCCCTCGAGATGCTCACGCAGCTCCTCGGCCATCTCGACCAGGTGGCCGAGGAGCACGCGGAAGCCGTTCCGCCCGAAGAGCAGCAGGCTGCCGTAGGCGGCGAGCACGCCCGAGCCGCCCCGCGACGTCTCCAGGGTGAACACGCCGGGATGCCGCTCCCCGCTCTGGAAGAGATACGGCATCTGCTCGCGGCCGCGGACGAGGAGCTGCATGTCGGCGCGGTCGCGGGCCAGGAACAGGCTCGAGACGTACGGCGTGAAGCCCGTCTTGTGAAAGTCGATGCCGATGGAGTCGGCCCGGTGCAGCTTCGCGATGCGCCGGCGCGCCGCGGCGAGCGCCCGCACCGTGCGCGGGCGGAAGCCGAGCGGATTCGCCTCGAAGTCGTAGTCGTTGAACACCGACCACGCCCAGCCGATGACCGCGTCGGCGTGGACGTGCGGCGTGTAGTCGAGGCGGTACTCCTCGACCAGACGGTCGCGCAGGTCGGCGACCGCGTCGAGGTCGTCGATGCCGAACGCGTCGGTGGTGCCCATCGTCGCCACCAGGGCCGCGATGCGGCGTCCCCGGTCGAGCGCCTCGCGGGCGGCGGCCTCCAGGCGGTCGATGCGGATGTCGTTCTGCAAGTGCGTCGGCACCTCGACGACGCTCTTCTCGCCCAGACCGAGCCACCCGGCGACGTTCAGGCGGCAGTAGTGGCTCTGCGCCGACGCCAGAATGACGCCGCCGCCGGCGGGCACGCCATCCTCCATCGCGTCGGGGAACGCTTTCTCGATGCCGAGCTTCGCCCCGTAGAGCACCGTCCCGGTGCCGCCGAACGTGAAGACGCCGGCCGCGCGCGCCGGGTCGTAGCCGACGAGCCGCGAGACCATGGCCGCGACCGACGCCTCGGTCAGCATGAGGCCGTACGACGTATCGTCGGAGACGAGGTTGGGGTTGTAGATGGCGGGCAGCAGCGATCCGATGACGCTCGGAATGGACGGTGGGGGTACCACGTTGATCTGCGTCCGCGGATGCCCCCAGATCGGCATGCCCTCGAGCCGGCCGACGAGCAGGTGGGCGACGTCCTCGACGCTGCGGCCCTCCTCGTTCAGCTCGGCCCGCTCCGCCGCTGCGTAGTCGAGCGCCCGCGGCCGGCCGAGCAGCGGCACCTTCGACTTCAGGTCGTCGACCTCGTCGAGGGCGCGCAGGATGGAGAAGACGAAGTAGGCATCGTGCTTCCTGTCCGACACCGGCGCGGGGAACGCGTCCCGCATCTGCTTGAGCAGCTCGTGGTAGGGTCGCTCGGTCATGCCGTCGGCACCGCCTGTCTCGGTTTTGCAGAGCACATGGCGAGAAGGCGCGAGATAGAGGTTCCCATTCCTGCGCCGCCAGGAAGGTCTCCTCGGTTTCCGGTGCCCGAGCCCGGTGCATCGCCACGATAGAGACGGCTCCAGTCGTCACGCGTCACGAATCACCTGCCTGCTCGTGCGGTGGGCCGACTCCGCGTCCCTTGTCGGTCAGTGTTTCCACGGCCGCGTGCGTGTCGAATCCGCCCACCGGCGCACGGGGTCGCCGCAGCTCGAGCTCCTCATGGGACCCCAGACGAACCAGCAGCAGGGTCTCGGCGTCGGGCTTCCGGTAGATCAGCACCAGGTCGGGCTTCACGCGGCAGTCGCGGTGATCGGCCCATTTGCCGCGCAACGGGTGGTCGCGGTATCTGGAATCCAGCGGTCGATCGTGGACCAGGGCGTCGAAGACGGGTCGCAGGCTCGCGTCCAGCGTCGCTCCATGCTGGCCCCTGGACACACGCCGGTAGTCGCGCTTGAACCTGGTGGTCAGCTCAATCGTCCGCGTGCAGCCCGTCGAAGAGCGCCTGCACGCTGGCGTATCGCGGCAGGCCCTTCCTGCGGCGGCTTTCCCTCATCGCCTCGATGGTGGTGGCGTTGGGAACCAGCGCGTCCTCCACGTTCCTTCCCCCGGCCGGACTTCCGGGCTGCCCGGCCGCGCTGACGCGGCCCGCACTCGGGGTGCGGGCGACACGGGCCTGGGCGGCAGCTTGAACTCCTTCTTCATGGCGTGATCGTACCTCGCCGCCGCTGCCCATCTCAACGTCGCCCGGTCGGTCGAGTCCGACCGGACTCGCGCACAGGCGAAGACCGAGTAGCCCTCAGCGCCCCGGCGGAAACCAGGACGACCCCGGCTGCCGCCTTCGGTCTGCTGTGTTGCAGGCTCTTCGGGTGGCTCGTGCGCATCGTGCTGGTCCGGTGCCTCGAGGCGGCGGCCACCGGTGCAGGGCCCTTCCGAGCGAGCGAGGTGAGCGCCCTCCGGTGGGCCTACAGTCACCGACGGCGGCCGACGGCGCCGGGATGGCTCGTCGCTGAGCAAGCCCGGGAGCACCAATTGTCGCTGATCCGGGCGCTACGGCTGCCATAATAGGGTACCGACCAGATCGTTGGGGAAATGCACAGCAAGGCCGGGGCCCGAGTTCTTGGGTGCTCATGAAGCTGTAGAAGGCGGTCCGGGACACGCCCGTGAGCTTGGCGATGACGGTCTTCGAGACGGATTCCCCCGGATCGCGACAAGTAGGGCAAGGCCCCCTGACATGAATCCGAAACGGCGATCGACCGTGCGGGCGGCGTGTCTCGTGGTGGCGAGTGCCTTCTGGGGCATGGAACGCTCTGCGGCGCAGCCTCTGCAGGTTGAATCCCCGCCCTCGGTCGCCGTGATCGACCAGCGCCTGCTCGAGACGGCACAAGATCAGAGCCTCGACGACGCCACCCGGGCGAACATCCGCGGCCTGTACCAGCAGGCGCTGTCCGAGCTCGAGGCGGCGGCCCGATTGGGGGTGGCGGCGCTGGACTTCTCGCGCCGAACCACGGACGCTCCGACCGCACTGGAAGAGCTCGAGGCGGCGGTGGCTGCGCCGCCGGCCGCCGCGCCGCCGGTCTCCGCATCGGACGGCCTGGACACGCTGGAGCAGCGTCGAGCCGAGGTCGAACGCCAGCTCGCGGCGGCGGCGTCGCGCTTGACGGAGGCGGACGCGGAGCCTCTCAGGCGCACGTCGCGCCGGGGCGAGATACGCGAGACGCTGGCGGAGCTCGCTGAGGATGCGGCCCGGATCGAGGCCGAGCTGGACGTTCCCGCGACCGCGGACGCGATCCCGGTGGAGGCCGAGGCACGCCGGTCGCTGCTCGCGGCCCGCCGCCTGCACGTCACGAACCGCACGACCTCGCTCGAGCGTGAGCTGGTCGCCTATGATGCGGAGCGCCCGCTCCTGCCGCACCGGCGAGAGCTGGCCGCGCGCGACGTGGCTCGCCTGCAGGAGGAGCTGAACCAGCTCGACGCCGCGGCCGCCGCGTTGCGCCGTATCGATGCGTCCCAGCAGGCGAACGCGGCCCGCGCCCAGGCAACCCAACTCAACCTCGCCGCCAGCGGCGAATCGGAGCGCACCCGCCAGGCGCTGCTGGCGCTCGCGGCCACCAACAACGAGCTGACGGCGCGGCGTCAGGAGCTCGTGAGTCAGCTCGACCGGGCGGAGAGGGGGCTGGACGAGAACCGCGCGGCGCTGGCGGCCCTCGACGAGCGGTTCACGCGAACCCGGGAGCGGGTGGCGGCCCTCGGCTCGACCGGTGCCGTGGGTCTCCTGCTGCAGCGGCATCGCGCCGGCCTGCCGGAAGCCATCGGTCGCTACCGGGATGAACGCGGGGTGGTCGAGCAGAGGACGCAGCTCGTACAGGAGGAGATGTTCGATCTCGACGAGCAGCGTCTGGCCCTGGGCGATGTCGAGGGACGGGCGGCGGCCCTTCTCGCGTCGGACGGCGAGCCGCCCCGCGACGAGCTGGGCCGGCGACTCGACAGGGAGCCCGGCGAGGAGGTGGTGGCGTCGGTGCGAAGCATGCTGGAGACCCAGCGCACCTACCTCGGACTGCTCTTCGACGATCAGGCCCGGTACTTCGATGTCCTCGTCCAGATGGGGACCACCTACGGCGAGCTCCAGGGCACGGGCGAGGCGTTCCTCCGCTTTATCGATGAACGCGTCCTCTGGACGCGAAACGCCGAGCCCGTCGCCTGGTCGGATCTGGCGTCGGCGCGGGACGCCGTTTCCTGGCTGCTGCATCCGGCCCGGTGGTCGGCCCTGGCGCGCGCGTTGGCGAACGATGCCGCGCGGGGCCCTGGCCGGTACGCCCCCCTGCTCGCGCTCCTGATCGCGACTCCCGTCGTGTGGCGGCGCTTTCGGGCCGCGCTGACGGCGTGCGGCCAGCGGGCGGCCGCGGGCACCGCGACGCGGTACTCTCCCACGGTCCAGGGCCTGCTGCTCACGGTGGGGATCGCCGTTCCCGGGCCGGCCTTCGCGTGGCTCCTTGCGCGCCGCTTGGCCGCGGCTTCCGACGATTCGGAGTTCGCGCAGGCGGTCGGCGCGGGCCTCGCGGCGGTGGCGCTCACCTTCTTCCCGCTCGAGCTCCTCCGGCAGTCCGGTCTGCCGCAGGGGCTGATGGCCGCCCACTTCCGGTGGTCCTCGCGAGCCGTCGCGGTGCTCGGGAGGGATCTGCGGTGGTTCGCCGCCGCCGCCCTGCCGTGCGCCTTCGTGCTGGCGGCGCTGGCTTCTCAAGAGGACCAAGCCTGGCATCACGCGCTCGGGCGGCTCGCCCTGGTGGGCCTGCAGGTCGCGGGCGCCGTGTTCCTGGCCCGCGTGCTTCACCCCGCGCACGGCGTGTTCGGCCAGTTCTTCGCGACGCATCGCGGAAGCTGGCCGGAACGGCTGCGCAACGTCTGGTACGGCGCCGCCCTCTGCATTCCTCTCGGCCTGGCCGGCGTGGCGCTGGCCGGCTACATGTACGCCGCCAGCGAGCTCGTGGCCAAGTCCCTGGAGACGGTGTGGCTGGCCACCGCGGTCGTCATCGCGTACGGGATGGTCTCGCGGGGGGTGCTGGTCAACCGACGCAAGCTCGCGTTCCGCCAGCGCCGCGAGCGTGCGCAGGCGGAGGCGGAGGACCGGGAGACCGCCGAGCTTCTGCCCGACCTGGGGCAGATCGACGCGGACACGCGGCGCCTCATCCGCACCCTGACCACGGCCGGGGCCCTCGCCGGCGTCTGGGTCGTCTGGTCGGACATGGTGCCGGCGCTGAGCGTCCTCGACCGGGTGACGCTGTGGCCTCTCGGGGCCGAGCCCGGCACGGAGGGCGTACTCACGCTCGAGCACCTGGGCTTCGTCGTCATCGTGACGGTGCTGACGGCGGCCCTGGCCCGCAACGTGCCGGCGCTGCTCGAGATGCTGCTGCTCCATCTGCCCATTCAGCCGGGCGCCCGGTACGCGCTGACGAGCATGAGCCGCTATGCGCTCGTCCTCGGCGGCGGGCTCGCCGTCTTCGGGGGGCTGGGGGTCAGTTGGTCGAGCGTGCAGTGGCTCGTCGCCGCCTTCGGGGTCGGCCTCGGCTTCGGCTTGCAGGAGATCTTCGCGAACTTCGTGTCGGGGCTGCTGCTGCTCGTCGAGCGGCCGGTGCGGGTCGGCGACACCATCACCGTCGGGGGCGTGACGGGCGTCGTGACCCGAATCCGGATTCGCGCGACGACCATCCAGGACTGGGACCTGAAGGAGCTCGTGGTCCCGAACAAGGACCTGGTCACCGGCCAGCTCCTCAACTGGACGCTGTCGGACGCCGCGAACCGGGTGACGGTTTTCGTCGGGGTCGCTTACGAGTCCGACGTGGACCAGGTGACCCGCGTGCTTCGGGAGATCGTGACCGGCACTCCGCTCGTGCTCGAGACGCCCGAGCCGAATGTCACGTTCGAGGAGTTCGGCGACAGCGCCCTGAAGTTCTGCATCCGCGCCTACGTGCGGGACATCGACGAACGGCTTCCCGCCATCCATGCGCTGCATACCGCCATCGCCCGCCGGTTCCGCCGGGAGGGTATCGAGATCGCCTTTCCCCAGATGGACATCCACGTCCGCCACGGCGCCCCCGAGCAGCTTCGCGACGACTCGGCGCCGACGTTGCGTTTCCCGGGCGCCTCCAGTCTGTGAAGCGGCGCACCGAACCCTGCAGGTCAGCTCCGGCCGGTGCTCTTTGCCGCGAGCGACCCGATCAGCCAGCCGCCCGGCGGCCCCCGCAGCTCGGCGGCGGTCTCCCAGGGCTTCGGCGGGAGCGTGGGAAGGACCAGAGCGCGAAAGAGCAGTCGTCGCCGAGCATTCGCGGACGGAGCTTGCGGGCCTCGGGAGGAGAGAGGTCATTCGTGAGGAGATCGACGCTGAGAACAACCCTGCTCGCCATCGCCGTGGCTCTGGCGCCGACGATGGCCGCGGCCGACTCGAAGGAAGAGGAGAGAGGCGGCGGCCGTCGAGGGAACGACGGCCAATCCCTGGCTGGGGCTCTACGTAGCGGCTCCGCATCGGTCACGTGGCGGTACCGGTACGAGTTCGTCGAGGACATGGCGTTCGATCGTTTCGAACAGCTCGTCCCCGCTGCCGGGCGCACCGTCGGGGTCGATCAGCATCACGCGGGCGAGGATGGCGGCTTCCTCGAGGGCGGGCCGGTTCTCGTACAGATGCTGCAGCCGCTGTTCGAGCCTCGTCGTCCTCGCGGCGACCCTGCTGGCCGGCCTTGCGCCCCCGGCCGGCGCACAGACGGCGGCCCCGCCCGAGGTGTACCGGTGGCTCGCGCCGATGCCGCCGCCCAGGCCGCCGCGGACGCGACCGCGATCCCCCCCGGGGCCGGGGCCATCCTGGTGCCGGCCATGTCCGAGACGGACAACGAGCCGCACGCGCTGGTGTTCCGAGGCGGCGACCAGGTCGCGAGCGGCCCCAACGGCGCCCGAATCGTCGTCGAGCCCGGCGCCTACACCGTGCGGGTGGGCAGCGGGCCGACGCCCCAGATGGTCTCGGTCGCCGTCGACGTGCAGGCTCCGGTGCTCCTCGCCCATCCCCGACACCATCACGCGTCCCGGTGAGGCCGGACGATGCCCGCCCAGGGGCCCGCCCCCGGTCCGGGGTCACCCACGCGCCGGTAGCAGCCGTAGAGAGCGTCCTTCATCGCGAAGAGGCCCGACCGTTCCCCGGGCGAGCATGCGGCGGTGGTGCGTCTTCACGTAGCCGATGACGGGCAGGCCGCGGCAGTGCCAGATGCCGTGCAGGGGACCGTCGAGCACCGTCAGCCACCCGCCGTTCGAGAGGGCCTCGGCGATGTCCGCCTCGGCGTCACGCATCAGGCGCTGGAGCTGCTGACGCGCCGCTTCGACGTCGGTCCCCGTCGACCGCGTGCGGCTCCCAGTGCCGTCCGTCGCGGTCGGGCGGCCGGACGGGCCGGCCACCCGTGAAGATGGCGGCACGCCCCGTTCGGCGCTGGTCATGCTCATGCGGCTCTTGTACGCCATTACGTGACGGGGGATCAGATCCTGGCTGCTGAATACCCCCCGGCTCGGGGGAGACAGACGGCCCCGAGCTGTACAGCTTGGTCCCACCCCGCTCGCACTGCAA
>JAJEFC010000341.1 GCA_022820675.1 Vicinamibacteria bacterium | reverse complement strand
ACGCTCTTCCGATCTCGCGCCCCCGCTCTTCCACGGGGGCCGGCGCGCTCGACGCGGGCGGCAGGGCGCGGCCGAACGCGCGGCTCGCGACGCTCTCTCCACCGGACGCACGACCGCGTCCCCGCTCTCCGACGGGAATCGGCGCGCTCGACGCGGGCGGCGGGGCGCGGCCGAACGCGCGGCTTCCGACGCTCTCTCCACCGGACGCACGACCGCGTCCTCGCTCTCCGACGGGGGCCGGCGCGCTCGACGCGGGCGGCAGGGCGCGGCCGAACGCGCGGCTCGCGACGCTCTCTCCACCGTCGCTGCCGATCCCGTCTCCGAAGGGGCCAACCCGCCTCCCGGCGTCGCGGCTCCCCGCCGCGGACGCGAGCGCCGGCCCCAGCCCGTCCGCCACCCGATCCTGAAGCGCGAAGAGGTCGCCGACCTCGCCGTCGACCTTGACGCCCGCGGCGACGGCGCCGGTCGCGGTGTCGACCAAGCGCGCGGTGATGCGCATCCGATCGCCCAGGCGCTGGTAACCGCCGGTGACCAGCCACGCCGCGCCGAGCCGTCGGCCTGCCGCCCGCGCCGTCCGTTCCGCGTCGCCGCCGCGCGGGTCGAAGGCGGCCCCCGCCACCTCGCCGCGCAGCGCCTCGCGCGCGACGACCCTCACCCCGTCGAGCCGCTCGAGGTCGGCCGCCACCGTCTCCGCGATGCCCGTACCGATCCAGTCGTCGGCCGGCTTCGCCGAGATGTTCAGGAAAGGCGCGACCGCAACCCCCTCGGCGCGCGGTACGCTCCGGTCCGGGGCCGCTACGGCGCCGCGCGGCGCCGCCGGCTGGGCGTGCGACGCGCCGGACGCGCCGACCACGAGCCCCACGATCACGACGACCGGCAGCCGCGCCAGCGCTCGCCGGACGACGATTCCGGTAAGGCGGATCTGCAAGATGGTGCCTCGGGCCTCTATCCGGTCAGACGCCGGGCTCCGCGCCTCTGTTTACGCGTGAGGGGGGACGTCCGCGTCGCCTGGACCGTCAGTCCGCGTGCGTCGTCCCGCGACGCCTGCCGAATCCACGGGCGCCAGTCCGGAAGGCGTCGCCCGCGACCCGACCGGCGCCCCGGCAACCTCCGGGCGTCCGTGCCGGCCCGGGTCGCGGACACGTCGCTCCCGGACGGACGCCTCCGGCATGCGACCATGAGGCGGTCCAGGAGTCTGCGCCGCAGAACGGTGCAGACTCCTGCCTTACGCCTCGCTCTCGGACGGACGGCCCCGGTATGCGACCACCAGCACCGTCACGTCGTCGTTCTGGGGCGCCCCCGCGGTGAACCTCTTCACGCTCGCGAGCAGGTGCTCCATCTGCGCCGGCGCCTCCCGGGCGGGGGCGCCGGCGATGCTCTCGAGGATGCGGGCGTCCTCGAACTCGTTCCCGTCCGGGTCGAGGGCCTCGGATACGCCGTCGGAGAACAGCACCAGGAAGTCGCCCGGCTCCATCGTGACCGACTCCTCGGCGAACGGCAGGCCGTCGAACAGCCCCATCGGCATGCCGCCGGCCTCCAGCCGGCGCACCGCGCCGCGCCCGTCCACCAGGAACGGCGGGTTGTGACCGCCGTTGCAGAACGTCAGGGTGCCGTCGGGGTCGAGCTGGGCATGGAACAGCGTGACGAAACGACCCTCGATGGCCCGCCGGACGAGGGCGGTGTTGAGCCGGGTCAGGGCATCGGCGGGACCCGACGCCACGGCGGTCTGCGCGGCCAGGCTGCCCTGGGTCAGCGCGCCGAGCAGCGCGGCCGGCGGCCCCTTGCCGGAGACGTCGCCGAGCGCGAACCCGAACCGCCCGTCCGGCAGATCGATGTACTCGAAGAAGTCTCCGCCGATGGACCGGCACGGCAGCATCTCGGCGACGGCGTCGAAGAACCGCCCGGTCCGGCTGCGGGTCGGCAGCAGGGCCTGCTGTATCTGCGCCGCCGTGGCCATCTCCTGGTCGAGCCGGGCCTTCTCCACCGCCGCCCGGTAGAGCCGGGCGTTGTCGATGGCCACCGCCGCCTCGGCGGCCAGGGCGGCGAGGGTCGCGCCGGTCTCGGGCGACAGCAGGTCGCCCTTCGTGCGGCTGTCGAGATAGAGCACGCCGATGCGCTTGTCGTCGGCCGCCGCCTCCGTCGATTCGACGTACCGCACCAGGCGCAAGGGCACGCAGAGGACGTTGCGGATGCCGAGAGCGACGGTGCCCACGTGCTGGTCGGCGAGGTCGCCGTCGAGGAGATCGGTCTCGATGCGCGCCTTCCCCGCGCGAAAGACCTCCTCCGGAATCTTGCGGCTGGTCTGGAACGTGTCCCCGGGGAGGGTGACCTGATCGCGCGAGCGGCCCAGCTTGAACTCGAGCCGGTCGTCGTCGCCGGCCAGCATGATGAAGCCGCGCTCGGCCCGGCTGACGGAGATGGCCGAATCGACGACCATCGCCAGCACGTCGTCCAGCACCTTGCCGGAGCTCAGCGCCCTGAGCCCCTCCAGCAACACCGCCACCTGGTGCATCTCGCCGACGGCGGCGCGCTCCGCGGCCGCGGCGCCCGGGCCGTCCTCTTCCGTCAGGAAGACGAACTCGGTTCCGTCGCCGTGGCCGAGCCTGACCCGGTCGCCGTGGACGAGCCGATGCTCGGTAACCGCCTCGCCGTTGACGAAGGTGCCGTGGCGCGATCCGCGATCGCAGAGGCGGAAGCCGCCGTCGGCGGCGGTTATCTCGGCGTGGACGCGCGACACGTCGCCGTTCGTCAGGTGCAGGTCGCTGCCGATGCGCCGCCCGATGGTGAACGGGTCCTTGTCGAGCGGGACCACCCGCCGGCCGTGCTCGTCACCGACGTCGAGTCTGGGCAGGGCCATTCAACTCCTCGCATCAGGCGGGCGCCGCACGCCCCCCGGGATCGTGCTGCATGCGCCCGGCGGGGGCCCGGTCCGGTTCCCGGAACCGCTCCCGCAACGCGTCGCCGAACATCACCCAGCCGAGCAGGGCCAGAGCGACGAACCCGAGCAGCACCGCCCACGGCCAGCGCCGGCGCCGGCCGAGCCGCGCCGGCTCCCGGCGGCGGCGGGCGGTCGCGGCGCCGCACCGGAAGCAGATGAGCGCCCTCTCGGCTATCTCGGTACCACAAGTTTCACAACGCATTGGAGAACGAGAATCCTGCCTTGCGGCGCCCGTCGCCGCCCTACCGAACGCTCATGGCCACGCTTCGCGCAGCCACCCCGACCGCATGAAGGTACGGTAGCCTGTCCGCACTCGCGGGCGCCGTTCGGCGTCGAGGCCGCAATGGGGCAGCCTGACCGGCCGAACGTCGCCGCAGGTCCTGTGAACCGGCGTCCCGCCTTGCGACCTCCCGTCACCCGGGGGTCGGTGTGTCTTCACCCCCGTGTACTTCCACGGCCGCCCTGCCAGGAATCGGCACCCGTTCCACGGCACAGACTCCTATGGCCCGGACTCCCCGGAACGCGATCCCAGACGGCGGATCTGCCGGGAGACCCGCGCCAAGTCGATCAGCGTGCGCTCGAGCTCCTCGAGGTACGAGGCCGCCGACATGCGCGACCGGACCGCCTTCAGCTCGTGGACCATCTCCTCGAGGGCCGCCCGCCGCGCCATCAGCGACGCCACCACCGGATCCGTCGACGGGGGGAGCGTGGCCGCGGGACCCGCGCCGACGTGGAGCCGGGCCGCCGCCTGCCCGTCCGGGCCCGGCTGCCCGGCTTCCCGGCCGACGCCGTCGCCGTCGTCGTCGATCAGCGGACGCTCCGTCGCCAGCCGCCCCCGTCGCCGATACCACTCCCGCACGCCGAGGGCGGCGAACTCGAAGGCCTCGAGCACGGAGACGCGGCCGTCCTTGTCCCCGTCGGCGGCGTCGTCGGTCAGCGAGTCGATGAAGAACTGCGGAAACACCGTGTCGTAGCGCTGCGCCGCCGACTCGGTCGCGGTGACGACGGTGCGGCCCGGCCCCGACAACCGCCGGAGGAAGGGAAAGCTCGAGCTGCTGGTGTTTACGAAGACGAGCCGCCCCGGCAGCTCCCGCAGCCACCGGTCCCATTCGCGCGCCTCGAGGTCCGGGCCGACGAGGTTGAACTTGGCGTCGACGCCGTCGAACGACCCGTGGCCGATCAGGACGACGTAGAGCACGGCGTCTTCGCCCATGCGGCCGGCCAGTCGGTCCAGCGCCTGCCGGACGCCGGCGCGCGACGCGCGTCCCACGCCGGGGCCGGGGGTCTCGGCGAGCACGATCAGGTGGTCGTCGTCGAACCGCGGCGAGCTGCGCAGGGCGGTGACGAGGGCGGCGCGCCACTGCGCGTGCTTCTCCTGAAACCGGGCCCCGCCCGAGGCGCCGCTGACCACCAGGGCGTACCGATCCTGCGCCGAGAGGGCGACCGGCACCGCGCCGGCCAGGACGACCGCGAGCAGCCCCGCGACGCCGCGCCGGCGGGCCCCGCTCATCGCAGCCCCCACCGGCGCCGCAGGCCCCATTCCGTGGCGAGCAGGCCGACGATCAGCAGGAAGCCCCACACGGTGTCCCAGGCATCGCGCAGGACCGGGGCGGGCGGCGGGCCGAGGCCGGCCCGCACCGCGGCCGCGAGCCGATCCGCGTCGCCGAGATCGAACGACCGGCCGCCGGTGGCCTCGGCGAGCCGCCGCAACAGGCGCTCGTGGCGGCGGGGCTCGCTCAGCTCCGGGTCCGCTCCTCCCACCAGCACCGCGGCTTCCGCCGGCTCGAGGGTGCCGCCGGCGTGCTCGACGACCGCGGTCACCCGATGCGGGCCCCGTCCCCCCGGGGCGACCTCCACCGCGTAGCGACCCGGCTCTCCCGGCCGGGGCGACGCGGCATGCTCCCGTTCCTCGCCGTTCGGATCGCGAACGCGCACCCGCACGCGGGCGTCGGTGAGCGGCGCGTAGCGTTCGTCGGCCGCCGCGACCTCGATGCGCAGGGCCTCGCCCGCGAACCGCCCGCCGCCGACCCGCAGGGCGGCCCGATCGGGCGCGCCGCCCCCCAGCCAGCGCGCTGCCTGGCGCCAGAACCGCTCGTAGGTGGTGTCGGTCGAGGGGGCCAGCATCTGCCACCGCCAGGACGCCTCGCCCGCGAAGACCATGGTTCGGCCGCGCCCGAAGCGCTGTACCGCGACGACGGGCCGGGCCGTCGATTCGCCGGCCGCGACCGCGAGCACCGCCGCGCCGGGGCGGGGCGGCCCCAGGGGAACGACGCCTCCCAGCGCGGGCATCGCCGCCCAGCCCTCGACCGTCTCCCCGACCCCGCCGCCGAGGCGCATGACGGGATGACGCTCCCCGTTCGGGGTCGGGGCGATGCGCGCCGGCGCGCCGGCGACCGCGCCGGTGCCGAGGACCCCCGCACGCCCCTCTTCCCGCAGGGCGAGCGGCAGCAGGGGCTCGAGGGGCGTGGCCTGGAACCCGCGCCCCTCGAACGAGCGGGCGCCCATGACGAGCAGGCCGCCCCCCCGCTCGGACACGAACGCGACGGTGTCCTCGATCTGGGCCGGGCGCAGGCGCGCCGGCTCGACGTTGCCCAGAATGACCGCGTCGTAGCGGAACAACGCCTCGCGCGTCGACGGGTACCCCCCGGCCAGCGCCTCGGCCCGGTCGGCCGCGCCCTGGACGTAGAACGTGCGCTCGCCGAGATCGTTGCGGCCCTTGTCGATCACCGCGTCGACGACCACCCCGGGGTCGGCGCGCAGGACGCGCTTCAGGAAGCTGTGCTCGTAGCCGGGCCCCCCTTCGACCAGCAGCACGCGGCGGGGGCGGGCGGGGGGCGGCACCAGCACGCTCCGGACGTTGTTCGCGGGCACGAGATCGCGTTCGTCGACGGGAATCTCGACCGTGTACAGGGTCGGGCCCTCCCGCCCGGGCGACACCGGGACGACGGTCCGGGCGACGGCGCCGTTGCCCGGCGGGACCACCGTCACCACCCGGATCACCCGGCCGTCCTCCAGCACCCGGACGTCGAACGGCTCCGCGTCGAACCCGTGGCCGACGGTGGAGAACGCGAGGTCGACCGCCGACCCCGCCGCGGCCGGCCGGCCCGCCGTCAGGTCGAGCACCTCGCGGTCCCGGGCGGACTCGCGGGCGCCCACGCCCACCGTGAAGATGGCGGGCCCGGCCGTCGACGGGTCGGGAACCCCGGCTCCGGTGTCGGCGCCGTCGGACAGGAGCACGACGCCGGCCATCCGCCGCTCCGCGTAGCGGTCCTCGATCTCGCCGAGGGCGCCGGTGAGGTCGCTCCACCGGGCCTCGGGCCGCACCGTCTCGAGATCGAGGGGCTCGAGTCGCTCGCCGACCCCCCACAGGTCGATCCGCACGTGGCCGGCGAGGGCCGGCATCACCTCGTCCCGGAGCGCCGCCACCGCCGCATCGAGACGGCGCGCGCCGGCCACGTCGGCGATGCCCATGCTGCGAGACCGATCGAGCAGGATCGCGAGCACCGGGCGATCCGCGGTGGCGGGCTCCTCCCGCACCGGCCGGGCGAGCAGGAGGAGAATCAGCAAGAAGACGGCGAACCGGAGCCCCGTCAACGATGCCCGGCGCCACCGCGACAGGGTCGCGAGCGGCCGCAGGTAGCCCCAACCGGCGGCGACGGCGAAGGCCGCGGCCAGCCCCAGGGTCACCCACCACGGCCAGGAGGCGGCGAGTCGCATCACGGGGCCGCCCGCGGGTCGGCGAGCGACCGGTAGTACTGCTCCACGAGGCGGCGATAGCGCTCCGGCACGGCGTCGTCCGCTTCCCCCGCGTAGCGGTCCCGGAGCGCACGGTCCGACAGCTCCCGCGCGCGGTCCCTCTCGAAGCGCTGCAGGGCGGTGATCAGATCGCGGCGCAGCACCGTCCAGCGGGCGAGGTCCAGCCTCGCGGGGTCGGTGCCGGGCGCGGATCGGCTGCCCCACTGCCGCGCCCAGCGCTCGAGGTCGGCGACGAGGCCGGGATTCGCCTCGCCGAGGGCCCGGAGCAGCTCGGGACGCTGCGCCAGCTCGGCCGCCGCCTCCTGTCCCGCGCCCGGCGACCCGCCGGCGCCTCGGCCGGACCGCTCCGACGCGTCGGCATCGCGACGCCCCGACCCGCTCCCGGCGGACCGCTCCGAC
>JAJEFC010000203.1 GCA_022820675.1 Vicinamibacteria bacterium | reverse complement strand
CGCCGGCCTCGGCCGCGCCGCCTCCGCCCCCCGTCGGTCAGGCCGTTCCCGTGGGCATGCCGGGCGCCATGCCCCGATTGCAGCGCAAGTCGCCGTTCCTCGCGGGCCTGCTGTCGATGATGCCCGGGATTGGCCAGATCTATGTAGGGTACTACGCGATCGGCTTCATCCACATCGCCGTGATCGTGACCACCATCTTCCTTCTGGTCCGCATGAGCGTCAATCCGTTCAGCGCCCTGACCCCGGCGCTGGGGGTGTTCCTGGGGTTCTTCGTCGTCTACAACATCGTCGACGCGTGCCGGCGCGCCATTCTCTACAACCTGGCTCTCGACGGCGTGCAGGGCATCAAGCTGCCGGACATGAACGCGTCGCTGCCGAAGCTCCAGCTCCAGGGGTCGGTGCCCGGCGGGGCGGCGCTGATCGCACTCGGCGTCGTCCTGCTGTCGAACACGTTGCTCGGGTTCTCGCTCGACTGGCTGGCAAGATGGTGGCCGTTGGCGCTGGTCGGCCTGGGGGCCTGGCTGGTGGCGAAGGCGAGGGAGGAACGGCGCGCCGCGGAGCCGCCGGCCGACGGAGGGGCGTGATGACGTGGGCCGACGGCGAGTTCGCTCGTCTTCCGTGCTGACCAGGCCCCTCGAGGGACCCGCCCGTCTCGGCGTCGTTGTTCTCCTGGCTCTCGGCGCGACCGTTGGCGGCTCGCGACGCCGCCTGGAGTCGTCGGTGCATTCCGGCTGCCGTGGTACCTGAACGAGGATGGGGTTCTCGACCGCCGCCATTTCGAGATCACGGACGGAGACGCGTTCCGAGACCAATGGCTGAGCAAGGGCGATCTCGTCGCGCAGGGGCGATTGTCCGAGCAGGACGTGATGGGCCGCGCTTCGAGACCGGCCCGCAGGCTACCCCCTCGGCGGCGGTTCGGACCCCGGCTCAGGGCCGCGCCGCGCGCCACGCGGTGACCCCGTCCGGCGTCCGGGCAGTGCCGCTCATGGTCGCGCCGGCGACGCGGCCGGCGTAGGAGACGCCGCCGGCCACGAAGCCGATCTCCTCGCCCCGGAGCCGCCCGCCAGAGATCGCGACGGTCCCGTCCGCGGTCCTGAGCTCGCCGGACAGCTCCTGGAAGCGCTGCTCGAGCATCAGCTCGCCGGCGTCCGTTTGCCAGGCGCCGGCCACCTTGGCGGGGACGATCCACAGCAGCGAGGTGCACCAGGTCGGGCAGGGGTCGAGCACCACGGTGGCGTCGGCGGCCCAACCGGGCGCGTCGGGGTCGGTGTCGGACCCGCGGAGGTCCCACGTGTTGGAGACGATGCGGGTGCCGGGCCGCAGGTCGAAGAGGGTCGGCCGCAGCCGGTAGTTGATGTCCGGCAGCAGGAACATCGTGACCACGGTGGCCGGCGAAAGATCGAAATCGAACAGGTCGGCGGCGACGAACTCGGTCCGATCGGACACCCCCGCCTCGGCCGCGCGGCGTTCCGCCAGGGCCACGAGGTTCGGCGCGAGCTCGACCCCGACGGCCCGCGCGCCGAGGCGGGCCGCGGCGATGACGAGGCGGCCGTCGCCCGACCCGAGGTCGATGACGAGGTCGTCCGCGGTCACCTCGGCCATCTCCAGCATCTTGTCGACGAGGACGTCGGGGGTCGGCACCCAGGGGACGTCCTTCCCCTCCTGGCCGATCTCGGGCTCGGGCGCCGGCCGGCCGGGCGCCTCGGGTAGCTGCGGTGCCGTTCCCGGCGGCGACCACGGAATGCCCGCCAGCAACAGGATGGTCAGGACGGCAGTTCGCGGGAATGCGCGGGGCCGTCGATTCGCCGCCGTAGGTCGGAGCGTGCAGGGCTGACTCGGCATCGCGGGCGGGCCTCGGGCATGTGGCGAAGTTCCTGCCGCGTTCGATCCGCGATGTACCCGGCTGCCTGCGGGTCTCGCCCCGTCCTCCGGCGCCGGGCGGTGCGCCCTCCGGTCTCCGTGCCGGGGTCTTCCGTGCACTCGGGACGGTTCAGCGCACCGCGTCGCTCTCCCGCCGATCTTCCGGCCCGTTCCGGCCCCACCGGCTCGGGACGGTTCAGCGCACCGCGTCGCTCTCCAGGCGGTCGTCCGGCATGAACCGGTCGCGCGCGGGCATGACGACGCCGGGCAGGGTGGCGGCGTTCATGACTGCCTCGTCGTCGATGATGTCGTTCCGGTTCAGGATCCAGGCGACGAGCCCGTACACCTCGTCCGGGGTCAGCGTCCCGGGGGCGTTGCCCGGCATCGCGCGGTAGACGTAGTCGTAGAGGGTCGTGGCGTACGGCCAGTAGTTGCCGACGGTGGGCGGGCGCGCGGCCGGGTCGCGGCCGACGACGGGGGCGGCGATGCCGCCTTCGCCTTCCGCTCCATGGCACGCGCGACAGGCGCGGTCCCAGACGCGCGCGCCGTCGGCGACGGTGCCGCCGCCGAGGGGAAGCCCGGCGCCGTCGGGTCGGACGTCGATGTCGAGGGCCGCGATCTCTTCCGCCGTCGCGGCGCGTCCCAGCCCCAGCGGGCCCGCCGCGCCCGCGTCCGGCGGCTGGGCGCCCGCCGCGCCGGGGACGCCCGCCAGCATCAGCAGTACGAGCCCCCAACGAAGGCCCCGGTGCACTCGGCCGGCCGTGGGCGCAGACTCGCGCCCTCCCACTTGTCGAGCATCTGCTCGCACCCGAGCCCGCTGCACTCGGCCGGCAGAGGGTGCGGTCTCGCGAGGGATTCCTGAACCACACCCGTCCACCGGAAGTTTGCGCGCTGGAACGGCGCGGACGCTCGAGGGGCCGGTCGGGTGCCGGGCGGCGCCGTCGGCCGGCGATTGGCGGCGCGGCTCGGCGGCGCCGCCCGGCCGGTGGCGACCCTCTCCGTGGCCAGGTGGGCCCCACGGCCGGCCGGATGGCGGGGCGGCGACCGTGCGCGTCATGACCGCAGCCTCTCCGCCCCGAACAGCACCCGCCCGTCGGCGCCGACGGTCCAGGAGGTGATGGGGTTCCAGTGATACCGGGTCCCGAGCCCCCGGGCGGCGACCAGCGCCTCCCAGGTCGGCTGCACGTAGCCGGTCTCGTCGGTCGCCCGGCTCATGATCTCGGCCGCGCCGCCGTCCCACTGCCACGGGACGCGGAACCGCACGTGGGCCTTCGGCAGCACCGGCGCCTGCAGCTCCGCCTCCTGCCACGTCGCGCCGCCGTCGGTGCTGACGTCGACGCGGGTGATGCGGCCGCGCCCGCTCCACGCGAGCCCGCGTATCTCGTGCCAGCCGGGCTCGATGACGCGGGGGAAGGCGGGGTCGGTGACGATGGACCGCGCGTCCATGACGAAGCTGAACTGGCGCGAGCGGCTGCCGTCGCCGAGGGGGTCGGTGTACTTCGACGTCTCCTCGCGGGTCATGAACGGCCCGTCGGCGAGCTCGATGCGCCGCAGCCACTTGACGCTGGCGTTGCCCTCCCACCCCGGCAGCAGCAGCCGGACGGGATAGCCGTTGCCGGGCATGAGGGCGTCGCCGTTCTGCGCGTAGACGAGCATGGCGTCGTCGAACGCCTTCTCCATGGGGACGCTGCGGGTCATCACCGCCGCGTCCTGCCCCTCGGCGAGGAACCACGTGGCCGCGGCCTGCGCGCCCACCTCGCGGAGCACCGTCGACAGCAGCACCCCCGTCCACTCGGTCTGGCTCGTGAGGCCGCAGACCATCTGAGGCAGGGTCTCCGGTCCGCCCCGGCGGAGGTTGCCCGAGCACTCGAGGAAGCAGATGCGCGACGTGGCGGGGAACCGCTTCAGGTCGTCGAGGGTGAAGATGGTCGGGCGGTCGACGAGCCCGTGCACGAGGAGCTCGTAGCGGTCGGGGTCGACGGTGGGAATGCCGCCGTGGTGCCGCTCGAAGTGCAGGTCGGCCGGGGTGATGGTGCCCCGAAGGTCCTGCAGCGGCGTGCGCGACGACGTCGAGCTGGGGTCGCGACGCGGGTCCACGAAGGGCGAGCGCTGCCCGCGCTCGCTCGGCAGCGGCCCCGGCCGCCGGGTGGTCTCGATGGCCTGCTGCGCCGCCGCCGGAACCGCCGCCGCCCCCACCGCGCCGGCCGTCCCGGCGAGCACTTCGCGGCGGGTCAGGCCCGTCGGCCGCGGTCGAGAGGAGTCTGCCGATCGTTCGCGGTGCGCCATGGCTGAGCCACCCCCTTGTGGGTCGATTCGAAGCCGTCCCGGCAGCGGGACGGCGCGCTACGGCGGTGACGGCCGAGGAGGCCGAGCTGGCTGCCGGACCGCCGCCTTGCAGTGTCAGCCGGTATTATGACGCACTCCGACCCCGACTTGGCCCGAAGGGCGCGGGGAGAGGCTGGCCCGGAGAGCGTCGCCTGCGGCTCCGCTCACCGCCCGACCGG
Organism: Vicinamibacteria bacterium; assembly: GCA_022820675.1. Classification (GTDB taxonomy): domain Bacteria; phylum Acidobacteriota; class Vicinamibacteria; order Vicinamibacterales; family UBA8438; genus JAJEEA01. The sequence goes on along the minus strand of JAJEFC010000203.1, from coordinate 2,606 downwards.
CCCTGCCGGGAGTCTGCACCGTTCCACGGCGCAGACTCTAGGCGGTGGGGACCGAGAGCGACCGCAACGCCCCGATGACCTCGTCGGGCTCGGGGAACCGCTGCTCCTTCTGCTTCGAGAAGATGAGCTCGCCGTCCGCGACCACGTCGAACTGTCCGCGGCCGCCGACCAACACGTCGGTCTCGACGCCGAGCGCATCCTGAATCGCGGCCGCCAGACTGGTGGCCTTGGGCAGGTAGTTTCAAACCTTGCAGTAGCTGATCGATACCTTCATGGTGCCCCGATCGTACCGCAACGCCCCGGCTGGTGCAACGGTCGCCCGTGCAGGGGTTCTCCCCACCATCACCTCTCCGACGTGTCAGTCAGCCTCGGCTGCCGGACCATGCCTTCGAGCAGGCCCTCGATGCTAGACTGGCCGGTCAGCAACTGCTTGACGTCGGCCTCGACCGCCTTGATGTCGGCCTTCAACTCCCGGCGCGTGTCGGCGATCTCCCTCTTCAGCTCGTGGTGCGCGGCGTCGTTGTTCTTGATCTCCCGCTGCAGGAACCACAGCGCGAAGCCGAGCAGGGCAGCGATGATCGCCAGCAGCGCGGTGATCGCGGTGGCCGACGAAAGGGAGATGGCAGGGGCGGCTGCTGTCGCCAGCAGGAAGGGCATCATCGGGTCTCCAGGGTCTCCGATTCCCGGAGGGAGCCATGGGTCTCAGGGCAGCCGCTCGGGGGCGGCCGCCGTTGGTTACGGGATCCAGTCTATCACCAGCCGCCCCGCGCCGAGTGAGCGAGGGCGACCGCTAGACTAGGTGAACGTCATCGTCGACGTCCACCGTCGTTCGCATCGCCGCCGGCGTCAGGGCATCAGGCCCGCGACCCGGGTGCTCACCCGGTAGAGGCCGGTCCGCGCGGTCATGTAGAGGGTGGTGCCGTCGTTGCCGAACGCCGCGTTCGCGGGCTGCTCGGCCACCCGCACGGTGCCGAGATGATCGCCCTCCGGACTGATGACCACGATGCCGCCGGGGCCGCTCGCCCACAGGTTCCCCGACGTGTCGACCGCGAAGCCGTCGGGCACGCCGCCGTCGGCGCTGTCCGTCAGGTCGAGCAGCACGCGGCCCTCGCCGACCCCGAGGTCGTCGTCGACGGCATAGGCCACCCACTGCCGGGCCGCGCCGTCCGAGTTGGCGACGTAGAGGGTGCGCTCGTCGGGCGAGAGCCCGATGCCGTTGGGCCGGGTCTGGCCGTCGGCCAGGAGGTGGACCGAGCCGTCGGGGTCGAGGCGGTAGACGCCGTTCCAGTCGAGCTCGGCCGCCTCGGGCGAGGCGAGGCCGTACGGCGGGTCGGTGAAGAAGGCGGCGCCGCTCGAGTGGTAGACGATGTCGTTGGGGCTGTTGAGGCGCCGGCCCTCGTAGCGGTCGGCCAGCGTGATCCGGGAGCCGTCGGCCTCGATGCGGGCCAGACGGCGGTTGCCGTGCTCGCACAGCACGACGCGGCCGTCGAGATCGAGGGTCAGCCCGTTCGAGCCGCCCTGCCCGCCGGTCTCCAGCTCGGGCAGGAACACCGGGTTGAGGAACACGCTCGTGCCGTCCGCCTCCGACCACCGGTAGACGGTGTCGGCGGGGATGTCGCTGAACAGCAGGTGGCCGTCGCCCGCATCCCCGACCCACACCGGCCCCTCGATGAACTGGAACCCGTCGGCGACCCGCTCGACCGCGGCATCGGCCGCCACCAGATCGTCGAGGCGCGGATCGAGCCGCTCGATGGTCCCCGCCTCGCCCGCCGCCGGCTGCGCCGCCGCCGGCCGCATGGTCGCCGTCGTCGCCGCCGCGATGAGAATCACGCCAAGACCGATGGCCGTCCGTCGTCTCATGATTGAGTCCTCCAGCAGAGTCACCAAAAGGTGACACGATATAGCCTTGGCGTTTCGAGCGTGTTACGGCGGAGGTGGGGAACCTGGCCGACACCGTCGTTTGGGGAGCGAACTGGCCAGATTCCAGGATGCGCCCGGGAGCCGGTGGACTCGGCATCAGGCTGCATTGGCGGAGGCGCTCGCTGGCTGAGCGCGGCCGCGAGGCCCCATAATGATCACTTCCTGGGAGTGGCCAACACCCTGAACTCCGCGTAGCCTTCCTCGAAGGCGCACGGATAGCCCTGCAGGGCATCCGCCATCGTCTCCAGCGCGCCCCGGCGGAAGTACAACCGCGCCCGCCGGAGCGTCCCGGCCTTCTTCCGTCCGCGATACCGTCCCACGACGTGTTCGGCGAACTCCTGTCCGTATGCAAGCAGCCCGGCGAAGTCCAGGGCGGGGTCGCCGATCGAGCGGTCGCTGAAGTCGATGACGCTGGCCCGCTGCTTCTCCGCGTACCAGAGGATGTGCTCGCCGCTCAGGTCCCCGTGAACGAGAGCCGTCCGACAGGCGGGTGCCAGTTCGGTGGCCAGCTCCGCAAGGAAAGCGCGGACGACATGCGCTTCGTGTGGCGCGAGGCGCGGGAGCACGAGCGCCTCGACGTCACGAACGAGGTCCTCGTGGTCCTGCCGTGGGTCCTGCTCGGTTACGCCGCACTCACGGGCCACCGACTTCGGCGTCTCATGCAACGCGGTGAGAAACGCGGCGAG
>JAJEFC010000348.1 GCA_022820675.1 Vicinamibacteria bacterium | reverse complement strand
GATCCACGCCCGCGGTCGCGCCCGACGGCGCCGCCGGCGACGCGCGCGGAGCCCGGAGCCGCCCCGGAACCCGAACCGGCCCCGGGACCCGAACCTGTCGCGAACGCGACGCCGGAGCCGAATCGCGGTGCCGGCGACCGCGCCGAAGCCGCGGGTGGCGAGCCGCCCGGTTCGACCGGTGACCTCCCCGTCGTCGACGGGTGGGTCCGGTCCGACGGGCCGCCCCCCGCGCCAAGCCGGGGACGGAACGTGGAGCCCGTCGCCCCGCCGCGGGTCGAGCCGCCGCGCCCGCCGCTGGCCGGCACCAGCCTCCTCGCTCCCCGGAGCGCCGGTCCCGTCGTGGCCGCCGATCCCTGGCCGTCGTTCGACGAGCTGGAGGTCGCCGCCGACTCGGTGATCGGGATCCAGCTCGACTCCGCCGTCTCCACCCGCAACGCCAGGCTCGAGGACCCGGTCGAGGCCCGGGTCATCCGGGACGTGCAGGTCGGCCACCGGGTGGCGATTCCCTCGGGCACGCGGCTGCGGGGCTCGGTGATCCTCGTCGAGACCGGCGGCCGGCTCCGCTCGGCGTCCCGGCTCGGGGTGCGGTTCCACACGCTGCAGATGGACGACGGCGCCGAGGTCAGGCTGTCCACCGAGGCCATCTACCGCGAGGGCAAGTCACCGGGCGGCGACAGCGTCGCCAAGATCGGCGGCGCGGCGGTCGCCGGCTCCATTCTCGGCGCGATCTTCGGGGGTGAGCGCGGCGCCGCCATCGGGGGCTCGATCGGCGCCGCGGGAGGCACCGCCGCCGCCATGAACGGAGAAGCCGACCCCGCGGTGCTGCCGGCGGGATCGCGGCTGACCGTGCGCCTGTCACGCCCGGCCACCGTCATCGCGCCGCGATAGCCGGCCCATCGCCTCCGGCCCGCCGGGGCGCCCGACCCGACCCGGCGGGCCGGCCTTCGAGGCACCCGTCCAGCCACGCGGCCGGTGATATAGTTTCCCAAGTGGACGACGAGATCACCCAGGCCGTGCTGTCGCGGGAGGAGGTGGCGCGGTACCTCCGCGGCGGCACGAGGCTGAGTCCCCACGAGGCGCAGGAGCGGATTGCCGCCTACCTCAAGGAGCTCAGGACGACCCAGCGATACCAGGTGTATCGCGCCCTGAAGCACCCCCTGTACCCGATTCTGCGCAAGATACAGCCGCGCGCCGAGCACGTCGAGCGGGCCCAGGCCGCCGCCGGGTCGCACCGCATCGTCTACGCCTCGAACCACAAGAGCCACATGGACTACCTCGTCGAGCTGGTGGTGCTCGACGACCACGGCATCCGGCCCCCCGTCATCACCGCCGGCATCAACCTGTTCAACGGGGCCATGGGGCTGCTGAACCGCTACGTGACCGGCGCCGTCCCGATTCGCCGGAACTCCCGCGACCCCGCCTACCTCGCCACGTTGCGGGCGTACGTGGCCGAGCTCGTGCACCGGCACGACCTGTTCCTCTACCCGGAGGGCGGACGCAGCTACAGCGGCGAGTTCAAGACCCTGAAGACGGGGCTGCTGCAGGCGGTCCTGCAGGCCCGGCGCCCCGACGTGGTGATCGTACCCGTAGGAATCGCCTACGACCTCGTGCTCGAGGACCAGACGCTGGCCCGCCAGCGCGTCAAGCGGCGCCAGCGGCTCTTCACGACGGAAGTGGCCGAGATGGTGAACTTCGCGGTGGGCTATCGGACGCGCGCGTTCGTCACCTTCGGGCAGCCCATCCCGCTGGCCGCCGTCGCCCCCGAGTCGCGCCAGGACCTCGTGGCCCTGACCCGCCGCACCCGCGAGGCCATCGGCCGGCTCTACAAGGTGCTGCCGACCGCCCTCGTGGCCGCCGCCCTGCGGCCTTCCACGCGGCGGCGCGACCTCGAGGACCGCATCGACCGGCTCCTCGACGCCCTCCGCCACGTGCCGGCCAACCTCGCCGTGGAATGCGGCCGCGACGCCGTCGACCAGGCCACCGAGCCCCTCGTCACCCGGGGCGTCATCGCCGTCGACGGCGACCGGTACCGCGTCCGCAACCGCCACATCCTCCGCTACTACGCGCGCACCCTCGACCACCTGCTGCACGACCGCGGCGGCTCCCGGCTGACGCACTGATCCTTCATTGTTCTCTCGAAGGCGCGAACGACGCCTCCGGCATGAAAACGGATAGTCACGCCGCAGGAGGTGGCGGGATGCCGAATGCCTGCGCCGAGGACAAGGCGCAAACGACGCCTCCGGCACGAAACGGATAGTCGCGCCGCAGCAGGTGGCAGGGGTGCCGAATGCCTGCGCCGAGGATGTCGTGGAGCCCGGGGCCGGCCGCCGACAAGGTGGCGGAACGCCGATGCGTCGGGGCCTCGTCACGCGCGCGCGCTCTCGAACCTCACGACGTTGCGCTCCCGCCGGCTGAACTCCACGCCGATCAGGTGCACCGCGCCCGCCTGCCCGCGGTACTTGTCGGCGTAGCCCTTCGCCCGCAACTGCGCCAGGGCCGAGCCGGCCGCCGCCCGCTCCGCCACCTTGAACTCGAACAGGTACACGCTCCCGTCGCAACGCACCGCGAGGTCGGTGCGCCCCGCGCCGCTGCTCTCCTCCGCCGCCACGTCCAGCCCCTGCGCGGCCAGCCACGCATAGAACACGCTGGCGTAGTAGCCCTCGTAGCCCGCGATCTCGTTCCGCGTGTGCCACTCGTAGGGGATGCCCGCGAACAGGCCCCGCACCAGCGCCTCGACCCCCGCCAGGTCGCCGGCCCGCAGCCGATCCGCCACCCGCGGGTCCCGGCGCCGGTGTGCGGAATCGGGCGGCGTCAGGGCGGCCAGCAGGCTCTCGTTCAGGCTCCAGCGCACCTCGTGGTTCGGATAGCCGAGCCGGTACACCGGCGCCCCCATGGGACCGGTCTCCTCACCCCGAATCGTCAGGTAGCCGCTCTGGAACAGCAGCGCCTCCGGCGCCATGTCGCGCACGTCGAACTTCGACAGCAGCGCGTCGTCGCTCCGCAGGCCGTCCAGCGACGGAACGTCCACGCGCCGCCGCACCAGCGTCTCGATCAGGAAGGTGGGCGTGCCGGTTTCGTACCAGTACGGCCGGAACCGGCGGCTGCGGAACAGTTGGAGGATGTCGAAGGGGTTGTAGAGCCGATCCGCGCCGAGCCAGTTGTAGCCGTTGTACCACGTGCGGATGAGATCCCGGTCGAGCCCGTTCAGCTCCGGCTCGAACACGGCGTCGAGGTCGCCGTCGGTGTAGCCGCAGACGGCGGAGTACCCGGGGTCGAGGGTGATGTCGATCAGGTTGTTGAGGCCCGAGAACAGGCTGACCTTCGAGAACTTGCTCACCCCGGTCAGGAAGCTGAACGCGATGTGGGCGTCGGCGGTCTTGGTGACCGAGTACAGCCCCCGGAGGTAGTCGCGGTTGGCCTCGGCCAGCTCGGGCGTCTTCAACGTGTCGAGGATCGGCTTGTCGTACTCGTCCACGAGAACCGCGACCCGATGCCCGGTACGCCGATGCAGCTCTTCCAGCAGGCGGCGAAGCCGCACCGGGGCGCTGGCGTTCTCCGAAGGCGTTCCCTCCCGCCGTTCGACGGCGGCGAGCTGCGCCGCCACGTCTTCGCGAAGGTAATCCGGGTCCTGGAAGTACCCGCTGCCGAAGTCGAGCCGCACCACCGGCCGGCGGACCGACCAGTCCCACCCGTCGTGCACCGCCAGCCCTCGGAACAGCGGCTCGTTGCCCTCGAACAGCTCCTTCAGCGTGTCCAGGAACAGGCTCTTCCCGAACCGACGCGGGCGCGACAGAAAGTAGTGCTTGCCTTCGTCGACCAGTCGCCGCGCCCATGCGGTCTTGTCCACGTAGTAGCAGCCGTCCTCCCGGATCTCGCGGAAGGTCTGGATGCCGAGGGGCAGCTTGCGCCTCATCGTGACCTACCTAAGGATGGACCGCCCCACGCTGTCAAGTCGACCGTACCGGCGGTGCGCAACGGATTTCGCGACCTGCCCGCCACGACGCCCGTCAAGCCGGCCATTCGGGCGTCGCGCTCGACCGCGTCGCACGCCCCGTCGTCATCCCTTTCCCGCCGGCGGCTGCGCGGTTCCGGAACGCCACCGGCGCCGCCCTCCCCCCGGCGGGCCGGCGGCACTGCCGCGGCGACGTGGTGGGG
>JAJEFC010000029.1 GCA_022820675.1 Vicinamibacteria bacterium | reverse complement strand
CCGCCCGCCGGGCCGTCCGTCGGCGCCGGCGCGACCGCCGGCGTCCCGGTCCGTTCCGGGGCTCCGTCCGAGCCGCCCGCCGAACCTCCCTTCCGCCTCCGGAAGAGCCCGCGCAACCGCAACACGTTCCCGATCACGACTCTCCTCCCCGGCCCGCCAATCCTCGCCTCCGGTTCCGCGCGGCGCCCGGCCGACCTCCCGGCAGTCCGCGCCGTTCTACGGCGCAGACTCCGGGCCCGGCTTCCGTTCCGCCGCCAGCAACGCCTGAAGGCCGGGCGCGCGGCGCCGCTCCGGGCGGGCTCGCACGAGGGCGTCGAGGGCGAGGTCGAAGTCGCCGTAGTCGGCCATGCCGAACAGGGCCGTCCGCACGCGCGCCCGCTCGTCCTTCAGGGCCTCGTAGGCCCGCGTGATCTGCTGGAAGCGCTCGGGGTCCTCGCCGGGCCGATGCGCGCGCACCAGCTCCAGGTAGCGGCGGCGGATCTCCTCGCCGGTCGCCGACGGGGGCAGCCCCAGCACCAGGTAGGGAACCAGCACTTCTCGTTCTCCAATCGTCACCGGCGGCTCCGCTCGCCGCCCGAACCGTCCGAACCGCCCCGCCGAGCGGGCGACCGGTGTTCCGTCGCGCCCCGATCTTCGGACGGGCAGACCGGCGCGAAGCCCGCCGGGCGACGCAGACTCCTAGCGGCGGCGCTTCCGTCTCCGGCGCGCGAACAGCACGGCATCGAGCTCCGGCGACAGCCGGTCGCGCAGACCGCCGGCCTCGCAGTCGCGGGCGATCCGGTCGAGGTCGCGCCGCGCCGACGGCTCGGCCCGCATGTTGCCGGCGAGCTCCCGCAACGCCGCCACCGGCTCCCCGCGCAGACCCCGGTCGTCGATCAGGCGTTCCAGGTCGTCGAGGTCTTCGAGCAGATCCGGGTCGAACCGCGCGTCCGGCTGCGCCCCGCCCCGCGGCGCCCCTCCCGGGGCCGCACCCGGCGCCGGGCGGAACCGTTCGACGCCGGCGGGCCGGCCCGGAGGCGGGGGCTCGAAGCCCGGGTCCTCCCGCGGGGCCGGGGGAAACAGCTCGCCGGGCCGCGGACCGGCCGCGGGGCGCGGCGGCGGGTCGTCGGGGGGCGCGCCCGACCCGCTCTCGATCTCGGCTTCCAGCAGCGAGATGAACTCTTCGAGCACGCGCGGGGGCGGACGCGGCGCCGGCGGCGGGGCGTCGAGACGGGCGAAGTCGAACGTCAGCAGGGCGCGGCGCAACGGATCCTCCGCGTGGCGGGCGAGCAGCGCGGCGGCCTCCCGCAGCCGTTCACGCGTGGCCGCGTCCGCCCCGTTCACCGCCTCCGTCAGGCGGCGGGCGTCGCGGTCACGGCGGTCCTGGTAGCGGAACACGGCCCGGCAGAAGAGCAGCAGCGGATCGCGCCGGGCCTCCGGGGCGCCCCGCAGCCGGCGCTCGATCTCGGCCCGCACCGCGGCCTGCCCGCCGCAGTCGAGCAGGATGTCGAGAACCCCCGGCAGCCGGACCCTGTCGAGGCGTTCGAGCAGCGCGGACCACCAGGGGGCCAGGACCTGCGCGAGCCGCCGATCGGGGTAGAGAATGTCCAACGCCGCGGGCAGCGGTTCCAGCAGCCGCACCACGTCGTCGGGACTGCACCCGCGGGCGAGGTCCGCCCGGGCCGCCAGCATATCCTCCGCCGCGTCGGCCAGCACCGGTCCGACGTTCCTGACGTGGCGGTTGTCGGACAGGTCGCGGACGAGCAGGGCCAGCGCGCGGAGCTGCTCGGCCGGGGCCAGCGGCATCAGGTGACGGTCGACGGCCGTGGACGCGTCCCCGGCGCGGGACACGACGTCGAGCAGAAGCCGCTTGGCGGGCAGCACGGTCCCGAGGACCCTGCGCCCGAGGTCCTCGGCCCGCTGCAGGTCCTCCGCCGCGCGGGCGAACCGGCTCCGATTGCGGCTCTGCTCGGCCGACTTGAGGAAACCGACCGCCTGCAGGTCGAGGAGCCGGTCGTCGTGGGGAGCCCGCCGCCGCGCCTCCGTCAGGACCTTCTCGGCCCGGCGGCAGGCGTTGGCGGAATAGTGCAGGGTGGCGAGCTCGAGCCACGGCGTCGGGTCTTCGGGAAACCGGTGCGCCATGTCCTCCAGGGCCCGCTGGAGCCTCCGCCGGGGGGCGTCCCGTTCGCGCAGCAGCTCCACGACGAACAGATGGCCGTCGCGGTTGTCGGGGTCCGCCGCGAGGCTCTCCGTCATCAGATTCACGAGGACCATCCCGCCCGACTCGACCCGCCGGCCCAGCAGGTCGCGCACGACCCCCTTCACCTCGTCGAACGCCCAGTCGGGGAGCCGGGCGGCGCGGCCGGTGCGCGCCAGCGACTCGAGGACGCAGGCCCGCGCCCGCGCCCGGTCCATCGCCGGGAACTCCGCCGGCAACCGGTCGAGAAGGGGCTTGGCGGCGGCCGGAGTCCAGAGCTCGGGCCTCACCTCGGGACCCAGCAGGATGATGCGGGCGATGACCACGGCCGCCCGCTCGGGCGGCAACAGGCGGTCCGCGAGCGCGTCGACGCCGGTCAGCGGGAAGCGTTCCCGCGCCGCCGCCAGGGCCGTGATCTCCAGCAGGTCGACCCGGGCCGCGACGGGGTCCTCGGGATAGATGACGTCGGCCAGCTTCTCGATGGCGGTCCCGACCCCCTGCACGTCCTCCTTGCCGAGCGCCCGCCGCAGCCGGCCGGCGAGGGCCGCCGCCCCGCCGCGGGCGCCGCCGAGCACGCCGGTACCGCCATCACCGCCATCACCGTCGTCGCCGCCCGCGAGGCGCCGGCATTCCGCCACGGTGCGGGCCAGGACGAAGTCGGGCGGCAAGAGGTCGATCACGCGGCGGAGCCCGTCGTCGTCCCCGGCGTCGAAGCAGACCATGGCCCGGCAGAACAGGCGCCAGGCCGCGAACGGCGAGCGCCGGGGCACCCCCTGCAGCAGGGCCGCGGCCCGCGGCCAGTCGCCGGCGTCCATCGCGTCCAGACCGGGCCTGACCTCCACGGCGTCGCGCCGCAGCGGGTGGCTCGGGGCGAACGCGTCGAGACCCTCCCAGCACCGCTCGGCGACGAGCCGATCCGCCAGCGTCCGCTCCACCCGGGGCAGGGGCGGCCGCTCCGCCAGGTGGGCCGCATAGGCGGCCACCGCGTCTGCCCCGTCGAGATGCCGGACGTACCGGACCCAGTCGTCTTCCGGCAACGCCGCCGGGGAGACGGCGGTGCGATAGCGCTCCGCGCGGTCCCGCATCGCCGACGCTTCCTCGCCCCCGCCCTCGGCCGCGAGCCGGCGGGCCCGCTGAATGCAGGCGCAGAAGGACAGGAGCGGCAGGTCCGGCAGCCTGTCGTCCCGGTCGCGCAACTGCCGGATCAGATCGAGGGCGGTCCGGCCATCTTCCCGGGCAATCGCCTCCCGCGTCCGATCGAGGAGACGTCGCGGGGACACGCGCGCGGGGCGGGCCGGCGTCGTCCGCTTGCGGTTGCCGCGATTGCGTCTGGAGGGCACCGTCGGTTTGCCCGGCCCCCGGATGCGAGAAACTCGCCGCCGGCGCCGTCGGTCCGCCAGTTTACATAAAATAGAGGGTCGATCGGAGAACGCGCGCGCAGACACCATGCATCACGACATCGAAGCGATTCAGCAACGCATCCACGCCGAGAGCGCCTTCGTCGAGCGGCTGCTCGACGCGGTGGGCCGGGTCATCGTCGGCCAGCGGACCATGATCGAGCGGCTGCTCGTCGGGCTCCTCGCGGACGGCCACGTGCTGATGGAGGGGGTGCCCGGCCTCGCCAAGACGATGACCGTCCGCACCCTCGCCGACGCCGTCGCCACCACGTTCCGGCGCATCCAGTTCACGCCCGACCTGCTGCCCGCCGACCTCATCGGCACCCTCGTGTACGACCCGCGGCAGTCGGAGTTCAGGACCCGCAAGGGCCCCATCTTCGCCAACATCATCCTCGCCGACGAGATCAACCGGTCGCCGGCCAAGGTGCAGTCGGCCCTGCTCGAGGCGATGCAGGAGCGGACCGTCACCATCGGCGACGCCAGCTACCCGCTCGACTCGCCGTTCCTGGTGCTCGCCACCCAGAACCCCATCGAGCAGGAGGGCACCTATCCCCTGCCCGAGGCCCAGGTCGACCGGTTCATGCTGAAGCTGGCCGTCACCTACCCCGACAAGGACGAGGAGCTGGAGATTCTGCGGCGGATGGCCGGCGGCCCGGCGCCGGCGGTCGAGGCGGTGGTCGAGCCCGACGAGATCCTCCGGGCCCGGAAGGCGGTGGACCTGATCTACATGGACCCGCAGGTCGAGCGGTACATCGTCGACCTCGTCTTCGCGACGCGGGCGCCCAAGGACTACGACCTCGCCGACCTGTCGGACCTCATCGCGTTCGGCGCCTCGCCGCGGGCGACCATCAACCTCGCCCGGGCGGCGCGGGCCCACGCGTTCCTGCGCCGGCGCGGCTACGTCACGCCGGAGGACGTCCGCTCCATCGGCCCCGACGTGCTGCGGCACCGGGTGCTGCTGACCTACGAGGCCGAGGCGGAGGAGGTGACGGCGGAGACGGTCGTCGAACGGGTCCTCAACAGCATCGAGGTGCCGTAGCAGCCCGTGGTGACGGCCCCGCGTTGCATCGCGCCCGGAGGACGCCGGCAAAGGGCCGAGGCGCCCGCCTGACGAGGCGTGAGGAGGACGCATATTGGGCATGTGCAACCGACGAACAACGCAGTCAGGCGGGATGCATCGCCGCTCGAATATCGCCGCTCGAACGCAGCGGGGACTTTCGCCACGGGCTGGTCGGCGCCCGCCACGGGCCGGTCGACGCCGGGCGTGATCTGCCGAGAGTACTACCCGATGCGCACCCGGCCTGGAACCCGCCGTCGAAGGAGCGTCCGGTGATCCCGCGCGAGATCCTGAAGCAGGTCCGGCGGGTCGAGATCGCCACCCGGGGCCTCGTGAACGAGGTCTTCTCGGGCGAGTACCACTCGGTGTTCAAGGGCCGCGGCATGAACTTCGCCGAGGTGCGCGAGTACCACGTCGGCGACGACATCCGCAACATCGACTGGAACGTCACCGCGCGCACCGGCGCCCCGTTCGTGAAGGTGTTCGACGAGGAGCGCGAGCTGACGGTGATGCTCGTGGTCGACGTGAGCGCGTCGGGCGACTTCGGCTCGTCGGGACGCATGAAGGGCGAGGTGGCGGTGGAGATATGCGCCGTGCTGGCGTTCTCGGCCATCACCAACAACGACAAGGTCGGGCTGATCATCTTCAGCGACCGCATCGAGAAGTTCGTGCCCCCCCGCAAGGGGCGCCGCCACGTGCTGCGGGTGCTGCGCGAGCTGCTCTACTTCGAGCCGGCGGGGCGCGGCACCGACGTGGCGGGGGCCCTGGAGTACCTGGCCCGCGTGGTGCGGCGGCGGGCGGTGACGTTCGTGGTCTCCGACTTCATCGCCGGCGGCTACCGGCGGGCCCTGGCGGTGGCCGGCCGCCGCCACGACACCGTCGTCATACGCATCAGCGACCCCCGCGAGCGCGAGCTGCCGCCGGTCGGCTACCTCGATCTGGAGGACGCCGAGACCGGCGAGCGGCTGACCGTCAACGTCTCCGACCCGGCGTTCCGCCGGGCGTTCGACCGCGAGGTGGCGGAGGCGCGGGAGGCCAGGGAGCGGGAGTTCAGGCAGACGGGGGTGGATGTCGTGGAGATCGCGACGGACCGGCCGTACGTCGACCGGCTCATGCGGTTCTTTCGGGAACGGGCGAAACGGTTCCGATGACGATCCGGGTGACGGCAGCGGGGGTTCTTGGCGCCGGGACCGGCCCATGCGGTTCTTTCGGGAACGGGCGAAGCGGTTTCGATGAGTAGCCGCGGGCCGGCGGCGGCGTCCACGGCCTTCGTGGCGGGGGCGCCGCACGGCGGCTTCGAGGCGCGGCGCGAAAGCGGTTCCGATGACGAACCGAGTCCACGCGGCGGAGTTCGCGGCGTGCCTGGCGACGGCCGGGCCACCGTTCTTGCGCCAATGCGCAGGACTGTTCCGATGACGATCCGGGTCTTGGCAGCGGTGCTCGCGGGGGTCCGCTCGGCGGCGCGCCGGGCC
>JAJEFC010000431.1 GCA_022820675.1 Vicinamibacteria bacterium | reverse complement strand
GGGCGCGTGTGCCCCGCGGGTCGGTCGCCGCGAAGCCCCGTCCGAACCGCGAGCGGTTGCCGGCGGTCGCGTGGCAGCGTGGAGGCAGGGGTTCGGGCGGCGGCGCCGCGCTGCGGCGGCGGGACGGGCTCGCGCCGCAGCCGCCGAGGTGACGTCCGCATGGACCCGCTCCTGACCCCCGACGAGCGCGAGCTGGTGCACGAGCAGCGGGCGCTGTTCGACGCCAGCCGCGCGCTGCTCGCCGACCTCGACCTCGTGCCGGGCGACGTCGACGCGCTGGAGGCGATGCGGCGGCGCCTCGACGAGCTCTTCCTGATCATGGTGGTCGGCGAGTTCAACGCCGGCAAGTCCACGTTCCTGAACGCCGTTCTCGGGACCGACGCCCTCGAGACCGGCGAGCTGCCCACGACCCGGTCGGTGCACCTGCTGCGCCACGGCGCCATCGAGTCGGTGCGCGAGACCGAGCCGCGCCTGCTCGTCCACGAGCTGCCGGTCGAGGTGCTGCAGGAGCTGAACATCGTCGACACCCCCGGCACGAACTCGATGCAGCGCGAAGAGCAGTTGCTGACCGAGAGCTTCGTGCCGCGCGCCGACATCGTCTTCTTCGTCACCTCGCTGCTGCGCCCGTACTCGGCGAGCGAGCACGACTTCCTCAAGCTCATCCTGAGCTGGGGCAAGCACGTCGTGTTCATCGTCAACCAGGTCGACCTGGCGTCCGGCCCCGACCACGCGGCGCGGGTGAAGCGCTACGTGCAGCAGCAGGCGCGGGAGGCGCTGGGGGAGGAGCCGCCGCTGTTCGCCATCAGCGCCCGCGGGGTCGTGAGCGAGCGCACGTCCGGCGAGCCGCTGTCCGGCCTCGACGAGTGGGCCGCCTTCACCGCGTTCTTCCGCTCGACCCTGCGCGACCGCGACCGCGTCAGGCTGAAGCTGACGGCGCCGCTGAAGAGCCTGACCCCGGTGCTCGCCCGCCAGGCGGACGCCCTCGCCGAGCGGCTGCGCCTCGTGCGGGGCGACCACTCCGCCCTCGCGTCCATCCTCACCGAGGTCGACGCCTACGAGACGCGGATGCGGGACGACGTCTCGCGCTACCAGTCGCAGATCACCAACGTCCTCTGGCAGCTCGACCGGCGCGGCCAGCGGTTCTTCGACGAGCTCGTGCGGCTGTCCAACATCATGCGCCTGCGGGACAAGGACGTCGTCGAGAACCGGTTCCGCAACGAGGTCGTCGCCGACGCGCCGCAGCGCATCGAAGAGGAGGTGCAGGCGCTCATCGACTGGCTGGTGCGGCAGAACCTCGCGATGTGGGAGAAGGCCGACGGCCTGCTGCGCCAGCGGCGCGAGGCCCTGCGCGATGCGGCGGGGCGCACCCGCTTCGTCAGCCCGCAGTACGTCTACAACCGCGAGGAGATCTTCACCCGGCTCGCGCAGCCGGTGCGTCGGCGGCTCGCGCTCTTCGACGCGCAGCGCGAGGCGGACGAGGTCGTGGCGGCGGTGAACGCGGCCATCGCGAAGACGTTCGGCGTCCATGCCGTGGTCATCGGCCTCGGGGCGGCCCTGACCGCCGCGTTCACGACCCTCGGCCTCGACGTCACCGGCACCGTCGGCGCGACCCTGCTCGTCGCCTCCGGCCTGTTCATCCTGCCCCAGCGCCGGGCGAGGCTGAAGCGCGAGCTCGCGGGCAAGGTCGAGACCCTGCGCGTCGAGCTCGGCCAGACCCTGGAGGCGCGGTTCCAGGAGCAGCTTCGCGACTACGTCGAGCAGTTGCGCGAGACCTTCGCGCCCGAGCTGGAGAGCACCAAGGCGCAGGTGCTGCGGCTGCGCAACGCCGGCGACACCCTCGAGGCGCGGCAGGCCGAGTGCGCGGCGCTGCTGGCGCGGATCGACGGCCGGGGCAACCCGACGGCGGTCCAGGCCGCCTCGGCGCCGGTTCACGCCGCCGCGACGTCGGCTCAGGCCGCCTCGACCCTCTCGAAGACCGGCGAAGGCGCCGTCGGGAAGGCCTCGGTGTAGGGGCTGGCTCGTCAGCCGGACCGCTCGCGAAGCATCGCTTCGAGTTCCGCCACCCGCGCCTGAGCGGCCGCCGCGCGGGCTTCGGCCGCCAGGCGGGCCTCGGCCTCCTCGTCGTGGCTGCGCAGATCGCTGCCGGTCGCCGGGTCCCGGAAGCGCAGCTCGCGCCCCGGCGCCGCCCGCAGCTCCAGGCCCAGGGTTTCGCTGCGCAGCGTCAACGTGCCGTCGAGCGCCGTCAACGCGGGTTGACGGACGTAGCCCGACGGCGTCAGCCGCTCGCCCTCCAGCCGCGCCGGCAGGTGCTCGCCGTCCGGGTCGTACCGACAGTACTCGCGCACGCCCAGCCGGGCGTACACCGACCGCTTCCGCCCGAGGTCGTCCCGCCATGTGCTCGGCGAGGCCACCTCGAGGACGAAGGCCGGCGCCCGCTGCTCTTCCCACAGCTTGTAGTTGGGCCGTTCGCGCTTCTCGACGCCGAAGACCACGAAGACGTCCGGGGCGATCGACACCCGCGGATTGCCTTCCTCGTAGTAGATCAGCAGGTCGCCGGAGACGTACACGTCGCGGCGGTCCCTGAAGTGGCGGGTCAGCGCGCCGATGCCGTACATGATGGCGTTGCGTTGGACGTCGTTCTCCGCCATCGGTTTGCCGTCCGAGCTCGGGTAGTGGATAGGGACGGCGGCAGGTGCGGGTCGGAACATGGTCGGGACCTCCCGGCGGTGCGGCGGCACGCACGACTTCCCCCCAAGCTACCACACGCTGCGACGCCGCTTCCATGTCGGTGTCGGGGCGTCCGTACGGGGAAGTGAACGCACGTACCATGCCAGCCGGCGTTGGACGCCCCGCCCGGGGAACGCGAGACGACCGCGGGGCCCTGACGACGAGGGCAGGCAGTGATAGACGTGCTCGACGGTGGCCCCCTCGTTGCCCGTCGCCTCGTGAATCCGCTTTTCGTCCGGCTCCATGTCGTCGAGGGCGCCGGGCGGCATCAGTTCTCCCGGCTGGAGCTCGACGGTCCCGACCTCGGCCTGCACCCGTCCGGCGAGATCGGTGCAAGGGGAGCGTCGGACGGCATGTCGTATTCGCGCATGGGAGATCCTCCGGCCACCGGGCGCGGTCGGCGGTCGCCGTTCGGGCCGGCCGCCGATCAGCTGCCGGCGGTCTGCCGCCTGATGAATCGGCCCAGCAGGGGAACCGCGAACGAGTACTTCCCGTGTCGATTCTTGTACACGAGGCCCTGGGCGGCCAGCGTGACGAGCATCTGGCTGACGTGGCTGGCGCTGAACGGCTTGTCCAGGGAGCGCCGGGATTCTTCGACCACTTCCTGGACCGTGAACTCGTCGTCGCAGCTTTCGAGTCGTGCGATCACCGCCAGCAGATCCCGTTGCCGGTCGGTGGCGCGCGCCCAGCGTCCGGCGAAGAAGTCCGTGTCGAGCTTCCGTTCGATTTCGGCGACGGGGACGGAAGCCCGCTCGCCCTTGTCGATCCGCTGGATGAACGCGTCGTAGACCTCGCGGCAGATGAACTGGAGGAAATAGGGATAGCCGCCGGACGTTTCGACGATCGTCCGTACGGAGTCGTCGGACAGCCGTACCGGACACGCCGCGTCCTCGACCGGCTTGCGAACCGCGTCTTCACTCTCGCGCTCGTTCAGACTCCGCAGGAACCGCACCCTGAACATTCTCTCGGAGAACGTCCGGGCCTCCACCAGCTTGGGGAACAGCGTCGGCAGACCGGTCAGGACCAGCATCAGCGGGAGCCCCATCCTCTGCAGAGACTGGAAGGTGTCGAGCAGGAGGGACAGGGGATACTGCTCTCTCGCCGGCCGGTCCGCGAGATTCTGGGCCTCGTCGTAGGCGAAGATGATTCCGCGGACGGTCGGGGTCTGCGAGAGCCCGTTCCAGGCGAGCTGGAGAGCCGCCTTGATTTTGTCGAGAGCCAGGCCGGGGGTGCGGCGGTAGTGTTCGATGAGGGTCTGGTAGCCGAGGGTGTGCGTGATCGTCTCGGTGGCGGCCCCGAACCCCGCCTGGCGTCGTTCCTCGGTGGCCACGACCACGCCGGACGTGGCCGGAGACAGATCCGCGCAGAGCCGCGTCGCCAGGTTCTCCTCGCTGACGCTGGTCGACTCCGACAGGTCGGTTCCCACCCAGAGCCACCCCCGGCTCGTCGCGAGCGGCTTGAACGTATCGAGCAGCACCGTCTTGCCCACGCCTCGAAGCCCCGTGAGGACCAGGTTGTCCAGGATGGTGGGCTGTTCGAGCAGCCCGAGGAACTCCTCGCGTTCCACGTGACGACCGGCCAGATACGGCGGGGCGTGCCCGGCCCCGGGACGAAACGGGTTCGAGAACTCGGCCATGTCGATGTTTACTGCGTGCAAGCGATGTCCATAAATTTATGGATTAAATTAAATTTAGTCAATAGACCAGTTCCGCCTGCTGGATGAGCGCCATGGTGGCCACCGGGCCGAAGCAGGATTCGTGCCCGCCGCCATCCTCGCGCGAGGGTGCTGGTAAACCGGGGTGGGGCCGTGGGGGAAGTGGCGGATACTCCGATGTCGTTTCGCCCGCGGACGGAGGTTCTGTCGGGTTCGGTTTCCGGTGGGGCTTCCGTCCCGCGAGCACGGCCGGCGAGTCAGCGTGCCGGCCGGATGGGACGTCGTTCAGAGAATGCGATCAACTCGGGGGCGTGACCCGGACGACCTCCAGGGCGATGCCGTCGGGGCAGCCGGCCGATTCCCCGAGGCGGCCCTCGACCGCCACGTCGTCCCCGGGCGCGAGGCCCAGCCGGTCGCCGGTAAGCACGTAGCGCTCGCCGCCCTCGCCCCCTTCCTCGAGCACGAGGCAGTTGCCCCCGCCGTCTGCGATACGCCCCTGGCGCCGCAGGGAGCCGTCGGGCTCGGTGACGTGGAAGGGCGCGGACACCGCGAGGGGCCGGAAGTACACGTCGACGAGGACGAAGAAGTGGGTCCGGTCGGTGGTGGCCCAGGTCGGCACGTCGATGACCGTCGACATCGTGCCGAACTCGTCGGTGACGAGCTGGGCGAGAACCTCGAAGCTCGATCGGGTGGCCCCCATGCCGAGGTAGATCGGGGTGACGGCCGGGAGGTTGGTCGTCTCCACCGTCACCGGCGTGCCGGCCGAGCCGCTGCCGGGCGAGAAGACCGGGGCCCGCGTGTGGACGGGGTCCAGCGGCTGGTTCGGACGATTGCTCGGCGGGGGCTGCTGCATGAACGCGAACCTCTTCCCGTGGGCACCATCCTAGCACCCATTGGCCGGAGAGCCAGCGGCTGCCTCGGACGGAGAGGGACGGAGAGTGACGGAGAGGCAACGGGCGTGACAATCTGCTAAACTTGCGCGATTCGCGTTCCGGCGGTTCGAGGCGATCCCATGATGAGAGTCCCTGCCGTCCCCGCCGCGGTCGTCGCCGCCGGGCTCGCCGTCCTTGGCGCAGCCGCCCACGTGGCCGCGCAGGAAGCGGCCGCGCCGCCGCCCGCCGCTCTCGACCACGACGCCCTGAACGGCGTCGTCGGCACCTATTGCCAGCGCTGCCACAACGACCGCATGCTGACCGGCAACTTCTCGCTGGACGGCTTCGACGTCGGCGCCGCGGGGGCCGACGCGGAGCGGGCCGAGAAGATGATCCGCAAGCTGCGGGCGAACATGATGCCCCCGCCGGGCATGCGGCGCCCGCCGGGGGAGACGCTCGCGGCGCTGGTCGAGACGCTGGAGTCGGTGGTGGACGAGACGGCCGCGGCCGACCCGAACCCCGGCTACCGGACCTTCCAGCGCCTGAACCGCCACGAGTACGCACAGGCCGTCCGCGATCTGCTGGCCCTCGACATCGATGCCGGCGACTACCTGCCGCTCGACACCATGAGCGCCAACTTCGACAACATCGCCGATGTCCAGCTTCTGTCGGCGACGCTGCTCGACGGATACCTCCGGGCCGCGGCCGAGGTCAGCCAGCTCGCGGTGGGGAACCCGAACGCGCTGCCGAAGCAGACGACCTACGCCAAGTCCCGCGCGTACTCGCAGTGGGACCAGGTGGAGGGCGCCCCCTACGGCACCCGCGGCGGGTTCTCGGTGGTGCACAACTTCCCGGCCGACGGCGACTACGTCTTCCGCATGGCGTTCCAGCACACGACGACCGGCGGCCTGTCGGGGTCGACGATCCGGAACGAGCAGATCGAGATCTCCATCGACGGCGAGCCGGCCGCGGTGCTGGCCATGGACCAGTGGCTGCGGACCTCCGACCCCAACGGGGTGAACCTGGAGGTCGAGGCGCCGATCTTCGTGCGGGCGGGTCCTCACCGGGTGTCGGCGGTGTTCGTCCGCCAGTTCGAGGGGCCGGTCGAGGACGTGCTGGCGCCGCACGAGTGGTCGATCGTCGACACCGAGATCGGCGACCTGGGGTACGGCATCACCGCCCTGCCGCACATGCGGGACCTCATCGTCGACGGTCCCTACGACGTCACCGGCGTGTCGGAGACCCCCAGCCGCCAGAGGGTCTTCAGTTGCCGTCCGACCTCGCCCGCCACCGAGCGCACCTGCGCCGAGGAGATCGTCGGGCGGCTCGGGGCCCAGGCGTACCGCCGGCCCCTGACCGACGCCGATCTCGCGGACCTCATGGGGTTCTACGAGGCGGGTCGCGAGGAGGGCGACTGGGAGACGGGCATCCGCACCGCGCTCCAGGCGACCCTGGCCAGCCCCGACTTCCTGTTCCGCATCGAACGGCCGGCGGAGCCCGTCGCGCCGGGCGAGAACTACCGGGTCTCCGATGTCGCCCTGGCCTCGCGCCTCGCCTTCTTCCTCTGGGGCGGACCGCCCGACGAGGCGCTGCTGGCGCGGGCGGCGGCCGGCGAGCTGTCCGACCCGGACATGCTGGAGGCCGAGACGCGGCGCATGCTGGCGGATCCGCGGGCCGAGTCGCTGGCCACCCGGTTCGCGGCGCTGTGGCTGCGGCTCCAGGACATGGACCAGGTGCAGCCCGACGCGTTCTGGTTCCCCAACTTCGACCGGCAGCTCGCCGACGCGATGCGCCGCGAGACCGAGCTGCTGTTCGACAGCCTCGTCCGGGAGGATCGCAGCTTCTTCGACCTGTTCACGGCCGACTACACGTTCGTCAACGAGCGGCTCGCGCGCCACTACGGCATCCCGAACGTCGCGGGGCCGCAGTTCCGGCGGGTGGAGTACCTCGGCGACCAGCGGCGCGGCCTCTTCGGCCACGGCTCGGTGCTGATGCTGACGTCGATGGCCAACCGGACCTCGCCGGTGCTGCGGGGCAAGTGGGTGCTCGAGGTGGTGCTCGGCACGCCGCCGCCGCCCCCGCCGCCGAACATCCCGGATCTCGACGAGACGGCGACGGTCATCGACGGCCGGGCCCTCACGACGCGCGAGCGGATGGAGGTCCACCGGACGAACCCCACGTGCAACGCGTGCCACCGGTTCATGGACCCGCTGGGGCTCGCCCTCGACAACTTCGACGTCATCGGGAAGTGGCGCATCCGCGAGAACGGCATGCCCCTCGACACCCGCGGCGAGATGTGGGACGGGACCCCGGTGTCGACCCCGCAGGAGCTGCGGGGGGCGCTGATGAAGCTCGAGGCGCCGCTGGCCCGGACGTTCACCGAGAACCTCATGGCCTATGCCCTGGGGCGGCGGGTCGAGCACTACGACATGCCCACGGTCCGGCGCATCGCGGGGAACGCGCGTGACGACGGCTACCGCCTGTCGTCGTTCATCCTGGGGGTCGTTCGGAGCCCCGCGTTCACGATGCAGCGGGCGGAACCGGCCGGCGCCGGCGAGGCGGGCGCCGCCGTGCAGTAGGCCGTCGGCGTCGCAGGAGTCTCTGCCGCAGGAACGACGCAGAACTCCTGGCGGGTTCGGGTTGGGCGGCCATCGGAGGCCGTAGCGCGACTTGGCGGTCTCGTTGGAAGTTCACCGGCACGAGCGTCAGCGGTGACGATTGCCGGGCTGAAGCGGTGCGGCTGGCGGGTTGGGTCCGGGCGGCGTCTTCGCGCGGAGGCGGTGGAGTCGTGGCGGCGATTGGCGAGCCGAAGCCGCGCAAATCGCTTACAGGCGGAACATTCAGGAGACGAGACAGGCAGGCTGGGAGACAGACTCATGTTCATCACTGGAAAGCACCTTCCTCGCCGGACGTTCCTCCGTGACGTGGGGACCGCGACCCTGGCCCTGCCGTTCCTCGACGCGATGCGTCCCGCGGGACGGGTGTCGGCGGCCACCGCCGCCGCCCTCGACCCGACCCGTCTCATCACCATCGAGATGGTGCACGGCGCGGCCGGCTCCAACGCGTGGGGAGGCACCCAGCACCTGTGGGCCCCGGCCAAGGCCGGGCGCGACTTCGACCTCGGCGCCGGCGCGCTGAGCTCGCTCGAGCCGTACCGCGAGCACCTGACCATCGTCAGCGACACCGACGTGGGCATGGCCGAGGCGTTCTCGCCCCCCGAGATCGGCGGCGACCACTTCCGGACCAGCTCCGTCTTCCTGACCCAGTCGCACCCCAAGCAGACCCAGGGCTCGGACGTCTTCGCCGGGACCTCCCTCGACCAGTTGCACGCCCAGCAGTTCGGTCAGGAGACGCCCATCCCGTCCATGCAGCTCTGCATCGAGAACGTCGACCAGGCCGGCGGCTGCGCCTACGGCTACACCTGCGTCTACACCGACTCGATAAGCTGGGCCTCGCCGACCGAGCCGCTGCCCGTGACCCGGTCCCCGCGGGTCGCCTTCGAGCAGCTCTTCGGGGTCGGGGGCACGGCCGAGGAGCGCGCGGCCCGGCGGAAGACCGACGCGAGCATCCTCGACTGGATGACCTCGCGGGTGTCCGAGCTCACGCGCGAGCTGGGGGCGACGGACCGGCGGCGGATGGAGCGCTACCTCGACAACATCCGCGAGATCGAGCGGCGCATCCAGCGGGTCGAGGAGCGGAACATGAGCGGCGAGCCGCGCGAGCTGCCGGCGGCGCCGGCCGGCGTGCCCGATTCGTTCGACGAGCACGTCAAGCTGATGTTCGACGTGCAGGCCCTCGCCTTCGAGAGCGACGTCACCCGCGTGTTCTCGTTCAAGATGGGCCGCGACGCCTCGGGCCGGGTCTACCCGCTGAGCGGCACCGACCGGCCGTTCCACTCGGCGTCGCACCACGGCGGCCGCGAGGACGCGATCGTCGAGTTCAACAAGATCAACCGCTACCACGTCAGCCTGCTGCCGTACCTGATGGACAAGCTGAAAGAGACGCAGGAGGGTGACGGCGACCTGCTCGAGAAGAGCGTCATCCTCTACGGGTCGGGCATGGGCGACCCCAACCTGCACAACCACAAGCGCTGCCCGCTGCTCCTGCTCGGCCACGCCAACGGCCGGCTCCCGGGCGGGTGCCATCTGCGGGCGCCGGAGGGGACGCCGATGGCCAACGCCATGCTCAGCCTGCTGCACGCGCTCGGGCACGAGCGGGCGAGCTTCGGCGACAGCACCGGCGAGTTCGCGCTCAGCATCTGACGAGAGCGGGGGAGAGCGTCATGAGACTGTCACTGCGCGCGGGCGCGGTCGTGGTCGTGTTGGCGGCGTTGTGCGCGGCGCCGTCCCTGTGGTCGGTGGCCGTCTCGGCGGCCGATTCCCCGGTGGCGGACGCCGCCGTCCGGGGCGACGTCGAGACCGTCCGGGGGCTGCTCGAGCGGGGCGCCGACGTGCAGACGGCCCGGCCCGACGGCATGACCGCGCTGCACTGGGCGGCGATGCGGAGCGATCTCGAGATGGCCGGGATGCTCCTGTACGCCGGGGCCAACCTCGAGGCGACGACCCGCATCGGGCAGCACACGCCGCTGCACGTGGCGGGGCGGAGCGGGCAGGCCGAGGTGGTGCAGGCGCTGCTCGAGGCCGGGGCCGACCCGCACGCCGAGTCGTCGAGCGGGGCGACGCCGCTCCACCTCGCCGCGCAGGCGGGGAACGCCGCCGCCGTCGCCGCCCTGCTCGATCACGGGGCCGACGTGAACGCCCGGGAGCGGACCTGGGGGCAGACGCCGCTGATGTTCGCGGCCGCATCCAACCGCCTCGGACCGGTGAACGTGCTGATGGAGCGCGGCGCGGATCTCGAGGTCGCCACGAGGGTCGTCGACCTGCCTGCGCTCGACGCGATGGACCGGGCGGCGGCGCAGCGGCGGAAGCAGGTGCTCGACGGCTTCCGGGCGGCGGCCCCGCCCGGCGAGCGGCAGGGGTGGCAGCCCACCGCGAGCGAGGTCCAGGCCGCGGTCCGGGCCGCGCGGGAAGTGCAGTTGCTCGACGATGTTCCGAGCTTCGGGGACGGCGCGCAGCTCGAGCGCGGCACGCCGCGCGCCTACACCGAGCGGGTGGGCGTGCAGGGCGGGCTGACCGCCCTGCTCCACGCGGCCCGCCAGGGGCACGCCGAGGTGGCCATGGCCCTGCTCTACGCGGGGGCGGACGTCGACCGGGCGAGCGGCGACGGCACGACCCCGCTGCAGATCGCGGCCATGAACGGCCACTTCGACCTCGCGTTGCGGCTCATCGAGCGCGGCGCCGATCCGAACGTCGCCACCGCCGCCGGGGCCACGCCGCTCTTCGCGGCCCTCAACCTGCAGTGGGCGCCGCGGGCGCGCTACCCGCAGCCCCGCGCCCACGACCAGCAGGAGGCCACCTACCTCGACGTCATGGAGGCGTTGCTCGAGGCGGGGGCCGACCCGAACGTGCGGCTCGCCAAGCACCTCTGGTACATGTCCTACAACCACTGCTGCTCGGAGAGCGTCGACGGGGCGACCCCGTTCTGGCGCGCCGCCTACGCGACCGACGTCGAGGCCATGAAGCTGCTGCGGGCCTACGGCGCCGATCCCCACGTGCCCACCCGCGCGCCCGAGCCGCGCCGCCGCCGCGACGGCGAGGCCGCGCCCGACCCGTCGGGGCTGCCCCCGGTCGAGGCGGGCGACCCCGGCGTGTGGCCCATCCACGCCGCCTCCGGCGTCGGCTACGGCGAGGGCTTCGAGTCCAACGCCCACCGGCACGTGCCCGACGGCTGGCTGCCGTCGGTGCGGTACCTGGTCGAGGAGATCGGGGTCGACGTGAACACCCGCGACCACGAGGGCTACACCGCGCTCCACCACGCCGCCGCCCGCGGCGACACCCAGATGGTGCGCTATCTCGTGGAGCAGGGCGCCGACGTGATGGTGGTCAGCCGCCGCGGCCAGACCACCACGGACATGGCGAACGGCCCGTACCAGCGCACGCTGCCGTTCCCCGAGACGCTGGCCCTGCTCGAGGGCCTCGGCGCCGTCAACAACGACAACTGCGTGTCCTGCTGAGGGCGGGACCCCGAGGGGCGGGCGATGCCCCGCCCGGGGTTCCGGTTCGTCGTCGGTCGGGCGGGTGCCGGTGTCGCATCGGCGGAGCCACCATATGACTGACGTATCCAGCTAGGGCCTTCGCTGGCGGCAGCCCGCCGGCCCAGCCCTCGCTCGCCCACAGCCCGACAAGGCCCGGGTCGACGAAGACTCAGCGGAATGGTGGAACAGGGTCTGCCTAGAGTGAGGTAGCGGAGCGGACCACACAGTAGAGCGGAAGGACATATCGACAGGCGGATGGCCTGGCAACGGATACGTTCCATTTCCCCCAACCAAGCACTGCTGCATGACACCCCATCTAAACGGCAAGCAACGCCTCCTAATCTACGTACTTGTCACCGTCGCCACCATCCTTTTTGCCGGTTACTTCTTTACGAGGAGCCTTGCGTTTACGGCGCTTCTCGGAATGGCCGTTCTCACCGTTCTACGTGTTTCCATTCGCGTGTGGGGGCCACCCGATTATGGCAAGTATGCCATTTTAAACACGTCCATCATCGGACTCCTGACGGCGCTTGGCTCCTATCGCCAGTGGCCAGATGACATCTTTGGTAGTATCTTCCGCTCGCCATCTCCCGATGCGATAGGGCCCGTCGAACCGACGGCCACCTCGTCACCCTTGGCACTCGGGGTCACGCTCGTCGTCTTTTTTGTAATCATCTACTATTCTAGTCGAGAGACAACGACAGTAGAGGCGTGCCCGGCAGGGTCGCAATCTGCCAGGAGTGAGCGTAGTTTCCGACTGGGCCTACAGTCTCTGGGGCAAGTGCTTAGAATGGACCTCGACCGCATCGACCGGGAAACGGCATGGACAGCCGCGAACTTCGAGCCCCTTGATGCGTTCGTGGAGATAAAGCGCAAGGGGCGAATGAAACGTACCGTGGCGAAGCTACTAGACGCCATTCGCGCTGACCGAAAATCCAGGGCTTTCCTGGTACTCGGTGACCCAGGCTCCGGAAAAAGTGTCGCTCTCCGGAAATTGGCCCGCAACCTCTTGGCCGAAATCAACGACACGGGGCGCGTGCCCGTTTATGTAGATCTCAAGGAATGGAGACCTGCATTGTTGCCGGGACCCGAAGCTCCTGCGCTTGATCGGCAACTTCTTCAGTTTATAGAGACCAACACACTTGAGCGGTGTGACATATATGCCAGCGATTTTCTTAACGAAAAAGTTGGAGATGATACGCGGTTTGCATCCATGGTAAAGCAAGGGCGTTTTTTCTTTATTCTGGATTCCTTCGACGAAATCCCTGCCATCCTCAACAGGGACGACCCAGAATCAGACGTGATTGAGTGTGTGTCGCTCGCTGTGTATAAATTCCTTTGCACCGGGCCTGAAGCGCGGGGTATTCTGGCGTCCAGGTTGTTCAGAAAGCCAGGCGGCGCATTTGACGCGGATGCAGTTTATGAACTCAAACCTTTTTCAGACTTGCAGATTCGAAATAGTTTACGCAGGACAAATTACTACAAGTCAGAAACTTTACGAGCTTTGTTTACCGACAATTCGAGTCTACTGCGGGCTCTGAGAACTCCCTTTACTGTTGGGTTGCTAGTTCCGTACTCAGAAGGGCATCCCGATGAATTGCCAAAAACACAGGTGGAACTCTACAAGAGTTATTTGGAGTCGCGAGTAGATAAAATTGGGAGAACGTCTTGGAGGCCGTCTGAGCCGGTGACGCCAGAACAAATCGTCGAATGTACGGGCGTCATTGCAGAGACGCTGTTTCAGAAGTTTGGGCTAGAGGCTCCTCTGGAGGAGCTAAAAAATGCGATAGAAAGTGGCAATCCCGCTTGGAATGGTCGGACGGTTGAGGCAGTAGTGCAAGCCTTGGAATTCGTTAGAATTGCACGGGTAGGCGATGGGCCCGAACGGCGGTTTAGTTTTGTTCACCGAAGATTGGCGGAGTTTTTTGTAGCCCGGCGTCTCAATATTGACCCAGCCAAGGTGCCAATTGACGCGATTGCCCAAGATGAGCTGATGCGGGAACCGTTGGCTCTTTATTGCGAAATGGGGAGCGATGCGACGGCGGCGATTGCGGAGGGTTGCTGGAATGAAATCAGTTCTTTGCGTGGAAGGGTCGTAAACGTCGCAGACCCCGCTGTCCGGCGCGCTGTCCATTGTTTGAGGTTCATTGGTGTAGCTTTTCGGGCGACGCCGTCAGCGATAGGTCGTTTTCGGGATGCACTAGGTGAATTGGTGTATCGCACAGTGAGGAAGGCTGATAATGTGTTGTCTGTAAAATTTGCTGTAGAGTGCACGGGGGTTTTGTCGGACAGATATATTGACAAAGTTGTAGCTGCAGCGCTTCGACTTCAGAATGCATGGATTGTTGAGACGGCAATACGCGCGTGCCGTCACCTTGATAGGCCGAGTGTGGAACTCAGCAGGGGGCTTCTAATTTACGTCAGCATGATGACTCCTCTTGAGTTTGTGCGGAGGCAACGGGAATTCTTGTTTGCGTTTAGCTTGTCGGATGGGTTTCGTGGACTTCGTCGAGCCTGCTATTGGCGAGTGATTGTGATGCTTGGCTGCTGCTGGGAGGAATTGTAGGCATATTGGTTGTGGATGCGCTACTTCTATTGGTGTGCACGTCAGTGACGACCGCGGTTTATTTTGTCGTGAGTTTACAGGAGTCTGCGCGGGACGGGAGGCAGGGAGGGAGCATTCGGACTGCGAGCGGTAAAGGACGTGGGCTGTTGGCAATGAGGCGGCGACACCCTATGGCGCTCAGAGTCCTGGGAGCTTGGCGCAAGCGTGTGGGACGTGAACGCGGTGTGCGTGCGCTACGGAGTCAAGACGCGGCGGAAAGGAACGCCAGCGTGTTTGTTGCGCAGTTTCGGATTGTGCTGGCGAGTACTTGCGTTTTTTTTTGGGTCACGACCGGAGGCACGGCGGCTAGTGCGTTGGACGTTTGGGAAGCGGGTGCGGACTGGATCGGCTGGATAGCCGTGTGTTTGGTGGTGCCACACCACTATCTGTATCTGTTGCTATGGGCGTTGGTGAGGCGTCCTCTGCGGGTGATGTGGTTGGGTGCGACTTTTGGTCTCGTGTTTGTCGTGGCGATTCTAGTTGCGCGGATGGCGGAATTCGTGTTGGAGTGGCTGGAGTTGTGGTTGGGGGAAGTCGTAGTAGTGGGGATTTCAGTGGGTGTTATAGGCTTGCTTGGGCTTTGGGTCGGGTTCGACGCCGTCAGACACTTGTTGTGGTTGTGGGCGGATCGAAGGCGGTTGGCCGAGGTCAAGGGCAGGCGGCGATGGACTCGGGAGGACATCACTGCGCTCTTGAGCGGGTTGGCGACGGCGAGGGGTCGCGCGAGATTCGTGCGGAGGCTGGATGAAAACGGGGTGCGGCCGACCGGTGCATGGCCAGGCGGAAAGTTGCCAGATTTTGGCCATGACATGGCGAGCGTGGAATTGGCACGTTTAGAGGAGTTGTGGTTGGGGCTCAATAGGTAGCGGAGTGAAGACGGTATTCGGGGGGTGTGACGAGTCCAACGAAGCGTAGATGGTCGAGACAGGGGAAGATCGGGTTACGCTGGGCGGACCTGAAGATGCCGGGGGCGCGGCCGTGAGGAGCGTTTACCGTTGTTCTGGGGCCGCGCGATAAGGATGGCGGCTCCTCGGCCCTGTTCTGTGGCAGACCGGGACTGCGCGTTCGGGGCGCCGGCGGGGAGGTGCCGCTGCCGAGCCTGCAATGGGCGGCGGCCACGGACCGGCTCGACGAACACTTGCTGTCTGCGGTCTCCAGCGGGGTGTGGACGCGGCGGTATGCGGACACGTTGGAGCGGTGCTGGCGGAGGTGGCGAAGCTGGGTTTATTCTGCTGGGTAGTAAGTGGACGTGGCCTGACGTGGCCCACGGTCAGTTGGAAAGATGGATATCTACCGGATCGACGTCGAGGGCGGGGCGGGATACGGGTCGTCTCGCCGTCCTGGAGTTGGTGCTCGACGACGAGGATGACGACCTGAATGCGACGGAGCGTTCCGCCCAAGGCGCGTACGGGGGCGGCCGGGGACCTACAGTTCCCGGCGTGCGCCGCGGGCGCTCGGCTGGAAGCACTTGGCCTGATGCGCTTTTTCAACACGACCGGCCCGGTGGTGGCGGCGGACCACTACTGCATTCCCCCGCTGGCCCGCCTCGACCTCAACGAGCTGCTGCGGCTCGTCCGAGACAAGCGCTACTTCGTGCTGCACGCGCCGCGGCAGACGGGAAAGACCTCGGCCCTGCTGGCGCTCCGCGACCGGCTGAACGCCGACGGCTACCGGTGCGTGTACGTCAACGTCGAGGTTGCGCAGACCGCCCGCGAGAACGTCGAACAGGCGATGCGGGTGGTGCTGGGCCGGCTGGCCTCCGGGGCGCGGATGACCCTGGGGGACGAGTTCCTGGAGGGCGTCTACCGGGACCTCGCGGCGAAGTACGTCCCGCACGAGGTGCTGCTCGAGGCGTTGGCGCGCTGGGCCGAGGCCGACCCGAGGCCGCTGGTGCTGCTGATCGACGAGATCGACATGCTGATCGGCGACTCGCTGCTGTCGGTGCTGCGGCAGTTGCGGACGGGGTACCACCAGCGTCCCGGCAGCTTTCCGCAGAGCGTGGTGCTGTGCGGGGTGCGGGACGTGCGCGACTACCGCATCCAGTCGGGCTCGGCGAACGCGGTCATCGCCGGGGGCAGCGCGTTCAACGTCAAGGCGGAGTCGTTGAGGCTCGGAGACTTCTCGCGCGACGACGTCCTGGCCCTGGTCGGGCAGCACACGGCGGAGACGGGGCAGGCGTTCACGGCCGAGGCGCTGGAGACGGCGTGGAGTCGGACGCTGGGGCAGCCGTGGCTGGTGAACGCGCTGGCCTACGACGCCTGCTTCCGGGACAAGGCGGGCCGGGATCGGTCGCGGCCCATCGACGCGGACGCGGTCCTGGCGTCCCAGGAGCGCCTCATTCTGCGCCGCGAGACGCACCTGGACCAGTTGGCGGACAAGCTGAAGGAAGACCGGGTGCGGCGGGTGGTGGAGCCGTTGCTGAGCGGGGCGGAGACGCGGACGTTCACCGACCGCGACGTCGAGTACACCCGGGACCTCGGTCTGGTGGCGCGGGACGCGCCGTACCGCATCGCGAACCCGATCTACGTGGAGGTCGTGCCGCGCGAGTTGACCTGGGTGGTCCAGGAGGAGTTCGAGCAGGAGGCGGCGTGGTACGTGGACGCGGACGGCGGGCTGAACGTGCGGAAGCTGCTGGCGGCGTTCCAGACGTTCTTCCGCGAGCACTCCGAGCACTGGTCCAAGCGCTTCCTGTATCAGGAGGCGTGGCCGCAGTTGCTGCTGCAGGCGTTCCTGCACCGGATCGTCAACAGCGGCGGGCGCATCGAGCGGGAGTACGGGTTGGGACGGGGCCGCACCGACCTGCTGATCGTGTGGCCGCGGGCCGCCGGGATGGGGGCATGCGGTGCGCCGGGCGCTCCCTCGTCAACCGCGGGCGGCGGAGAGCCGGGGGGCGAGCGTGCGCGGGTCGACCGGATCGTGATCGAGTGCGAGGTGCTGCACGGGAGCCTGGAGCGGACCATCGCGGACGGCCTGGAGCAGACGGCGGCGTACATGGACCGGTGCGCGGCGCGGGAGGGGCATCTGGTGATCGTCGACCGGGGCGCCGGGAAAGAGTGGAACGAGAAGGTTTTCCACCGCCGACCGGTGTCGCGCGGCGTGACGATCGACGTATGGGGCATGTGACCTGCCGTTCGCGCGCGCGACCGTCGGGGTGAACGGCCAGCGCTGATCGAACCGCTCCCAGACGGCCCGGATCCGGGGGGCGCCGGGATCTGTAGTGTCCGCCGATGACCGCGGTTCGGCCCTGGCGCCAAGAAGCAATGGGTGCGAAAGCAGCGACACGAGGAGCGAGCCGAGAATCGGTGGAATTGCCGGTCAACTTGGCAGACTTCGAGTCGACGCGGGGTTTGCACCGCTCTTCATCGGAACCAGGAGCATTTCCGGCCACGAGATCGGACGCCGGAAGGCGGGTGCGTGATTCGGCAGGGCGGCGGCGAACGCTTTCGTCAGTCGATCGACGGTCGCGGTCAGTTCCGTCACGGTTTTGTCGCGTGCCGGTTCGACGCCGATGCTCTTGCGCTTCAAGCCGTTCAGAACGAGCAGGAGTTCCCAATCACGCAACGGCGCCGGGCGTCTCTCGACTTCCGTGACGCCGAAGATCAGTCTGTGCACGAGCGATCCGGTTCCCGTGACTTCGTCCTCGACTGACACGATCAGGATCGGGGCGCCGATTCCCTCCAGCATGGCGGCCCGCACGGGGAGATTGCGGGCTTCGTCGAGGGCGATGTCGAAGAGGGTGTGGCCGACGCCCAGTACCCTCGACGCGGCGCCCTCGCCTCGCAGGCCCCGGTCGAACACCAGTCCGTCGTACCTGTCGCGCACGGCGTAGCTGCGCGACTTCCAGGCATCCGGTGCCGTGACTTCCAAACCGTCCGCACGCTTTCGGACGCGGCGCTTGTGGCGGCCGGCGGCGAGGGTGAAGAACCGTTCGAGGTCTGGAATGTCGACCTGCGGCAGATCCCTGCCGCAGGTCTGAAAGTCGAAACGGGTCACGTTTCCGAGCATCTCCCGGACGGCTTCGATCACATCGCGTCCGCCCAGCGTGGTGGTCGCCGTGTCGAACCATGCCGTCAGTCGTTCGCCGGTCATGCCCTGCGCGCCCGAGAACAGTTCGTTGAACATCGAGCTGCCAGTCATGCCGACCACCAACTGCGAGATGTCCTCTGGCTGCTCCATGACGGAAGACAACGCCTGTTGCACGCGCTCCAGCTTTTGGTTCAGCAGATCCCAGATGCGCGCCTCGACGGTGTTCAGGTTGCGTAATATGTAAGCGGAGACGGGCCGTGACTGGCCGTAGCGCGACAGGCGACCGACCCGCTGGTGCAGGCGCATTGGATTCCAGGGCATGTCGACGTGCACGAGCACGGCGCATCGCTCCTGAAGGTCGATGCCCTCGCCTCCCGCCTCCGTCGACACCAGAAAGCGGACCCTGCCGGCATTGAACGCGGAGGCGGCCTGCTGCCGTGGCTGCGCCACAGCGGCGGTGGTTCCCGACGCCTGCTCCAGCCCGTCGAGCCGGTCGTCGCCATTGATGAAGGCGGCTGAACCGAAGCCGAACTGCCGGTGCAGCGCATTCACGACGAGCGCCTGCGTCGCCTTGTATTCCGTGAACAGCAGAACCGGTTCGCGGGCCGGAAACTCGTCCCGAATCATCCTGGTGAGCCGATCGATCTTCGTCTCCGCCGTCACGGCCTCGCTCAGCTCGACGAGTTCATCCAGCCGCCGTATCTCGTCCCTCAGTAGCAGCACTGCCGCAGACGTGGGCAACCGCTCTTCCGCCTCCGCCACGTCGTCCAGGGTCGCCTGTTCATCGTCCGGCAAATGGACGGACGCGTCGACGTGTGTCTGACCAACCTTCGCTGCCAGCATGGCCCGGCGCTTCCGGAGAGCGTTGCGAATGGCCACGATCGAGCTGGCCGCGAGCTTCTGAAGGCTGGTTAGCACCAGCATGCGCGCCGTCTGGGCCCGCCCGTCGAGGGTTGCCGCGTAGGCGCGGCCGTCGAGGATGAACTGGCTGAGTGTGTCGTAGAAGCGGGACTCGACGTCGCTATAGGCGTACTCGCGGCTGTGCACGGTGACCGGTTGGAACAGGCGGGCGCCCCGCAGGTCGGTGACGGCGGCCTTGTTGTTCCTGATCATCGCTTGCGGCAGCCGGCGGAGCTGTTCGGCGGCGTCGCCCTCGGGATCGAAGAGATCGGGGCGCACGAGATGCATCAGGCCGAAGAACCCGAAGTCCTTACCGCGGTGGGGCGTGCCGGTGAAGAACAGCAGCGATTCGATCCGCTGTCTGGTCGCGAGATCCGACAACAGGCCGTAGGCGAGCGTCGGTCCGGTCTTCTTGTCCGTTCCCAGGTGATGCGCTTCGTCCACGATCACGAGGTCCCACGGATCTGCGTCGAGCAGCCGCTGGCGGGCGCCGCGCCGGTCGTCGCGCAGGGTGTGGAACGAGGCCACTACCATCGACGCGGTCGCCCAGAACTCCCCCCCCGGTGTGTCCGCATCGGACACGAAGCGCTGGAGCCTGATGTCGAACATGTCCTTCAGGCGGTACTGCCACTGTGGCACCAGCTTGGCCGGCGCGAGGATCAGCAGGCGCCGCACCCGGCCCGAAGCGATCAGCGGCATCAGCACCAGGCCGCACTCGATGGTCTTGCCGAGCCCGACGTCGTCGGCGACAAGCCACCGGAACGGCCATTCCCGGTTCACCTGCCGGCAGACCCACAACTGATGCGGCAGCAACTGCACGCGGGATCGCGAGAAGACGCCCCACTGATCGTTGACCGATGAGATGGCCAGCGCCTGCGCGCGCACCACCACGTCGGTGGGGTCGTCGAACCGCCCTTCAGCGAGCGCGGAGTACAGTGACGGCGTCTCGACGACCTCTCCGGCAGGTACCTGCTCCAGACTGCCGTCGAACCGGACCACGACCGTCCCGCCCATGTCGGCGACCACGCGGCCGCGACCGTGGCGCTGGTGCGTGACAGGGGCTCCGCTCTCGAGGCGGCGGCTGGGTGTCGTCTCGGATGTCGTCATGCGCGTGTCCGGATCGGATGTCATCATCGGGTTCAGTCAATTTCAACCGATCACGAGGGCGACGCTCCGGGTGACGCTCCCCTGCTGGCGGCACGGAGCTGCAACGGCAGATCGAAGTCGCCAGCGAAGCGGGCACGCTCACCGATTTGCTCCTTCACGAAGTCGTGAATGCTCCTGCTGTCGTTGCAGTCGGCATCGTTGGCACCCAGTTCCCGCAGGAACCCCTGAACGCGTTGCGTGGGCGCCCAGCAGTACGGGGCCATCAGTTCGGCATCGCCCGGGTCGTACACCCGGTGGCGCGACAATTCCCGAAGCAGCCAGCTCACGCCGATGCGGAGTGATCTGTCGAGCGGCGCCGCCTCGATACCGAGATCCTGGAACGCTGGAGCGTAGGCGGGTCCCAGGATATCGTTCATCGACACAGGCCCCTCGGCCCGAATGACGTCCGGTAGCTTTCGAAACAGCAGGATGTAATCCTCGAGGTGACGGGTGAAGGTATACAGTTCGCCGAACGTGCGTCTCCAGGGAAGGAACTTCTGACCGCGCTGTTCTGGTGCGCTCCAACGTTGGAGGAGGTCGATCCACGGGCGAACTTTGTCGGGCGGTTTCGATTCCGCGAGTTCCCGCCACCAGCCTTCGCTGCGGCCACGGTCAATGAAGCCGCGATGCTGTTGGTCCTGGAACCGACCCAGTGACCGGAAACAGGCGAGTGCGAACATCGTGAACCAACCGACGCAATCTTCCTCTTGTCGAAGTTGCGCCGGCAGAAACCCCGGCGGATACACTCGCCGGTCGTATCTCTGGCGCTCCGACGGACCGACGCGGATCCACCAGCCGTGTAGTTTCCCCAAGACCGATTCGGCCGAGGGGGGCGACGGTTCGGGCGGGGCCGGTTCGCGCAAGTCGATCTGCTCGTGACCGCCGAGTCTGAACACCAGCCACTTCCTGAACTCGTCCTGGCGCTCGACGGGTAGCAGGTCCAGTGGAATGTCCCTGGGATCCTCTGGTAGCCAGGACGGTCGATGGTTCTGTACAGCGTCCGCCAGTCGCGGCCCCTGGTGTCCGTCGACGAGGTACCGGAGCACGGCACGCTGTCGATCTCGATCGCTGGCGCGACGAGCCCACTCCAGCAGGTGTTCGTCCACGCGCGGCCCGTATCCGGCTCGGTTGCGAGCGACCTTGAAGAACTCGATCGCGGCGTCCCGGTAGTCCCCGTGCAGCAGGGTGCTCTCGGGCGCGAACTCGCACCATCGCTTCTCGTCCTCGCGTCCGGCGAGCTGCGAGTTCAGCGTGCCGACGGGGCGCCACGATTCATCCTGCGCACGGAATTCCACCTGCTTCGAGGCGTCGAGAATACCGTTGCGTTCCTGGTCCAACGGCGGCTTCTCGATCCCGCCCGGTGTGATGACCTCGCCCAGCCGTTGGCCTCGCTCCGGGTCGATCCGCTTGTCCGTGCTCATCTCGTCCCGCAGGAGATCGGACAGCGCGACCGGCCGGATGCCGTTGAAGCCGAGCCTTCGAAGGACTTCCGCGCCTTCGTGGCTGACCACCCGGCGTCTCAGGGCCCAGAGCACGGGCCAGTCTCGCACGCTCTCGAAGGCGCCGGTGTCCCTCAACGCATCGGAGGTTCGGCGGGTCACCTCGGCGGCGCAGACGAGTTCGTCGAACGGCTGCGGTAGGCCAGTCGGGACCACGGGCCGTTCGGTGGCAAGACGCCGGTAGCCGCCTTTGGCATGATGAAGGTGCCGGGCCAGCGGATCGTCGAGGTCCCTACGCAGGACCTCGAAGAGTCGCGACCAGAACCGTGGCCGCGCTGCATGCTCCGACGGATCCAGCCCCAACGCATAGGCGAAACGCGCCCAGTCGTCCGTCGCGAGGTTGTGGAGTTCCAACAAGCGCGCACCCAGACTGCGACCTAACTGACCGAACAGCGCTCGATGGTCTCCGACGGATCCGGCCAAGCGTCCGCGGCCAGGGTCGATGCGGAACGGACCGTTCAGCAGCCAGCCGGAGGTCACGCGTTCGGCCAGCGGCGCCAGATTCCAGATACGCGGCGTGTCGGGCGCCATGGCAATCGGACCGACCTCATCGGTGCTGAGCAGCAGACTGTACCCGTCTCCAAGGTCGAACCGTAGCGCGCGAGACGTTAGGCCCGCCGCCTGGACGGTGACCACGTCGATTGCGTCGGTGCCTGCGAGTGCCTCGCAGGAGCACTCGACGGTCACCGGGCTGGCACCCATCACCTCGACACGCCTGATGCAGCGGGCGAACACCGGCAGCCACGTCAGGGTGGCTCTGAACGCGCGAATGCACTCCTCGCCCTTCGGGGTACGATCCGCCGCAAACGGAACATCGATGACGGTCGCCCTCCGACCGTCCGCGCGATTGCGGTCGTTCGCCTTCCTGCTGCCGGCGGGCCACTCCACCGGCAGGAATCCGCCGTGGATGCGCAGAGCGACGAAACCGCTGGCGACTCCCACGCTGTCGGACAGGATGTGCACGCTCTTGAACCCCAGACCGAACTTGCCGGTCAGGTCATCCTCGGCAGCCCCGGGGCGCTTGTCGGAGAAGTTCATCAGCAGCATGTTGACCAGATCGCGGTCGTAGCCGCGGCGCCGGCCTTCGTCCGCATTCCGCCCGCGGTGATTGACGGGGCGACCCCAGTGCGCGACGCGGAGTCCGCCGGGGCTATTCGGCAGAGCTCGCAGGATCTCGACCTGAAAACAAGCATCGTCCCGAGCGGTGTCGAGCTGGGCGTACGCATCGTCAGCGTTCTGAAACAGCTCGAACAACACGTTTCTGGCGGAGTAGCCGAGATCCTCGATCTTCGCGCGGACGGTGGAGAGCAGTTCGGCGCCAGCGTCTGATTCGTGTAGGCGACGCCACAAGGTCGTCTTCGACTTGGCGAGCTCGGCAGGGTCGGGCGGATCGGATTCACCGGATGCGCGATGAATCCAGTTCTCGTCATCCTGGTACGCCTGGAGGGCCTGATGGCACGCGGAGCCGCGGTTCGGCTTGAGTTGCGCCAGCATGCCTGGCAGTAGATCCTGCAGGAGATGCTGGGTCTCCTGCAGAGTCGTCTGATCGATGCGACTCGCCTTGTCGAGGATGTCACGAAGAGCGGCCCGCTCGTCCGTCATTCCAATCCAGAGACAGTCGCCGGCCACGGTCTCCACGAACCGGCGGAAGATCCGCAGGGACTCGGTCTGCGAGTTGGCGGCCGGATCGACCGGGCGAAGTTGCAGTTCGACGAGCAATCGTCTCTGCCGCTCTGCACCGGATGTGATCACGTTCCTCCGCTTGTGGAAGTTGCCGAGCAGGAGTCCCGACGAGTCGTCCAGCGGCGCCTCGAACGACTCGCCGGACAGCGCGACCGCTGGTACACGGCCTCCGTTGACCGCGGTCATGCGGAAGCGCCGGTGCTCCACCCTGCCGCTCAGCGGATCGGGAAGGAGCCGATTGAGGCGCTTGTCGAGGTCCCGCCACAGCGTCTCGACATTGTGGGTCGCATCCGCTTCCCATTCCTTGGCGTACGCGCGCATGCCGCTGAAGCGCCCGATGAACCCGAGATAGACGATTACGAGGTCGGACGGAACACGTCCTCGCCACGGTTCCAGAAACCACCGCTGTCGATCGACGGACTCCGCCTCAATCGCCGGCAGATCGACAGGTTGGGGTGCGCTGTCGGTCCCGCCGGTCGTTGCAGCGTCCGGCGCGGGCGTGCCATCGGGCGGCGCCGACCCGTCGGTGGGCTCATCTTGGTCGTTCCGCATCGGAAGAGCCGAGGCATACGCCCTGTCGAGCACGTGCGTCTGAGCCACGCCGCGGTCGTCCTCGATGATCACCTCGCAACCGCTACGCCACTGGCCGCCGACCGTGGGCACGCGGATGTCGCCGAACACACGGCGCCGGACCGCGCCGGGCCACTCTGCAACCGCTCTGAATCCGTGACCGTACGCCCGCCGAGCCGCCTCGCTCGTTGGCTCGTTTCTGGAGGCCACCTCGGCCAGCGCATCGAGGTGCCGTCCGGCCAGATCGGGGTCGCCTTCGGACACCTGTCGAAACGACGTCCAGACCGTTGCGGGGTCGCAGTCGACCTGGCGCGCGGACAGGAGCATGGCCGCCAGGAGACCCCACCCGGGCAGTGCCAGATCGGGGCCGGCCTCGGCGAGAGCGATGAAGTCGTCCAAGGGGCAGTGCTCCTCTGGACCCAGATGGCCGGCCACGTCCGCGGCCGTCACGATTCCGGCGAGTGCCTTGAGGGAGGTCCGATGATCCGGCAGGAGGTGCTCTTCGACGCAGCGAAAACCGGAATGTTCGCGAATCTCGACGGGCAGGCAGTCCACGGTGAAGAAACGCGGCGGCCGGTTCATGGACGAGAACAGCGATCTCGCCGCGTTCTCCACGGCCTGCGGCAGCCTCCACACGTCGCTCGGTGCGACCGGAGTTCCGTCGACCGCGAGCCAGCGCGTCGTGCGGACCTCAGCGCCCGCACGGGAACCGTCGGGGATGTGCGCGAGCGCGTCGAGAATCTCGCTACGGAAGACATGCGGCTCGGGTCGGGACAGCGCCGTGTCGATCTGCGTGTGCGGCGACCAGTTCGGAATGAGTCTCTTCTGCCTCTCTCGCCCGCTCGGATGGCTTGAGAGCGCCGCCGTCGGGACGTGTGGGTGCAGCGATTCGGGAATCGGCCACGCTTCGGTCGCAAGAAAGACCCCCTCGGCGTCGCCGACGGTCCCATCGGAACGGACATGGATCGGCAGAGATCTCAACGCGGCATCCGGGATGTCCGTCCGCAGGATGGCGTCGCGTTCAGTCTCCGTCAAACAGGGATCGAGCAACGCGTCGGCGTTGCGTACGAAGATGGCCTCGATTCCGCGACTGTCGAGCGTGCCGACACCGATGTACTCGCGCTGTTTCCGGGACAGCCCGTCGGCGATGCGCCGGGGAACGAGGAACATCGACTCGTAGCCGGACAAGCAGCGGGCCGCGATTCTCTCGATCTCCGGCGAGAGCCCGTCAGTCGCCACCAGCCGCGCCGCGGGCAGCCTGGCCCCCGGCTTGCCGGCGCAGAGTTTGCGGAGTGCGATCCTGTCGTCGCCCTCGGCCACTTGCAGCGCGTCGATCAGCTCGGCGCGGTCCGTGTCGTTCCCGAACCGGGACGCGGCGTTGACGAGATCGAGGCAGGCGGGCTTGTCGGAGCTGAGGAGCCGAAGGGTGGAGCCGCCCTGTTCCGCGAGCAGCTCGGCGGTCTTTCCGCTGACGATGACCGGTCGGGCGTCGGGCAGGGCGCGAGCCAGCTTGCGCAGCACCGTCTTGGCGGTCGGCGCCGTCCGGAACAGAAGTCCGTTCCGGGAATGCTCGCACGATTCCTTCAACGTCAGCACGACCTGTTCATCGGTGCCCGGGTCTCGGCCGCGGAGTATCGCCAGATCGGCGAAGTCGTCCAGGTCGGAGAGTCCCCGGAGGTCCTGCCGCCGAAGGAACTCAAGTGCGGCGGCCGCTGCCTGATCCGCGAGATCGGGTTGCTCCCCGCCGGCGATGATCGGCTCCATGGCGCCGAGCAATGCGGCGAGATCGGTCCGTGACAAAGGCGGATGATCGTTCGCACGAGTAGCGCCGGGCGTACCGGCCTCCACGAGCCATTCGAGGCGAACGGGAAGAACGGAGGCACCGGCCGAGGCGAGCGCTTGTAGCAGCCGCCGATGCTCCACCGACTTCGGAAGCGGCAGGAAGAGACCTCGTGGTGCGTGAGACAGGATGGCACGTATCTGGTCAGAATGCGCCAGCGATGAACCGGTGTCGTTCAGAGCGTCGCACAGTGCGCGGCTCAGGTGCGGGCCGATCGTCTGCTGCACGTCGGAACGGTCGGAACCCGCCGGTGGGTCTGCCACGGCCAGCATGTCGCCGAGCAGGCGGGCCAGCGCTGGCAACTGGAACGCGCGTCGCGACAGCGTCGCGAACAGGGCGCCCAGCTCGTCCGGAAGCCAACGAGGCGGCTCCGCGGTGAGGGATGCTTCCGGAGCGACGCATGGCACGAGGTTTCTGTCCCGGGCTAGCGCGTGCACGCCGCTGAACATTTCCTGCAGGCGTTCGGGAGCGTCGGCCGCTGAGCCGGGCAGCGGGCGGAGAGGGGACCGGGCCGGAACGAGACGCCAGACCACGCCCCCCGGCGGCTCGATCACACGGACCAGGGCGTGCTCAGCGCAGATCGAGCGCCGATGGTCGCGGAACCACGGGTGTCGGGCGATGTTCGCTACCACCGGGATGAGTTCGGCGCGCCTCATCAGCTTCTGTTCGAGCGCGTCGCGCAGGACGGCCGGAATCAGCGGGAGGACGACCGAGTCTCGAAGCTCGGCATTCCAGGCGCGAGCCAGTTCTGCGGTGGTCGTCGGCACGTCGTCGGGCGTAGCGGTTCGTGACAGGCCCTCGATGTGGCGCCGCCCGCTGTCCAGGAAGAAGTAGCCGTGCAGCAACAGATGGAGCCGGCCAAGGCTGACTCGGCCGGTTCCGCCGGAGCCGGCGTCGAACGCGGACAGGCCGATGCGCAGCACAGCGTGAGCCGCCTCGGACGCGGCGTGCACGTGGGTGGCGGCGTCTGCCTCTGTCTCGGAGATCGGCAGGAACACCGCCCACGAAATCGTCATGCCGTCGGCGTCGTGGGACTTCGCGGTCGAAGGAACTCGCAGCAGCGTCGCTGCACCATGCGGTTCGCCTTTCTCAGGTTCGGGCGTTGAACTGAGAGCGCTGATCGCCCGTGGCCAGTGCTCGTTGGCCTGCAACTCGTGGAGGCGTTCGGTCCGCAGGGTCGCCTCGCGCCCGACGAAGGGCGCCCTCGTCCCGTCCGGCTCGGTCCCGACCGTTCCGCTGAAGGACCTGACGCCGGCGAGCCAACGCTCGGGGCCGAGCAGCCTCTGGTTCGCGTCGACCAAATGCACGGCGCAGCCCATCCTGCCGCGGTTCCGAATCTCGATGGACTCGACGTGTCGAAGCGCCGTCAGGAGCGGTCGAAGGTCGTCCCGGCGCGCCAGCTCGGCAACGACGCGGTCAGGGTCGGGCTGCACGTTGAAGAACCCGGCATCCGGCGCTGGCCGCAGTCCTTCCCGGCGGAATGGCAGCCAGAGCAGGAGCGCGGGGGCCCGGCAGTCCGCGGGTACGGCGGCACGCAGCAGACTCAGGTCGCCATCGCTCAGGTCGTCCCATGTCTCGGCCTTGTTGTCGTCCACCTCGACTCCGAGGAACGGGTTCACGACCGTGCTGAACGGTTCGTGCGGCTCCCTCGATCCACCGGAGTCGAACGCATGAACGACGAAGGCGTCGCAGAGATGAAACACGGCCTTCTGGCCGAGTCCGAACTTCCCGATGGCCGAACCGTCAGTCGCCTTGACGCTCTCACCGAAGGCGAGAATGCCGCGCTGATCCCTCAAACGGAACACCCCGTCGTTGACCACGAGCAGTCCGGGGCCGCGCAGCAATGGGTTGTCGGCGTCCGGCCAGCCGACCAGCGCATCGAGTCGGACGTGGCGCGCCTCCGCGTCGTCGGCGTTCTGCACGAGCTCCTTCAGGATGGGGTAGCCGGAAGCGTAGCGATCCTGGAGGAGGCTCTTGATCTGGTTGACGATCGAGCGTGGAGAGACAGAGATCGGGGGCATCAGGCCTGCTCCACCGCGAACGCGGTCACGTTGCGCGTGGACCTGCTGAACTCCACGCCGATCAGGTGGATCGGCTCGCCTGACGCGCGGTACTTGTCGGCGTAGCCCCGTTCCCGGAGCTGCGCCAGCGCGGCGCCCTCCGTCGCCTGCTCCACGACCTTGAACTCGAACAGGTAGACGTTGCCGCCGAAGCGCACGGCCATGTCCGCCCGGCCGCGGTTGCTCGAGTCCTCGACCGTGACGTCGAAGCCCGACGCGGCGAAGTACGAGTAGAACACGCTCGCGTAGTAGCCCTCGTAGCCGGCAACGGCGTTGTTCGTGTACCACTCGTAGGGGATGCTCGCGAAGAACGCCTCGAACAGCGCCTTCATGCCCGCGAAGTCGTTCCCCTCCATCAGGTCGTACAGCCGATCGCTGTTGGCGGTCTGGCGCGTCGCGTCCTGCACGAGCTGCCGCAGCAGGCTTCGGTTGAAGCTCTGCCGGACCTCCCGGTTGGGATAACCCAGGCGATAGCTGCGGACGCCGCCCCGGTCCCGCACGTCCTTGATGGTCAGGTAGCCGGTCTGGAACAACAGCGCCTCGGTGGCGATGGCCCCGACGTCGAACGACGACAACAGATCGTCGCTGCTCAACAGGCCGTCCAGCGCCAGCGCGCTCACCCGGCGCCGGAACAGCGTCTCCACCAGGAAGGAGGGCGTCCCGCTCTCGAACCAGTAGCAGCCGAACTCGCGTTTGTGGAACAGCAGCAGGATGTCGAAGGGGTTGTACACCCTCTCCGCGCCCAGCCAGTTGTAGCCGTTGTACCAGTCGCGAATCCGATCCCGGTCCAGGTCCGCCAACTCCGGGGCGAAAACCGTGTCGAGGTCCGCCTCGGCATAGCCGCAGACGGCGGAGTAGCGCGGGTCCATCGTGAGGTCGGTGAGGTTGTTGAGGCCCGAGAACACGCTCACCTTCGAGAACCGGCTGACCCCCGCGAGGAAGGTGAAGCGAACGTGGGCGTCGCTGGACTTGATCGTCGAGTACAGGCCCCGCAGGTAGTCGCGGTTGGCGCGGGCGACGGTGGGCGTCTCCAGCGCGTCCAGGATCGGCTTGTCGTACTCGTCCACCAGCACGACCACCCGCCGGCCGGTCCGCGCGTGCAGCGCGCGAAGCAGCTCGCGGAAGCGTTCCGGGGCCGTGTCGTAGCTCACCGCGACGCCGCCGTCCTCCGCGGCGGCGGCCAGTTGCGCCATCGTGCTGGCATGCACGTACCCCGGTTCGCCAAAGTGCCCGGCCCCGAAGTCGAGCCGCACGACGGGATGCCGCGCCGACCAGTCCCAGCGGTCGTGGATGTCGAGCCCGGCGAACAGCGTCTCGTTGCCCTCGAACAGCTCCTTCAGGGTGTCCAGGAACAGGCTCTTCCCGAAACGCCGCGGGCGCGACAGGAAGTAATGCTTGCCTTCGTCCACCAGCCGCGCGATGAAGCCGGTCTTGTCGACGTAGTAGCAGTCCTCCTCGCGGACCTCGCGGAAGGTCTGGAGGCCGATGGGCAGTCTGCGCCTGGTCATCACCGCTGATCAGGATAGCGCGGGAGCCGGGGGTCCGGTGCCGTTCCCCGGCGTCGCGGCGCCGTGTGGCCGCCGCCGCGGGGCAGCATGGCGTGGGCGGCATCTGTTTCGCGCCGTGCCACCAGGCGGCAACCGTAACCCGCGAGCGTCGTCGGGGCCGGACCCCGCGCGCCCGTCGGCCTGCAGCGGGGCGCCCGTCGCGGCGAGCCGTAGCGTGGGCGCGTGGGGCCCCTCCGTCCAGCCCCGTGGCGACGTGCGCCGGCGCCCGTCGCGGCGAGCCGTAGCGTGGGCGCGATGGGGCGTCCGGGCGATCCGGGAAGGTC
The DNA here is from genome assembly GCA_022820675.1 of Vicinamibacteria bacterium. Classification (GTDB taxonomy): domain Bacteria; phylum Acidobacteriota; class Vicinamibacteria; order Vicinamibacterales; family UBA8438; genus JAJEEA01. The sequence goes on along the minus strand of JAJEFC010000431.1, from coordinate 34,253 downwards.
GCGCCCGGCGATTCTGACACTTGCCGGGACAAGTGCGGTAGACTGACCCCGTCGCAGCAACAGGAGGTCATGATGCGAGACGCGGGACGTCCGGCCCGGCCGATCGGCGTAGCCGTCTGTGCCTTGGCCTTCGCCGTTGCCGCCGCCGCGCCCGCGGCGGCGCAGACCATGGACATCTACTGGATCGACGTCGAGGGCGGGGGCGCGACCCTGGTCGTCTCGCCGTCCGGCGAATCGATGCTCGTCGACACCGGGTGGCCGCGGCCCGAGGGCCGCGACGCGCACCGCATCGTGGCCGCGATGGAGGACGCCGGGCTCGAGAAGCTCGACTACATGCTGATCACGCACTTCCACACCGACCACGTCGGCAGCCTCGCCGAGCTCGCGGAGATGGTCGAGATCGACCAGTTCCTCGACCACGGCGGCGAGACCGAGGAACGCAATCAGCAGTGGCGCGACATCTACCTCGAGACGGCCGGCGACACGCGGATGGTCGCCGGGGCCGGGGACGTCCTGACGATGGGCGACGTCGAGGTGCGGATGATCTCGTCCAACATGGAGCTGATCGGGGAGCCCATCAACGACGGCGGGCCCAACCCGCACTGCGCCGGGGCCGAGAACCGGCCCGCCGCCTCGCCCGAGAACCAGCGCACCCTGGGCGCGCTGTTCAGCTTCGGCGGCTTCCGCTTCGTCGACCTCGGCGACCTCGACTGGGACATGGAGATGGAGCTGTCGTGCCCCGTCAACCGGCTGGGCACCGTCACCGTCTACCAGACGAGCCGACACGGGGCGTTCGACGGGGCCGGGGCCCCCGCCCACCTGTGGGCCATCGAGCCGCAGGTGGTGGTGGTGAACAACGGTCCCCGCAAGGGCATCACCGCCCCGCACCACTACGACCGCATCGCCGAGGTGCCCGGCGTCGAGGGCATCTGGCAGACGCACCTCGCGCTGGAGGCGGACGGCCACAACACCGCCGACGACATGATCGCCAACTTCGAGGACACCGACGAGTGCCAGGGCCACTGGCTCAAGGCGTCGGTCCGGGCGGACGGCACGTACACGATGACGAACGGCCGCAACGGCTACAGCCGGACGTACGCTGCTCGGTGACCGGCATGGCGTAGAGGCGTGGATGCGGCGCCTGTCGACATGGCGCCGTCGCTCGAGGACGCAACCGACGAGAATCCTCCATGAAGGCCATGGTCCAAGGCGGCCGGTTACGTCTGGACGAGCCCAGCTCTCTCGCCGAGGGTACGATTCTGGAGCTGGTGCTCGATGACGAGGGTGACGACCTGGACGCCACCGAGCGTCGCGCCCTGCACGATGCGATTTCCAGGGCGTGGGCGTCGGCGAAGAACGGACGCGTTCGACCCGCGCAGGCCGTCATCGATACGTTGCGCCGCCGTTGAGGGGGAGAGCATGCGAACTGGCTCCGCGACTTGGGTCATCGCGTGGATGATCGTGCTGCTGTCGGTTGCCGTCGTGCCCGCCGGCGCGGCCGACGCCAGATTGAAGAACGCGGTGAGGAGCGGCGACGACGCCGCGGTGCGCGCCCTGATCGAGGAGGGCGTCGACGTGAATGCGCCCGAGGGCGACGGGGCGACCCTGTTGCATTGGGCGGTGCGGTGGGACGACGTGACAGCCGTCGAGCTGCTGCTCGAGGCCGGCGCCCGCCCCGGCGCGGCCAACGCCTACGGGGTCACGCCGCTGGCGCTCGCCTGCATCAACCGGAGCGCGCCGGTCGTTGGGCGGCTGCTGGCCGCCGGGGCCGACCCGAACGCCGCGACCTCGATGGGCGAGACCGGCCTCATGACCTATGCTCGCACCGGGGCTGCGGCCGCGGTGCGCGCTCTGCTCGACGCGGGGGCAGACAATGTCGACGCGCGGGAGTCGTCGCGGGGGCAGACCGCGCTGATGTGGGCGGTGGCCCAGGGGCATCCCGACGTCGTGCGGCTGCTGCTGGAGCGCGGCGCCGACGTGCACGCGCGCTCCGAGGCCCGCTCGCTGCTCGTGAGCCTGGGCGGCCGGGGAGCGGACCGCGCGGGGAACCTGCCGCTGGGCGGCTTCACGCCGCTGCTCTTCGCCGCGCGGCAGGGGAGCGTCGAGAGCGCCCGGCTGCTGCTCGACGCCGGCGCGGACGTGAACGAGACGGCGCCCGACGGCGCCTCGGCCCTGGTCGTCGCGAGCTTCAGCGGCCACGGCGAGCTGGCCGCGTATCTGCTGAGCCGTGGCGCCGCCCCCGACGCGGCCGGCGCAGGCTATGCCGCCCTGCACACCGCGGTGCTGCGCGCGGACGCGGCCCTCGTCAAGACCCTGCTGGCCTACGGCGCCGATCCGGACGTTCGCCTGACGAAGGGCAGCCGCGTGCCGCGGGCCACCCACTGGTGGGTGCTGCCGGGGTCGCTGGCGGGGGCGACGCCGTTCCTCCTCGCCGCGAAGTACGCCGACGTCGGGATCATGCGCATCCTCGCCGAGAGCGGGGCCGACCCGTTCCTGCCGATGCGCGACGGGACGACGCCGCTGATGATGGCGTCGGGGGCGAGCTGGCCCAACGGCGAGATCGACCGCCACGACCGGCGCGTGCCGCCCGAGGTCGCGGAGGCCCTGCACGCCGACGAGCGGCCGAACCTGGAGGCGACGCGCTTCGCGCTGGCCCTGGGGGCCGACGTGAACGCGCGGAACGAGGCGGGCGACACCGCCCTGCACTCCGCCGTCTTCAAGGCGTGGCCGGCGGTGGTGGATCTGCTCGTCGAGAACGGCGGCGACCTGAACGCCGCGAACGAGCGCAACCGGACGCCGCGGCAGATGATGTGCCACGCGGCCGACGGGTTGCTCGTGCGCTGCGCGGGGTAGGCCGGGGTAGGAAAGGGGTAACGAGATGTCGCACGAGAGAGCGCGTGCTGTCGTGACGCGGCGGCGACGCGATTCGTTACGGCCGAACGGGTGGCCGGTCGGTGCGGCGCTTGCCGGGTGCCTCGTGCTGCATGCCGCGGCTGCGGTGGCGGGGCAGGCCGAGCCCGCGGCGACGCCGGGCGCGTCCGAGCCTGCCGCCGCGGCGTCGTCCCCGGCGTCGGTCGAGGCGATGCTGAACCGTTACTGCATCACCTGTCACAGCGACGGCGGCTACGCGGCGGGGCGCGTTCCCGTGTCGCTGCAGCCGCTCGACCCGGCGAACGTGGGTGCGCACGCCGCCGCCTGGGAGCAGGTGGCGCTGAAGCTGCGGTCGCGCATGATGCCCCCCGTCGGGCGGCCGCGCCCCGACGAGGCCGACTACGACCGGGTGGCGACCTGGCTCGAAGACGAGCTGGACCGGGCCGCCGCCGCCGACCCGAGCCCCGGCCGCACCGTCGCGCATCGCCTGAACCGGGTCGAGTACGGCAACGCCGTCCGCGATCTGCTCGGCCTCGAGGTCGACCCCGAGGCGCTGCTCCCGCCCGACGACGACGACGAAGGCTTCGACAACATCGCCGACGTGCTGTCGGTGTCGCCGACCCTCATGGAGCGCTACCTGTACGCGGCCCGGCATGTGAGCCAGCTCGCCCTCGGCGACGCCGCGCTGCGGCCCCGCTTCGACACCTACCGCGTGCCCGACCGCGAGATCCAGGACCACCACACCAGCGACGACCTGCCGTTCGGCACTCGCGGCGGCATCGCGGTGCGCCACTACTTCCCCCTCGACGGCGAGTACACCATCCGGGTCGGGCTGCGCCGCAACTTCTACAACTACATCCGCGGCATCGGCAACGTCGCCCACCAGCTCGACGTGCGGGTGGACGGCGCGCTGGTCGCCACGTTCATCGCCGGCGGCGGCCTGAGCCCCGACGCCGAGCGCTGCATCGCCAGCTTCTGCGGCAGCTCGGGGATGGGCGGGGCCGAGTGGGAGTGGTACGCCAACCACGCCGACGACGACTTCGAGGTGCGGGTGCCGGTCGAGGCGGGGCTGCGGACGGTGGCCGTCGCGTTCGTGGACCACCCCGCCCTCGATGAAGGGGTCCTGCAGCCGCCGGTCGACATGTCGACCTTCGGCTACAGCACCGACGAGGAGATGGGCGGCGAGCCGGCGGTGGGCAACGTCGTCATCGGCGGCCCGTTCGACGGCGAGACCCCCGGCGACGTGGCGAGCCGGCAGCGGCTCTTCGTCTGCCGTCCCGCGGACGGCGCGGCCGAGGAGGCCTGCGCCCGCGAGATCATCTCGACGCTCGCCCGTCGCGCCTACCGCCGGCCGGTGACGGAGGCCGACGTCGACCACCTGTACGGCTTCTTCGAGACGGCGCGGAGGCAGGCGGACTTCGACGCGGGCGTCCGGACGGTGCTCGAGCGCGTGCTCGTCGACCCCGAGTTCCTCTTCCGCATCCCCCGCCCGCCGGCCGACGCCGACGCCGACGCCGCGGTCTACCGCATCGACGACATCGAGCTGGCCTCGCGGCTCTCGTTCTTCCTGTGGAACAGCATCCCCGACGACGAGCTGCTCGCCCTCGCCGAGCGCGGGGAGCTCGCGCGGCCCGCCGTCCTCGACGAGCAGGTGCGCCGCATGCTCGCCGACCCGCGGTCCGCCTCGCTCGCCGGCAACTTCGTCGACCGCTGGCTCGAGCTGCACAAGATCCGCAACGTGGCCCCGGACCCGACCATCTTCCCGGCGTTCGACCAGAACCTTCGCGACGCCATGCAGACCGAGACGGCGCTCTTCATGGCGAGCCAGTTGCGCGAAGACCGCGCGGTGGTCGACCTGCTGCGCGCCGACGACACGTTCCTCAACGAGCGGCTGGCCCGGCACTACGGCGTTCCCGGCGTCTACGGGAACCACTTCCGGCGCGTGGTGCTGCCCGACGACCGGCGGGCGGGGCTGCTCGGCAAGGCGAGCATCCTCACGCTGACGTCGTACTCCACCCGGACCTCGGTGGTGAACCGCGGCAAGTGGCTGCTCGAGCGGGTGCTCGGGTCGCCGCCGCCGGCGCCGCCGGCCAACGTGCCGCCCCTCGAGGAGAGCGCCGCCGGGGCCGCGCCCACGTCGCAGCGCGAGCGCATGGAGGCGCACCGGCGCAACCCGAGCTGCGCGGTCTGTCACCGCGTGATGGACCCGCTGGGCTTCGCCCTCGACAACTTCGACGCCATCGGACGCTGGCGGACCACCGACGACCCGCGGATGCCGGGCCAGCGGGGCCCCGTCATCGACGCCTCGGGGGTCATGCCGGACGGCACCCGGTTCGAGGGTCCCGCCGGACTGCGGGAGCTGCTGCTCGACCGGCGGCAGGAGTTCATTCGGACGGTGACGGGAAGGCTCCTGACGTATGCGCTCGGCCGGCGGCTGGAGCACCCCGACATGCCGGTCGTCCGGCAGATAGTGCGGGACGCGGCGGACGAGGATCACCGCTGGTCGGCGTTGATTCGGGGTATCGTCAAGAGTGCGCCGTTTCAGTTGAGGAGCCGCGGTCTGTAGAACGGCGCGGACCGCGGGATGGTCGGTTGGGGGGCCAAGCGGAGCCGTCAGGCGACGGTTGGCGGACCGCAGTTCCGCGTCGCGAAGCCGCGCGGACGTTTGCCACGGACTGTCGAGGAGGATCGAACCATGATCGTCACCAAGAAGACCATCGCGCGCCGCACCGTGCTGCGGGGCATGGGCACGGCGTTGGCGCTGCCGCTGCTGAACGGCATGGTGCCCCCGCTGACCGCGCTCGCGAGGACCGCGGCGAAGCCGTCGAAGCGGCTGGGCGTGGTCTACGTGCCGAACGGCATCATCACCCGCAACGGCAACTGGACGCCGGCGACCGACGCCCCCGGGTTCGACCTGCCGCGTCTGCTGAAGCCGCTCGAGCCGGTGCGCGAGCACCTCACGGTGCTGACCAACCTCGACAACCGCGCCGCCTTCGCGCGCCCCGGCGAGGCCCTCGGGTCGCACTCGCGCCCCGCCGCCGCGTTCCTCACCGGCCTGCACGCCGAGCAGACGCAGGGCTCCGAGCTCGACCTCGGGACCTCGATGGACCAGTTCGCGGCGCAGACGCTGGGCCGCGAGACGCGCTTGCCGTCGCTCGAGCTGTCGCTCGAGGGCGCCGACACCTTCAACGGCGTCAGCACCTGCGACACCGGCTACAGTTGCGCCTACCTCAACATCTCGTGGCACGACCGCACCACGCCGATGCCCCGCGAGACCAACCCGCGCGTGGTGTTCGAGCGGCTGTTCGGCGACGCCGGCAGCACCAGCGCCGACGTGCGGCTCGCGAGGGCGAAGCAGCAGCGCAGCATCCTCGACGCGGTGATGGACAAGATCGCCGGGCTGCAGGGCCGGCTCGACGGCGAGGACCGCCGCAAGCTCGGCAACTACCTCGACGCAGTGCGGGAGATCGAGCGCCGCATCGAGATCGCCGAGCGGCAGGCCGACCGCGAGCTGCCGCTGCTCGACCAGCCGGCCGGCATCCCCGTCTCGTTCGAGGAGCACGCGCGGCTCATGTACGACCTCCTCGTGCTCGCGTGGCAGACCGACGTCACCCGCGTGTTCACCTACATGATCGGCCGCGAGCAGAGCGGCACCACCTATCCCCAGATCGGCGTCCCCGACCCGCACCACCCGCTGACGCACCATCGCGGGGACCTCGAGAAGATCGAGAAGGTGACGAAGATCAACCAGTACCACGTGCAGCTCTACGGCGAGTTCCTCGCCCGGCTCGCGTCCACGCCGGACGGCGACGGCTCGCTCCTCGACAACTCGATGCTGCTCTACGGCGCCGCCCTGCGGGACGGGGACGCCCACCAGTACGACAACGTTCCCCTCCTCCTCGCCGGGCACGACGGCGGCACCCTCAAGGGCGGCCGCCACCTCGTGTATCCGAAGGGCAAGAACCCCATGACCAACCTGCAGCTCACCATGCTGCACAAGCTCGGGGTGCCCGTGGAGCACTTCGGCGACAGCACCGGCACCCTGAAGGAGTTGACCGGCCTGTCGTAGTCCTCTTCAACCGCCGCAGCGGCCGGGGTGATGCGCGTCACCCCGGCCGTTTCTGCCGGTGATCTCCGTAGCAGTTCACCGCTCGTGCTTGCAGCGCGCGTAGTGCTTCGTGAAGCCCGCTTCATAAGCCGCTGTCCTTGCGGCCCCCTCGACGAGCCCGCAGGCGTTTCGCCTCTTCGATGGCCTTGCAGATATCAGCAGCGACCTCGATCACCTCAGCCGGTGCACGAACCGGCTCGCCAGCAAGGCTGCGCAGGGCGACGACGAGCGGTGCCAACGCATCAGCGGTCTTGCTGTCCGCCGACAGGATTTCGACGAGATCGCGCTCCGGCGCACCGGCTGCGATCAGGATGGGCACACGCGCCAGCATTTCACGCAGCATCGCTTCGTTGCCGGCGACGAACATGGCACACACCGATTGAAACACGCTCAGAGCCGCGGGGTGTTCGTTCCGTGCGAGCAGCGCGTGCGTTCTCATCCACTTTGCCTGCCATCGCAGGAAAGCGAGCGCGCTGGACTCGTTGTCAATGGCCTCACCGAACCGACGATCGAGTTCCTCGCATGTCTGCAGAGCGTCCTCGGCGTGGCCGATCTCGATTTGTCGATTCCCCTTATTGAGAAGTGCCTCGGAGACCTGCACCTGAAGTTCCGGGGCGTTGCTGGCGCCGAAACGCGCGACCAGATCGTCGTGGGCTGCCAGCTCCGCCTCGAACTCGCCGCGCTGACCGTGGGTGATGCCCTTGTTGATCAGCGCCTCGGCAACCCGCACCTGGAGTTCCAGTGTGTCGCTGGCACCGAAACGCGCGACGAGATCGTCGTAGGTTGCCAGTTCTGCCTCGGACTCGCCACGCAGGTCGTGGGTGATGCCCCTGTTGAGCAGTGCCTTGGCAACCTGCACCTGGAGCTCCGGTGTGTCGCTGGTGCCGAAACGCGCGACGAGATCGTCGTAGGCTGCCAACTCCGCCTCGGACTCGCACCGCTGGTCATGGGTGATGCCCCTGTTGAACAGTGCCTTGGCAACCTGCACCTGGAGCTCCGGTGTGTCGCTGGTGCCGAAACGCGTGACGAGATCGTCGTAGGCTGCCAACTCCGCCTCGGACTCGTCGCGTAGACCGTGCGTGAAGCCCTTGTTGAACATCGCCTTGGCAATCGGCACCTGGAGCTCCGGTGTGTCGCTGGTGCCGACATGCGCGACCAGATCGTCGTAGGCGGCCAGGGCCGCCTCGGACTGGCCGCGCTCGTTTTGCGTGACGCCCTTGTTGAACAGTGCTTTGGCAACCTGCACCTGGAGCTCCAGGGTGTCGCTGTCGGCGAAGCGGGCGACCAAATCGTTGTAGGCGGCCAGGGCCGCCTCGGACTCGCCGCGCTGGCCGCGGGTGACGCCCTTGATGAGCAGGGCCTTGGCAACCTGCACCTGGAGCTCCGGGGCGTCGCTGTCGGCGAAACGGGCGACCAGATCGTCGACGGTGGCCGACGCCGCCTCGGGCTCGCCGCGCTGGCCGTGCCTAACGCCCTTGTTGACCAGCGCCTGGGCGACCAGCACTTGGAGTTCCAAAGCGTTGCTGGCCCCAAAACGCGCGATCAGATCGTCCCAGGCGGTCAGCGTCGCCTCGGACTGGCCGCGCTTGTGTTGCGTAACGCCCTTGTTGAACATGGCCTTGGCAACCCGTACCTGGAGCTCCGGGGTGTCGTTGTCGGCGAAACGGACGACCAGATCGTCGTAGGCAGCCAGCGCCGCCTCGGACTCGCCGCGCTGGCCGTGGGTGATGCCCTTGATGAGCAGGGCTTGGGAAACTGGCACCTGGAGCTCCAGGCTGTCGATGGTGCCAAAACGTGCAACCAGGTCGTCGAAGGCGGCCAGTTCCGCCTCATGCTCGCCGCGCGCATGGTGCATGACTCCCTTGTTGAGCAGCGCCTTGGCAAATTCCATCTGGAGGTCCAGTGTGTCGCTGGCGGCCAATGCCCGCTCGAGTCCCTCGCGAATGGGCGGTGATTGCGCCGCCTCCGCACGCCACGTGCCGACCATCTCGGCCAATTCGTCGCTGCGGTAGAACACCGTCATGAACTGGATCAGATTGCGCACCAGTCCGGCCTCGTCGCGTTCGCGTCGCAGCTTGTAGTAGATGCTGTAGAGACGTTCCGCGGCGGCGTACTTCCGCTTCCTGCCCGTTCCCTCCACGACAACCGCGCCCCGGTCGACCAGCCGCGCGATCAGCGCCGATACGGTGCGAATGTCCATGCGGGCTCGCGCCGCGATCTCGTGAGCGCTCGACGATTGCCAGAGGTCGATCACCGCGAGATAGACGCGGCGTTCTGTCTTGGCCAGGACCTCCAGGTGGCTGCGGAAGTACTCGGTGTGGTCGTCGACCAGCGTCACCAGTTCTTCAAGGAGTTGGCGCAGCGACCGGTGCCGTGCGAACGTGGCGACGATGACCAGCAGGCGGGGACTGCCGCCGGTCAGAATCCGCAGGGGCTTGATCTCGCGATTCGTCTGTTTGTCGTCGCTGGCCATGTTCCAGAGACGCCGGCACGCATCCGTATCCAGCGGTTCCAGTTCGACGGTGCGGAACAGCTCGAAGAACGGCTCGTTTGCATCGTCGAGCCCTTTGAATCGACTGGTCGCCGTGGCCAGCAGCATGAGTCGAGGCTCCGACTGCAGCGTCTGGCGAAGCTGCCAGCCGAAATCATCGTCGACGTCGCTGCAGAGGGACTGCAGGTTCTCGACCATGAGGACGACCCTTCGGTCCAGCCGATCCGCCGCCTCCAGAAAGGCGGCCCGCGTACACTCCTCGATGTTCGTGTCGCGCCACCGTGCGGTCAGATCGGCGTGTGTCGCGAGGAGTTCCCGGCAGAACTCGGGCTTGCCGGTCGCGTTTGCGTGGGCAAGGTGGAACAGCGCTTCGAGCCAGAAGTCGGCGAGGGTGGCGATCTCCTGGCTCTCTTCCATGAACCGCACGGGAAACAGACGCTCGGAGAGTGCGTTGTCGGTCCGCAACTCCGCTCCGACGCGGGCCAGCAGCATGGTCTTTCCGCGACCGCGCGGTCCGACGATCAGCACGTGTTGGCACGACGGCGAATCGATATTGCCGCACAAGACCTCCAGCACGAGGTCGAGCTCCCCCTGCCTGACCACGAACTGTCTGACGACCTCGTCATCGGACTGGAGAGTGCCCGGATTGAACTTGCGGATCGGCCGATCGAGTGCGCCGTTCAGCGAAGCCCCCTCGGTCATGGCCGCCCCCGACGCTCCTCGAGGGGGATGTAGTGGTCGCGGAAGCGTGCCGACCACCAGTCCTTCAGCAGCCGCGACGGGAATCGGAACCCGTCGTCCCCGTCTTCAAGGTAGCCGTCGTGCACCAGGACCTCGAGGATGTCCGCGACAAGACCCGGCGCATCGCCGACGATCGGTGCATACAACTGTTCGAGGCAGCGTCGGGCCGACCGTGTGAACCGCTCCTGAATGGCGGCTTCAGCGAGGATTTCCATGGCGATCGTGTAGTGTTCGTCTTCCAGCCCCTCCTTGAGACGTGTCTCGTAGTGCACGAGGTCGTTCTGCCCCGAGGGTCCGAGAAGGGCGGTGCGATAGACCGTGTTGACGTCCTCCACCGTCACGCGATCTCGCCCGTGCATGATGGTGAATTCCTGCAACCGGGCGAAGAAGGACTGCACATGGTGGGGAATGCCCGTCCCGAGCGCGTCGTACACGGCATCTGCGACGCCGTGCTCGATCGGCAATTCGTGACTCTCGGCCAGTCGTTGGAAACACTTGACGCTGGCGTGACGGTCCCAGGGGCCCAGGCGAAAGGGATCGAGATGGTTGATGCGGTCCGGGATGCCGAGCCGTTGCACCAAGGGCTTGAGCCCGATGCTGCCGGACAGGATGAGGACCAGGGAGCCGGGGTCGAGCCCCTGAACGACCTCGCGGAGCCAGCTCAGAAACGCGTCGACCCGCCGGGCGCCGTCGTCTTGACCGAGTACGCGCTTGAGGAATATCGGCAGCTCGTCGATGACGAGAAGGACCGGCTGGTCATGCGCGGCGCAGTCGCGGATGAGCTGCCCGCCGTGCCGACGCCAGTTGCCGGCGTTCAGGCCGGCGCGAATCTTGATGCGAAAGTCGAGTGGGCTAAATTCCTCGACGTTCTCCTTGAACCCGCGCATCGCGGTCGCGAAGCGCGACGAGACTGATCGGACCGGATGCACCGCCTCGGCGAGGTTGGCGACCACGTCCTCCTCGCCGGTCGCGCCCTCGACATCGGTAAAGAGGAAGACCCATCCCTGGGCCTCGAGCCGCCGCCCAAGCTCTCGAGCGATGCTGGTCTTCCCCATCCGGCGCTGTCCGGTCAGCAGGACGTGGTTGCCGGCGCGAACCCGCGCATCCAGAACCCGCAACTCGGACTCGCGATCGACGAAGTCGTCACCGCTTACCCAGCGGCCAGTGGCTAGTCTCATGATTTCTCCCGCGTTGACAACAAAACTGATATCACGGTAGTCGATATCAATTTTGTTGTCAACGGAGTGGGTGTTCATGCGGCGGCCACGGCGCACTGCCAGAAGCTCGTGGTGTGCCATGAGCCTCGCCGCCAATCGGGAGGACCACGGCGTCGAGATCGTGCCGGCGCAGAAGTTCATGGACGCGTTGTGGGGGCGCGCGATCGTCGAGTGAGGCCGCGAGGCCCACAGACGCGCGAACCCCTCCACGAGTTCGTGCGGCTGCGGGACTGTGGCAACGGTCACGGCCGAGGGTGGGCTGGCGACGGCCTTCCCGCCTGCCGGTTCGCGCCGAACGCGCTCGGCGGGGAAGGGACCGGGACTCAGCCGCGGCTACGTGTGATATAGACTAGTCTCCGTACGGTCTGATAACTGCCGTTCCTGGAGGGTACCGCCCGTGTCCGAAGTTGGCGCATTCGAAGCGAAGACGCATTTGCCGCAACTGCTGAAGCGCGTGCAGCAGGGCGAGCGTTTCGTGATCACCAGACACAAGCACCCGGTGGCCGAGCTGATTCCTTTTCGGCGACGGGACGCCGACCGAATCCGCGCGGCCATCGACGGCCTGAAGGAGTTCCAGCGGACTCACAGCCTGGGGGGGCTGTCGGTTCGGCAGATGATCGAGGAGGGGCGGCGTTACTGATGGCGTTCGTGCTCGACTGCTCGGTCACCATGGCGTGGATCTTCCCCGACGAGGCCACCGATGCGACGGACCGGCTGCGGGACGGGCTGCTCGGCACCCGCGCCTTCGTACCGGCGCTGTGGCCGGTCGAGACGGCCAACGCCCTGCTCGTAGCGACCCGCCGCGGCCGCATCGCGCAGGACGAGTGGCCGGGGATTCGTGCGCACCTCGCTGCGCTGCCGATCGAGGTCGACCCGGTTTCGGCGTCCCGCACGTGGGGTGCGGCGCTGGACCTGGCGCAAGCACACGGGATCTCCGTCTACGATGCGATGTACCTGGAGCTGGCCGTGCGGATGCGGATGCCGCTCGCCACGCTGGACCGGGCCCTCCGTGGGGCGGGGGAGTCGGCCGGCGTCGAGGTGCCGGCGATCGCCTGACCGGGCGGAAGCGGACGCCGCCGCCGCGTCCCCTCACCCGGCCGCCTGCCGTGACGTCGTTCTTCAGGGCGAGTCTCCGGCCAGAATCCGTTCCCAGGACCTGCGGCAGTGGGCCGGCAGATCGCCGATGTCGGCGGAGACCTCGGCGATGAGAGCCTCGCGGTCCGGTCCCGCCAACAGTTGCGCCACGTCCCAGGCGTCCTGGGCGCCGCCGGCGAACAGCTTCAGCGCGATGAGATCCCGGGCCTGCACGGTCGGCACGCTCGAGCCGCCGACGACCGCCGGCTCGGCGCGATCGAGCATCCGTACCTGCCACCGATGACGGCCGACGACCAGATCGACGGGGCGCGTGCCGCCTTCCTCGAAGCGGACGACACCGGCGAGCGGGTCCTCCGCATCGCCGCGGGTCACCGACACCGCCACGCCGGCATCGGCGAGCGGCGCCCACAACGCCGCCTCGAGGCACGCGTCGGCGAGCGTCAGGAGGTCTATGTCGTGCGTAGAGCGGGCGACGCCGCGCGCGGCCATCGCGGAGGCGCCGATCACGGCGTACCGGGGGCCGGCGCCATCGAGGACCGCGGTGACGCGGTCGAGCAGGCTCACCCGATCACGCGGTCGAGACATGGGCTGGGCCGGCGAGTGGCCTGGCGGCGCCGTTCGAGCAGCCGAATCGCCGTCCGCCGGTCGAGGCCGTGGGTGGCGCGGAAGGACTCGATGGCCTCGTCGCCGAGACGGAATGCCAGCTCCACCCGTTCGGCCGGGGACATCCGCCGGATCTCGGCGTCGGTGCGCGCGCGGAGGACGGAGGCGACCGACTTCATGACACGAGTATACGCCCGTGGGCCCGTCACGTCGCCTCGCGAATCTCCGCCGCGAACGGTGACCCAGTCGGTCGCCGCGCGTCGGTGGCACGAGGGCACCTGTTCCGGTCCGGCCCGTTGCGAGTAGGCTGTGGGTCGACGACCGCGACGCGGGGATCGAGCAGTCGGGGTGCCAAGGTCGAGCGTCGGCGCCCTGGGCCCGGGCGATCGGGGAGACGCCAACCCAACGGGAGGGCCGCGACGCCGGGCTCCCTCCCTTCCGGAGGATCGGGCGCGCAGGGTCGCAGTGTCGGTCGGCGTGGCTGTCATGGTAGGTTTCTCGCCCTCCGGCGCTACCACGGGCGCCACGGGCACTCAGGAGACGGAATGAGATCCTCCTACAAGGACTGGCTGAACCGGGAGGGCTTGGCAGCCCGAACTGTTCAGGCGCGGATGCAGCGCGCCGGACGGGTGGAGGAGTACTACGGAGATCTGGACGAGCACTACGACCGGGACCAGCTTCAACGTGTAATGGGCGAATTGAAGTACTCGGCGGCTGATGAGCGAAGCAACAAGCCGAATCCGTCCAAGATCCCACTCAAGGGCGATACTCGAAAAAATCTTGACTCTTACAGGCGCGCGCTTGAGCGCTACTGCAAGTTCCGGCGCGAAACGCAAGACGAAGGCACCAGCACCACGATCCAAGTCAACGGCGGGACCGAATCTGCTGACGACCGCCAACTCGTCGGCCTGGAGCGCGACTTGCAGGCTGCGTTGCGTCGTGCGATTGACCAACTTGAGCCGGGCCTGGAGATTATCGACGATGGAGCGGAACGGTCGGTCACCTCGGGTTTCGTCGACATCACGGCGCGGGATGAGCGTGGGGCGATCGTGGTTATCGAGCTGAAGGCCGGGACCGCTCGGCAGGCGGCGGTTGCGCAGGTGCTGAGCTATATGGGCGACATCGCCGAGGAGGAACCCGACCAAACGGTGCGCGGCCTCCTCGTTGCCGGACATTTCGACAAGAGGGCACGCTCTGCGGCCCGCATGCTGCCTAATCACGTCCTATCGTTGCGGACCTACCGGGTCCGTTTCGAGTTCATGGATGTAGACGAGGCGAGTTGACGTTGGGGCGAGTCGAGGGGCAAGACCATGGAGCTGGTGTCCAGCGTCGGTCTCGGAGTCGGCTTGGCCGCGGCGTGCGGCTTCCGGGTCTTCCTGCCGGTTCTGGTCATGGGGCTGGCGGCCCGCGCCGGGCTCCTCGACCTGAGCGGCGGATTCGAGTGGATGGCGGGCACTCCCGCCCTGCTGACCGTCGCAGTGGCGATGGCGTGCGAGGTCGGCGCCTACTACGTCCCGTGGCTCGACAACCTGCTGGACACGGTCGCGATGCCGGCGGCGGTGGCGGCCGGCACCCTGGTGTCGGCGGCGAACGTCGAGACCGCAACGCCGCTCCTGAACTGGAGCCTGGCCGCGGTGACCGGCGGCGGGGCGGCGGCCGTCGTCCAGGCGGGAACCACCCTGCTGCGCGGCGCTTCGACCGTGGTCACCGCCGGCCTCGGCAACCCGGCGGTCTCGACCGCCGAGAACGGGGCGGCGGTCGGAATGTCCCTTCTCGCGCTCGCGGCGCCCGTCCTCGCGCTGACCACCGTGCTGGTGCTGGCCGCCGTACTGGTCGTCCGAATCCGGACAAGCTCCACCGCTGGGCGCGGCCGGCAGGCCGAAGCGGCGGCCGCGACGGTCCAGGCGCTGAGACGGCAGTTGTCCACCGGCGGACGACGATTCACCAGGGACGAGATGAACGAGCGTTGACGGCTACCGCAACTCCCGGAAGAACGCCCTCAGGTCGTCCACGTACAGCTCCGGCTCCTCGCTGGCCGCGAAGTGGCCGCCGCTCGGCATCATCGTGAAGCGGACGAGGTTGTAGCGCGCCTCGAGCCACCGGCGCGGCGTGAACCGGAACTCGCCGGGGAACGCGGCGCAGGCGGTCGGCACCTCGATGCGCGGCGGGTCCGGTGCGTTGGCGCCGTGCCGGCCCTCGTAGTAGTAGCGGGCGGCCGAGGTCGCGGTCTCCGTGGCCCAGTAGATGGTGAGGGTCGTCAGCAGCTCGTCCTTGCTGAAGCGCGTCTCGGGGTCGCCGTCGCAGTCGCACCAGCTTCGGTACTTCTCGACGATCCACGCCGCGAGCCCCACCGGCGAGTCGTTGAGGCTGTAGCCGAGGGTCTGCGGCTTGGTGCCGTGCATGTGGCTGTAGCCGCGCTCCTCGTCGGTCCAGAACGCGGCGCGCTCCTCCATCAGGGCGATCTCGGCGGGGGGGACGCCGGCGGTGGGGTGGTCGGGGTCGGGCGGGCCGGCGGTGCACAGGTTGAGGTGCAGGCCGGCCACGTGCTCGGCGTCGTTGGCGGCGAGCCAGCGGCTGATGCCGGCGCCGAGGTCGCCGCCCTGGGCGCCGTAGCGCTCGTAGCCGAGGCGCGCCATGAGCTCCGCGAAGATCGCCCCGGTGCGATCGCGGCCGTAGCCCAGCCGCGGCGGCCGGTCCGAGAACCCGTAGCCGGGGATGGACGGGACGACGACATGGAAGGCGTCCTCGGCGCGCCCGCCGTGGGCGACGGGGTCGGTCAGGGGCTCGATGACCTTGTCGAACTCCGCGAAGGTCCCCGGCCAGCCGTGGGTCAGGATAAGCGGGAACGCGTCGGGCTCGGCCGACCGGCGGTGCACGAAGTGGATGTCGAGGCCGTCGATGCGGGTCTTGAACTGCTCGAGCCGGTTGAGCCGGCGCTCCTGCGCCCGCCAGTCGAACTCGTCCCGCCAGTAGTCGACGAGCTGCCGCAGATAGGCCTGGTTCATCCCGAGCCGCCATCCGACGCCCTCGGGCTCGTCGGGCATGCGGGCGCGCGCGAGGCGCTCGTTCAGGTCGGTCAGCACGTCGTCGGGGATGTCGATGGTGAACGGCTCGATGGCGGCGCCGGCTTGGCTGGCGGCCGCGCGGGCCGGCGCCGACCACGGGGCGGTTTCCAGGACACCGGCGCCCAAACCCAGTGCCAGAGCGACGAATAGGGCGGCGACTGTTCGTCTCATGCCTGATGCTCCCTTCGCGTTGCCGGTAGGCCGAGCGGGGACTGCCTCTCGCCGCGTTGCCGGCTGGCCGAGTGTCCGGGCCGGAAGCCCTCGCGCGAGCGTCCCGCGAGTACGGGTCCAGTGGTTGTTCCGAGTATCGTTGGGCTCCGCAGGCGGCTGACCCCGGGTCTTCCCTCTGGGCGCGTATGTTACGCGACCCACCGGCAGCCGGTAGCGAGAGTCCCCACTGCCGGGGCGCCGTCGGTCCGTCACCGGCTCGATTTCGCATCGGCCGGCACGTCCCGGACGGTCCATGTCGGCATCGGCATTCCCGCCCGGTCTCGCCGGTGTTCCGGACGGCACCGAGCTTGTTGAACGCGGGCCACGGAGAAACGGCTGAAGTGCTGGCCTGAACGAGCCTGGGCCGGTATAGTTTCGGTGCGTCGCTGTCCGGCGCGCGAGGAGGAGAGATGAAACGAAGCAGATACCTGGCCACGCTCACGGCAATCGGCGTGGTCCTGACAGGAGCGGCGTACCAGGCGCAGGACGAGCGGGCGGCCCTCGCGGTGCAGCAGATCACCGACAACCTCTACGTGCTGGGGAACGCGCCGGAGGTGCAGGGCATGGGCGGCGGCGGGAACACCGCCATCTTCATCGCCACCGACGGCGTCGCCCTCGTCGACACGAAGATCAACGGCTACGGCCAGGACATCATCGCCGCCGTGGGCGAGCTGACCGACAAGCCGATCACGCACGTCATCAACACCCACACCCACTTCGACCACAGCGGCGGCAACACCGAGCTGCCCGACACCGTGAACTTCGTGGTGCACGAGAACACCCTGGCCCAGATGTCGCGCGACACCTGCCAGCCGGTCACCAACTGCGACGCCTTCAAGGGCGAGAACGCGAAGTACCTGCCGAAGCTGGCCTACTCGGAGCGGATGTCGCTCTTCAACGGCGCCGACCGCATCGACCTCTACCACTTCGGCCGCGGCCACACCGACGGCGACACGTTCGTGGTGTTCCGCGAGGCGCGCACCATGCACACCGGCGACATGTTCCAGCGCAAGGGGCTGCCGTTCATCGACGTCGCCAACGGCAACGGCAGCGCCACCGAGTTCGGCGAGACGCTGAAGAAGGCGGTCGCGGGCGTCTCCGGCGTCGACACCGTCATTCCGGGGCACAACCCGACGCCGGTGACGTGGGCCGAGTTCGTCGACTTCAGCGGGTTCTTCAAC
Organism: Vicinamibacteria bacterium; assembly: GCA_022820675.1. Lineage (GTDB taxonomy): Bacteria > Acidobacteriota > Vicinamibacteria > Vicinamibacterales > UBA8438 > JAJEEA01. The sequence continues at coordinate 16,671 of JAJEFC010000431.1, read as the reverse complement.
GACGTCGTGAGCAAGGCGCAGCACGGGCAGGCGGCGGGCCTGTCGGTGGACGAGGTGGTCGCGGCGTACAGCGTGCCGGGCCAGTACAGCGACTTCGCGGCGCCGGAGGGCAGCCTGCGGACGACCGTGCAGCACGTCTACGACGGCAACTGAGGGGAGGCGGGGCCATGACGTTCGCGAGAGAGCGTCTCGGTCCCGCGGCCGGGGCGGTGCTGCTGGCCGTCTCGGTCGCGGGCGCGCAGACGAGCAACGATCCGTTCTCGGCGCCCATTGCGGCGACCGACGGCGTCATCACCGTCGGCGCCGTCGAGTTCGCTACGCTGCCGGACTTCCGCGGCGAGACGGCGCGCATGATGCGTCTCGTCGACGAGCCCGTCACCGGCCGGCTCTTCGTGAGCGACATGTGGGGCGTCGTCTACACCGTCAGCTACGACGGCGGGACGGTCACGCGCTATCTCGACCTCACCGATCCGCGGTGGGCGGTCGACGTTCACGCGTCGGGCCGCGAGCGCGGGTTCCAGAGCTTCGCCCTCCATCCGCAGTTCGGCGAGGCCGGCGCGCCGGGGTACGGCAAGCTCTACGCCTGGACCGATTCGAGCAACACGGCGCCGCCCGCCGACTTCGTGCCTGGCGGCGGCAGCGACGCCCACGACACGATCCTGTTGGAGTGGACGGCCGCCGACGCTGCCGCTCCGGCTTACGACGGCGGCCCGCCGCGCGAGCTGATGCGCGTCGAGCAGCCGTTCGGCAACCACAACGGGGGCCAGCTCGCGTTCAACCCCCTCGCGGCGCCCGGCGACCCCGACTTCGGCCTGCTCTACGTCGGGTCGGCGGACGGCGGCAGCGGCGGCGATCCGCTCGACCTCTCACAGGACCTCGGCTCGATCTTCGGCAAGGTCCTGCGCATCGATCCCCTCGGCTCGAACAGCGCGAACGGCCGCTACGGCATCCCGGCCGACAACCCGTTCGCGGGCGACGACGATGCCGCCCTCGGCGAGATCTACGCCTACGGGGTGCGGAACCCGCAGCGCCTCGCCTGGGACGCGCGGAACGGCGACATGTTCCTCGCCGACATCGGGCAGAACATCGTCGAGGAGATCAGCCCGGTGTGGTCGGGCGCCAACCTCGGCTGGAACGACTGGGAGGGGAGCTTCCGGTTCATCAGCCGCCGCGAGGTGAGCCTGGTCGACCCGCGCGGCGAGCCCGGCCTCGCCTGGCCCGTCGCCGAGTACGGGCAGCTCGACCCGCTGCTGGGGCCGCGCTCGCATGCCACCGGGCTCGTCGTCTACCGCGACGACGCCGTCCCGCAGCTCGAGAACCGGCTGCTCTTCGGCGACGGACCCAACGGCGAGGTCTTCCACCTCGACGCCGACGCGCTGCCCGAGGGCGGCCAGGACCCGATTCGCCGCGTGCTGTTCGAGCACGAGGGCGAGACTCGCACCTTCCTGCAGTTGATTCAGGCGAAGAACGTCGAGCAGGGGCGGACGCCGACGACCCGCGCCGACGTGCGCATCGACGCCGGGCCCAGGGGCCAGCTCTTCCTGCTCAACAAGCACGACGGGGTCATCCGCCGACTCGTGCCGTAGCCCCGGCAATCGGCGGTCCGGTGAATGCTCCGCCACCCGCCGGTCCGCAGGCCAGAGGCCAGAGGAGGTCGCGCTCGCAGCCCCGGCAATCGGCGGTCCGGTGAATGCTACACGAGTCTCGACGCGGATCGGGGCGACGGTACCGGTGGAGCATCACCGGCCGGCATGACCCGGCCGTCATGACCCGGCGGAGTCGAATACCGCGCTTACGTCGACCGTCAGTCCGTCCAGCGACGCCGATTCGGCGCGCGCGCCGCGCGCATGGACTCCGCGCACGACGTATGCCGCGCCGTCGAGCTCGAGGACGGTGACGGTGTGGCTCCGAGGGTCGACGATCCAGTACTCGGGGATCCGCGCCTCGGCGTAGTCGCGGCGTTTGTCGACCAGATCGCGCGCAGGGTGATCGGGGCTCACGATCTCGACCACGAGATCCGCCCCCAGCCAGAAGCGGCTCTGCCGCCGCGTGTCGCCCGCGTCGCGAATCACCACGAGATCGGGCTCACGGAACTTGCCCTCGCGGATGCGGAGTCGAAGGGGCGCGCAAAGGACCGTCCCGCCGCGGTCTCGCAAGAAGGTGGACAAGACCTCGTACAGGTGGGCCAGCATGCTCTGATGCTCATCGGTCGGCATGGGCAGGACCTCGATGCGCCCATCCGTGAACTCGATGAAGCGACTGGTGCAGTCCGTGAGCCAGAGGTAGTCGTCCTGGCTCCACTGTCCCTGGTGGGGCAGGACCTCCTGAACGAGGTGGGTCAGCTCTTCCTGCGTCGGGGCGAGGGTGGCGCCGCGTGCAGCGGCCTCCGCCGTTTCCACGCGTGTTGCACGGTCGGTCACGGCCGATCCTCGGCGTTCTCCATGGTCACGAAAGTGAATTGCCTTGCCACGTGCCCAACGCATGAACCGCCGAAATCCGGCTGCATCCGGGGTGCAGTCGGCTGTTCATATCGATCGCTCTCCTTGCGGTGTCGGATCCGGATTCTACCACCCGCCCGGTCGCTGGCGTCGCCGCACAACGAGGGCGACGGACGTCGGGTCCCACCCGGACCGTCACGCCGGATGGGCGGGACCTCGCCGGTCGCGGGGCGGGATCGCCCCCGAGGCGATCGGCCTCCCTCGCGGGACGGGCGGATGCCGGGGGGGCACCTCGACCGTGGCGCCGATGGTGACGTTCGTCACCGGCGAGCACGTTCCGATCCGACCCACGAAAAGCAGGCTTGAGATCGCGTCTCATTCTCAGGCGTGCTATGATAGGCCCCGTCCATGGAGAGAGTGGAACAGGAGCGCATCGTCTGCGCGTGCCTGCAGGTCACCGAGCGCCGGTTGCGCGAGGCGGTCGAGGGGTGCGGCGTCCGGACCGTCTGCGAGCTCATCCGCGCGACCGAGGCCGGCACCGGTTGCACCGCATGCCACCACCGGCTCGAGAGCTGCCTCACCCGCTGGTCGAGCCCGCCCCCGCCCCTGCGCGAGCCGGCCGCCGAGAGTTACGCCAGCCCTCCCGCGTGATTCCGTACCGCCCGATTCCGTACGCCAACCTCCCGCCGATTCGAAGACCCTCGGCCCCAGTCGGGCCCTCCCGTCGGAGACGCCAATCCGCTACAGGCTGAACCGCACCTCGCCGACGACCGTGCGCCGCAGGATGTCGCCGAAGATGTGCTGCTGGATGCTCTGGTTGAGGAGGTTCGTCACCTTCAGCAGTGTCGTGACGGCCCCGTTGTTCCACCGCACGCCGAAGCTGCCGTTCACCATCGTGTAGCCGTCCGTGTAGCCATGGAAGGCCGGCGTGAGCACGTCCGACCAGAAGGCGGCGGTGGCCATGCTGATGGACGCGTTCCCGAGGAAACGAGTGCCGTTCAGCGACGCGCCGATGTTCACGCGGTGGGTCGGGGGCAGGGTCAGCTCCTCGGGCAGGAATTGGGGCAGGAGCGGGTCGTCCGAGTCGAGGATCTCGGGCTCGGCCTGCCACGAGTAGTTGAACCAGGCCGAGGTCGAGCGCGAGATGCGCTGGTCGAACCACAGCTCGGCCCCCACCTGCCGCGTCGGCCCCAGGTTCGCGTAGGTGAACGCCGTGCGCGGCAGGTCGACGCCGGCCACGGCCGACATGAACGTGAGCACCTGCGGCGGGAGCACCCATCCCGGCGGCGGGTTCTCCGCCGTGTAGGGGTCGACGTTCGGCGCCAGCTCGGTGAAGGCGATGGGGGTGTCGCGGCGGTTCAGGTAGACGGCGGCGCCGGCCGTCGTGCTGCCGAAGGTCCCCGTGTAGCTGAGCTCGTAGGCGGTCAGCGACTCTTCCGTGAGGTCCGCGCGCGGCGTCGAGCCGAGCGGCAGGTCGCTGCCGAGCGACCGCGTCACCAGCGGGAACGGCTGGGACGTGGTCTGGTCGAGCTGCTGCTCGAGCTGCATCAGCGCCCCCTGGGCGACCTGCGGCGGCAGCCCGGGCGGCAGCAGCAACGGCAGCAGGGGCCGGAACACCGCGAGCCCGCTCAGGTCGACGGGGAAGACGACGTTCATGTCGAGGAAGTTGTTGATGATCGACGGCGACCGGAACGCCCGGTTGTAGGAGACGGTCACCGAGTGGTCGACGCCGGGCTTGAACATCAGCGACACGCGAGGGGAGAAGGCCGGGGTCGACACGCTGCCGAACTTGTCGACCCGCCCTCCGAGGACGAGGCGGAAGCGGTCGAAGAAGATCTCGTCCTGCAGGTAGGCGCCGACCTCGAGGCGGTCGGGCGCCTCCGGCGCGATGGTGATGTCGAAGGTGTTCCGGCGCACGTTGCCGCCGTAGGTCAGCAGGTTCCGGTCGCCGAGGAACGACGAGTTGCCGAGCTCGACGTCGAACGTGTTGCCCTTGAACCCGAGCTGCACGGGCTGGCCGGTGGCGGGGTCCGCGAGCAGGAGGTTCGGCGCGTCGCCGTTCATGATGTTGGTGAAGGCCTGGAGCCGGAAGTCGCCCCGGGTGTAACCCACCTTGCCGTAGCCCACGTACGACCCGCGCTGGATGTCGAACGGCCCGACCCCGCTGTGCGAGAGGCCCTCGGTGCCGGCGACCCCGCCCGAGTACGAGAGCTGCCCGCCGTTCGCGACCTCCTGGTCCACCCGCACGTCGAACTTGGGCTGGCTCGTGCCCCGGTTCGCGAACGCGGCGCCGAACGGCCCGGCCCCGTCGAGCGGATACGTCGCGCCGCCCACCATCCGGCCCGGGACCCGCGGATCCTCGACCACCGGCACCGTGCCGGTGGGGCGGGGAAACGCGTCGGACTGGAAGTAGCCGGCGCTGATGCGGTAGGCGAGGGTGTCGCTCGGCGCCCGGGTGACCGTCGCGTTGGCGCCGAACATCGTTCCCGTCCCCTGCCCGAGCGTCGACCCCGCCTCGCGGTCGATCCAGCCGCCGCTCATGCTCACCGTCGTGCCGACCGAGTCCCGCGGCGGCCTGGTGATGATGTTGACGGCGCCGGTCATCGCGTTCGCCCCCCACGTCGCCGACGCCGGCCCGCGGACGACCTCGATCTGCTCGATGTCGCCCTGGTTGGCGGGCAGCGTGTCCCAGAGCACGAGGCCGAAGAAGTCGAGGTAGATGCTGCGGCCGTCCATCAGCACGAGCTGCGAGTTGGCGAGGGGCCCGGTGGACTGCCGGCTCGTCACCTGGACGTCCCGGGCCGAGAGCTGGATGACGTTGACGCCGGGCACCGAGCGGAGGGCCTCGCCGACGTTGGTGCTGGCCGTGGTCTCCAGGGTCGCGGAGGGGACGACCGAGGTGGTGACCGGCGCGTCGACCACCCGGACCTCGGTGCGCGAGGCGGTGACGACCACCGTGTCGCCGAAGCTCGCGATGGCGAGCACGAGGGGCGGGGCTTCGACGAAGGCGTCGGCCACGACGACGTCCAGGGTCGCGTCCGAGAATCCGGACAGCCCCGCCGTCAGGGTGTAGTCGCCGGGGGGCAGGGCCGGGAACTCGTAGTCGCCGTTGCTGTCGGTCTGCGCGACGCGAGCCTCGCCCGGACCGCTGAGAGAGACCGTCGCGCCGGGCAGCACGGCCCCCGTCTCGTCGACGACGCGGCCGGCGATGCCGCCGTCCTGCGCCGCCGCCGCGACGGGCGACAGGGCCAACGCGAACAGGATGAGCGCACTCATGTAACGAGTCATGCTTGCCTCCAGCGGGTTTCCAGGACCATGCCCATCACGCGTCCCGGGTCGTGTCCGCGGCGCCGGCTCCTGGTCCGCCAACCCTCGCCGACGCCTCCGCCTGTGTTCGGCCGAACCGCCCGGAGTTCGGCGAGTCGAGGATGCTGCCCTGCCGGCGCAGCCGCGCCGCCCGCACGTGCCGTTCCACCCGGGTCGCTGGTACGCCCATCGTCGCCTTCGGCTCTGCCGGGCGCCCGACCAACCCACGGGAGTCTTGCGCCTCCTGGAGGAGCACTCCATTACCGACGCCATCGCGGCGTTTGTGCGGATGCGCTCCTTTCACCCCGGGGTCCAGAACATCTCCGGGGGCGGCGCCGTTCCACGACGCAGACTCCTGGCCCGCCCATCGTCGCCTGCTGCTCCGCTGGGCGCCCAACCGCCCTCCAGGGAGTCTGCGTCTCCTCTGGAGGCAGCGCCGTTCCACGGCGCGGACTCCTACCCGGCCTGCGTTCGGGGCACGAGCGGGCGGCCCGGCGGCGCGGGGCGGGGTACGCGCGGCCCGTTCAGCATCGTTCCGATCGCGGTGTAGCGAACGCCCGTCTGGTAGGCGACGAGCAGAACCGCGACGACCGCGACGTTGATCATGACGAACTTCAGGTGGACGCTGACCGGCCAGTCCACGACCAGCCGCTGCGCGCCGATCACGAGCGGCAGATGCGTCAGGTAAAGCCAATAGGACGCATCCGACAGGTACCGCACCCAGAATCGCTCCTCCGAGGCGATCCAGCGGAAGAGGCCCATCGCGCCGAAGCACATCAGCCACGCGAAGGCGACCTGCACGACGGCGGCCACCCCCCACGCCCAAGGCTCACCCGCGTAAGGGAACGTCGCGTCGTACAGGAGCATGACGCCGGCCGGCAGGAGCAGCAGCAGCGCGGGGGCCAGGAAGACCGTCCACCACCGCCGCACGGCGAGGTTGCGCTGCCGGAAGAACACCCCGAACGCGAAGAAGATGGCGTAGTAGGCGAGGACGCGGCCGGCCGGGACCAGGCGGTCGGCGGTGTCGGGCCCGAACGCCTGCTCGTGCATCGCGTATTGCGGCGCGAGCGCGAGGGGCAGGAGCAGCCACCACGCCGGGTGGCGGAACGCGAGGCCCAGGCGGGCGGCGGCGACGAGCCCCGTCACCAGGAGCAGCAGGTACCAGAGGAACCAGAGATGCTCCAGCCCGTCCACCCACGCCAGCGGCCAATCGAGCAGCGAGTAGTCGCCCGGCTCGACCCACCCGATGGCCGGCACGACGGTGAACGCGCCCACAAGCAGCGGCAGGCCGACCCGCTCGAGGCGGTGCCGGGCGAGGCGGTCGAGGCCCCGCGACTGCCACAGCATCGCCGAGAAGAAGCCGCTGACGAGGAAGAACAGCGGCATCCGGAAGCCGTGGATGATGGAGAGGAACCAGGCGTAGACGTTGGCTTCCGGCGCCGTCTCGTAGGCGTATGCCTCGTGCACGGGCCAGAAGTCGACGGGTACGAGGAAGACCCCGGCGTGCAGCAGGATGCCCAGCAGCATGGCGAACCCGCGCAGCGCGTCCAGATCGTGGAATCTGGGCGCCGCGAGCCCGCCGGCTCCGGGTCCGCCGTCGTCGAGTCTCGGCGGCGAGCCCGTGGCTGTCGCCCGAGTCGCCATGCCGCGATTATAGCGCCGGTCGCCGGCCCTCGCTCCAAGGCGGTCCAAGGCGGGTCTACCGGGCGCGTCCGCCCGCCGCGGGCTTGCCCAACGGCATTCACGGGACGGGGGTCGAGGCGGTCGACTCAGGTGGCCGCGACCAGGGCGAAGCGGTCTGTCGGGTCAGGGCGTCGCCTGCGTCAGCCGCGCTCGCTGCAACGGCTGGCGCACCCCGTAGGTGAGCGACCGCCAGGCCCACTCGGCCGGCCCGAAGCGGAACCGGCGCAGCCACAGCGGCGAGGCGACGAGCTGCAGGGCCCAGACCGCGGCCACCACGCCGAGCTGACCCACGCGGTCGACCGACCCGAACCAGCCGAGCCCGTGGCCGTAGAAGACGAGGGTGCACAGCACGGTCTGCAGGAGGTAGTTCGTCAGGGCGGTCTGCCCGACGGCGGCGAATGGGCGGGTGAATCGGTGAAGCGCGGCGTTGCCGCAGGCGAGCATGACGAGCCCGACGTAGCCCAGGCTGACCGCGATGCTCGGCCAGTAGTTGAACTGCTGGCCGAGGAAGAACGACCAGACGGGCCACCCGCGCGCGAAGTCGAGCCAGAGGCCGTACGCCTGCAGCGGCAGGCCGACCAGGACCGCGGCCGCGATCAGGCCCGCGTAGAACCGGGGCGAGCGCCGCGCCGCGAACACCTCGCGGTGGAAGAGGCCCATCCCGATCAGCATCAGCCCGCCCGCGCGCCAGAAGGCCCACATGAGCAGGAGGACGGTCTCGAACGCAAGCGCGTCCGCGGAGCGGCTCGGAAGCTGAGCGAGCCAGCCCCCGCGGTAGACGGCGAGCTCGGCCTCGAGCACCGCCGGCGTCGGCCGCCACGCTTCGTCGGCGAACGCGGCCAGCGCCTCCTCGGGCCAGTACGGCAGCGACATCCCCGCCCCGACCGAGAAGGCGGAGCCGACCGCGAGCAGGGTCGTCCCAAGGGCCAGCAACCGCCCCGGCGACAGGTGGCGCAACGGGTAGAGCACCATGCCGCACACCGCGTAGGTGAACAGGATGTCGCCGTACCACAGCAGGTGGGCGTGGAGGAGCCCGATGACCGCCAGCCAGCCCATCCGCCGGTAGTGCACGCGGCCGGCGCTACCGCCGCGCGCCTCGACTCGCCCCGCCATCAACACGATGCCGGCCCCGAACAGCATCGAGAAGATCGTCATGAACTTCTGGTCGGCGAGCATCCGGCCGGCCAGCCAGACGTACAGGTTCGCGTTTTCGAGGTCGCCCAAGGCGGTCGGGTTGAAGTAGGCCGCCTGGGGCATCGCGAACGCCTGGACGTTCATGACGAGAATGCCGAGCAGGGCAAATCCGCGCAGGACGTCGATGGCGCCGATGCGCGCGGCCTCGGCGACGGGCCCGGCGGCCGCGCGGTGGGGAGAGGTGGTCGTCACAGCAGCTCGATTCTACTGCCCGGGCGGCGCGCGTTGCTGCGCGTTGCGCCACCGCCCGCAGTCCCGCCGCGAGACGGATACCAGAATTCTGAGGTCGAGCTCATGGTCAACGACGACTCCGTTGCGGGCAGGGCGGCGGTGTCGCGGGGCGGAGATCCGGACGGGCCGCTGCAACGGCGTCGGCGAGGTGCAGCCGCGGGGCGGCCGTCGCTCGGGTTGCCGGCCGTCCGAGCGGCGGTGTCGCGGGGCGGAGATCCGGACGGGCCGCTGCAACGGCGTCGGCGAGGTGCGGCCGCGGGGCGGTCGTCGCGCGGGTTGCCCGCTCGTCCGAGCCGCCGTAGAATCCCGGAAAGAGGCGCGCCTGCCTTCGGTCGCGTCCGGCCCGGTCGGCGAGCTCGCTCCAGGAACGGAGGCCCCGCTTGCGACCCGTTGCGCTGATCGTCCTCGCGGCGCTCGGATTTCCGGCGTCCGCCGCCGCGCAGTCCCCCACGGACTTCTTCGAGACCCGCGTGCGGCCGGTCCTGGCGGCCAACTGCTACGCGTGCCACGCGCGCGTGCAGTCGGGCGGGTTGCGCGTGGACTCGCGCGAGGCGCTGCTGGCGGGGGGCGCCTCTGGCCCCGCGATTGTCCCCGGCGACCCCGACGGCAGCCTGCTCGTCCGCGTCGTGCGCCACGAGATCGAGGGCCGCGAGATGCCCCGCTACGCCGACCCCCTGGCGGCTCGGGACGTGGAGGGGCTGGCGGAGTGGATCCGGATGGGTGCGCCCTGGCCGGAGGCGGCGCCGGCGGCCCCGGCGACAGCTTCGGCCGACCTCGCACCCCCGGCGGCCCCGCGGCGGGAGGTCACCGCGGACGAGCGCGCCTTCTGGTCGTTCCGGCCCCTCGCGGCGCCGGCGGTCCCGGAGCCGGCGCGCGCCGACTGGGCGCGCAACGACATCGACCGCTTCGTCCTCGCCAAGCTGGAGGAGAAGGGGCTCGTCCCGCTGGGCCCCGCCGGCCGCCGCCAGCTCATCCGCCGGGCCACCTTCGACCTGACGGGGTTGCCGCCGACCCCGGCGGAGATCGACGCCTTCCTCGCCGACGAGGCGCCCGACGCCTTCGAGAAGGTCGTCGACCGGCTGCTCGCCTCGCCCCACTACGGCGAGCGCTGGGGCCGCCGCTGGCTCGACGTCGCCCGCTTCGGCGAGGACGACACCCGCGGGCTGGCCGAGGACGGGTCGGGGCGCGAGCGCTACCCATCGGCCTGGGTCCAGCGCGACTGGGTGGTCGACGCCTTCAACCGCGACATGCCCTGGGACCTCTTCGTGAAGGCGCAGCTCGCGGGCGACCTGCTTGACGAGCCGGAGCGCGCGCGGGCGCTCGGCGGGCTGGGCTTTCTCGGGGGCGGCCCGTGGTACTACGACCTCGCCAACCCCCCGGTGGCGCGGGCCGACGAGCGGCACGACCGGGTCGACGTGACGACGCGCGGGTTCCTCGGCCTCACCGTCGGATGCGCGCGCTGCCACGACCACAAGTACGACCCCGTCGGCACCCACGACTACTACGCGCTCGCGGGCATCTTCAACAACACCGACTACCACGAGTACCTGCTGGCGGACGAGGAGCAGGCCGAGGCCTGGGAGAAGGACAGGGAGTTCATCGAGGACATGGAGGAGAGCCTGGCCGAGTACCTGCGCACCGAGAGCGAGCAGCTCGCGCGGGTGCTCACCATGCAGGCCTCGAAGTACATGATGGCGGCGTGGCGGGTCACGGGCAGGGAGAAGCTCCCGCCCGACCGCGCGGCGTCGCGGGCCCGGGTCGATCTGGAGACCCTCGAGCGCTGGATCCGCTTCCTCGGCAAGGCGCCCCGGCACTATCCCTACCTCGAGGCCTGGCAGGCGATGATCGCCCGCGGCGACGCCGAGGAGGACGAGGCGGAGGAGCTGGCCGACGCGTTCCAGCGCCTGCTCCTCGAGGTGGCGGCCGAGCAGGCCGAGCTCGAGGAGCGGAACCGCAGAATCATCGCCAAGGGCACGCCGCTCGACGAGGTGAAGTCCACCCCGATGCCGAACGGCTTCGAGAGCTTCTTCGACCGGCACCAGCTCGAGCTCGACACCATGGAGCGCGAGCGCCTCAACCTGTACACCGACGTCTACCGCCGGGACCTCGACAACACCCTCGACACGTTCTTCCCCGCCCCCGGGCTGCTGCGCTTCCGCGGCTGGGGCCTCGAGCGGCAGCTCGGCCGCGTCGCCGCGGACCACGTCGAGGCCATGCGCGCCCGCATCGACGAGTTGGAGGAGGCGCTGCCGGACCTGCCGTTCGTGATGGGGGTGCGGGACAAGGCGCCCGAGGACCTCGCCGACATCCGGCTGCACGTGCGCGGCAGCCCCACGGACCTCGGCGAGGAGGTGCCGCGCGGGTTCGTCACGGTCCTCGCGCGAGAGGACGCCGCGCGGTTCGGCGAGGGGAGCGGCCGGCTTCAGCTCGCGGAGGCCATCGCCTCGCACCCACTGGCTGCGCGGGTCATCGTGAACCGCGTCTGGCGCTGGCACATGGGATCGGGCATCGTCGACACGCCGAGCAACTTCGGCTTCGCCGGCGAGCGGCCCACCAACCCCGAGCTCCTCGAGCACCTCGCCGCCCGCTTCGTGGACGGCGGCATGTCCATCAAGCGGCTGCACCGCGACATCATGCTCTCGGGGACGTACCGGCTCCGGGCCGGGCGGCACGCCGGCAACGAGGCCATCGACGCCGACAACCGCTATTACTGGCGCGCCGGCCGCCGCCGCCTCGACGCCGAGAGCATCCGCGACGCCCTGCTGCACGTCTCGGGCGGCCTCGATGCGAAGGTGGGGGGGCCGTCGGTCGACCTCGACGAAGAGGACAACGACCGGCGGACGCTCTACGGCACCGTGAGCCGCTTCCAGCTCGACGACTACCTGCAGACGTTCGACTTTCCCGACCCCAACCTCTCCGCCGAGCGCCGGTACGCCACCAACGTGCCCCAGCAGAGCCTGTTCTTCATGAACAGCCCGTTCGTCCGGCGGCAGGCCGAGCGGCTGGTGAAGCGCCTGGCGAAGGAGTCCGGCGGGGACGGGGCCGAGACCGGCGGTGCAGGTGCGGCCGAAGCGCACGCCGTGGGCGAGGGCGACCGCGGCGCGGCGGGCGATGGCCGTGGGCGGACTCGCGCCGCCACGGATGCGGCCGCCGATGCCGACACCGCCGCCGATGATGGCGAGGAGGTTCCCGCCCGCTTTGCCGACCACGCGATGATCCGGGCGGCCTATCCGCTGCTCTACGGGCGGGATGTCTCCGAGGCCGAGCTCGAGGCGGGGCTGGCGTTCCTCGCCGAGCGGCGGGCGTCCGCGCGCAAGGCGGAAGACGAGCCGGAAGCGGCCGATGGCGAATCGGCGGCCGCGGTCGGAGAATCGGAGGACGAGAGCGCCGCGGTCGACGGTCGAGGCGCTTCGTCCGAGGACGGACCCGACGACCTCGGCGAGCGCAGGGCGTCGATGCAGGCGTGGACCCAGTACGCACGGGCGCTGCTCAGCGCCGCGGAGTTCAGGTTCGTCGAGTAGGCGAGCGCGAGCGCCGGCGGGAGAGATACCGATGCCGCAACGTTCCCACGACGGCCGCCGCCACGGCTGCGGTGCGGCGCGCGGCCAGCCGCGCACCCGCCGCGAGGCCCTGCGCACGATGGGCGCCGGTTTCGGCATGGTGGCCTTCGCCGGCATGGTGCGCAGCTCGATGCTGGAGGCCGCCGGCGGGCTCGTGTCGCCGGCCGGCGCGCCCCTGGCCGCGCCGCACTTCGAGCCGCGCGCGAAGAACGTCATCTTCCTGTTCATGAACGGCGGGGTGTCGCAGGTCGACACCTTCGATCCCAAGCCGGCCCTCGAGCAGTACGACGGCCAGCCGATGCCGACGGGGACCATAGAGACCGAGCGCCGGACCGGGGCGCTGATGAAGTCGCCCTTCCGCTTCGAACGCTACGGCGAGTCGGGGCTCGAGGTGAGCGAGCTCTTCCCCCACGTGGGCGGCTGCGCCGACGACATCTGCGTCATCCGCTCGATGCACACCGACATCCCCAATCACGAGCCGTCGCTGCTCATGATGAACACGGGGCACATCCAGCCCGGGCGCCCCTCGCTGGGGGCGTGGCTCACCTACGGGCTCGGCGTCGAGAACCGCGACCTGCCCGGGTTCGTCGTCCTCTGCCCCGACCAGCCCACCGTGGTCGGTCCCCCGCTCTGGAGCAACGCGTTCCTGCCCGCCGTCCACCAGGGGACGTACATCTCCGACAAGGTGCCCCGCATCGAGGGCGACTTCGACCCGCAGGAGCTGATACCCCACATCCGCAACGACGCCACCGGGCTCGACGACCAGCGCCCCGAGGTGGACCTCGTCGAGCGGCTGAACCGCCTGTACATCGAGCGCCTGGGACAGGACGCGCCCGAGATCGAGGGCGCCATCCAGACGATGGAGACCGCCTACCGCATGCAGACCGAGGCCCCCGAGGTCTTCGACATCCGCAAGGAGACGGCGGCGACCCAGAAGCTGTACGGGCCGGGCAGCACCGCCCGCGGCTGCCTGATGGCGGTGCGGCTGGTCGAGCGGGGGGTGCGCATGGTGCAGGTCTACTACGCCAAGGGCGACCCGTGGGACGCCCACAGCGACATCTTCCAGCATCGCAAGAACGCGCGCGACTCGGACCGGCCCTTCGCCGCCGTCATCAAGGACCTGAAGTCGCGCGGCCTCTTCGACGAGACCCTGGTCGTTTGCGCCACCGAGTTCGGCCGCACGCCGGTGCTCGAGACCGGCGGCGGCTCGGCGGCCGGCCGCGTCGTCAACGGGCGCGACCACAACCCCTTCGGCTTCAGCATCTGGCTCGCCGGCGGCGGCGTCAAGGGCGGCATGACCTGGGGCGCCACCGACGACTTCGGCTTCCGGGCGGTGGAGAACCCGGTGCACGTCCACGACCTGCACGCCACCATCCTGTACCTGCTGGGCATCGACCACGAGAAGCTGACCTACCGCTACAGCGGCCGTGACTACCGCCTCACCGACGTGCACGGCCGCGTCATCCACGACATCATCGCCTGAGCCGGCAACCGGCACCGATTCGGGCTGTGGCACCTGACGGAGCTGCGCGCAGGGGTGGTTGCGCCGGGCCGAGGCGGCTCGGGCCGGGAGCCGGGCAGGCTGGCAACGGCATCGTCGAGACCGAGCCGGCCGTGGTCGAGGCGGGGGCAGTGTATTACCCTGTATCCATGCCGACCCTGACGATCCGCATCGACGACAGGTTGGACGCGGAGTTGCGCGATCTGGCGGCCCGCACGGGGACCGGAAGAAGCGCCTTCGTACGGGAGGCTCAGCGGCGTCAACTCGCGGTTGCGCGAGTCGAGCAGTTGCGTCGCCGGGTCGCGCCGTTCGCCGAGGCCCGCGGCTGGCTGACCGACGAGGATGTCTTCGACGAGGTCTCGTGAGGATCCTCCTCGACGCCAACGTCCTCGTCGCCGCCTTTGCGACTCGCGGGTTCTGCTTCGACGTACTTGACTTGACCCGCCGCCGGGCGCATTCTCTTGTCGGACGCAACCAAGTCGATCGTCCAAAGGAGCAGACGATGGTGCATTCGAAGAAGCGTGGCGCAAAACCGTTTCGCGCCCGGTTGGCGGCCGCGGCGCTGTGCGCGGCGGTGGTGGCCCTGACCGGGGCCGGCCTGCAGGCCGAGGTGCCGGGGACCGCGACCCTCTCGGGGACCGTGACCGCCTCGGAGCCGTTCACGGCGGCGCAGGTCTACGCCCGCAACCTCGACCGCGACATGGTGTACCAGGTGTACACCAACGGCGGCCGCTACCGCGCCGTCGCCCTGTTCCCCGGCACCTACGAGGTGAGCGCGAGCACGAAGAGCCTCGAGTCGGACGTGCAGACCATCACGGTGAGCGCCGGCGACGCGGCCGAGGTCGACCTGACGCTGGGCCCGCTCTCGGGCGACGCGCCGCCGCTCGTCATCCCCGCCGGCCGGACCGCGATGGAGAGCGGCCGGGCGGGGACGTTCGAGTACGCCGACTACGACGAGATCTACCCGCCGGGGCGGGGCAAGGCGGTCGCCGAGCAGGTGTGCATGGCGTGCCACGGCGAGAACTTCTTCCCCACGCGGCCCGGCACCGAGCGGCAGTGGGAGACCTGGATCGACCACATGGTCGGCAGCACCCTCGGCGAGCAGGACCCCACCCGCTACGCGCAGGGGCTGCTGGCGTTCCGGGCGTCGATGTTCCGCTTCGGCCGGCAGGACCGTGACGACCTGCTCGCCTACGTCGTCGAGAACTTCGGGCCCGACAGCAAGCGCCGGCGCGTGCGCATCGAGCAGCAGACGCCGGTCGACGAGGAGGCCCTCGGCAAGGCGATGTACATCGAGTACTACCTCGCCAAGGACGGCCCCGGCGAGGGCGTCAACGCCGAGCCGTGGGCCCGCGACCGGGTCGGCCGCTACGGCCAGGACCCGCGCTTCGACGCCGACGGCAACGTCTGGCTGGTCGACCGCGGGGTGCCGCACCGGCTCGTCAAGCTCGACCCCCGCACCGGCGAGCAGTGGGAGTACCTGTATCCCGATCCGCGCAACGGCAACCACGAGATCCTCATCGACCCCTCCGGCCTGATCTGGCTGCCCGAGCACCGGGGCCGCACCGGGGCGGCGGAGAAGCGGCTGCTGGGGTTCAACCCCGAGACCGAGGAGTTCGAGTATCAGATTCCGATGGACCCCGACGACGTGGTGCGCAACCCGACGAAGTTCATGCAGTCGCTGGCCATGGACTCGAAGGGCAACATCTACGTCGGGTGGATCATGGGCGGGGCACTCAGCAAGTGGGACCGGGCCACCGGCGAGGTGTCGGTGTTCCGCATCCCGACCCCGCACGCCATCCCCTACGGGGTGGTCGCCGACCGCGACGACAACATCTGGATCGCGCTCTGGAGCGGCGGCAAGATCGTCAAGTTCGACACGTCGAACAACTCGTGGACGGAGTTCACGGCGCCGACCTACCCGGGGCACACGCGGCGGCTGAACGTCGACTCGCAGAACAACATCTGGTGGGGCATCTACTCGGCCGGCAAGCGGGCCGGCAAGCTGGTCAAGCTCGACCAGTCGACGGGCAAGATGACCGAGTTCACCATCCCGCAGCAGAACGCCGAGCCCTACGACGTCGCGGCCGACCCGTGGGACAACATCTGGGCCCCCGACGTCGGCCAGCGCACCGACGGCGACCACGGCGCCACGCTGTGGAAGTTCGACCCGCGGACGGAGGAGTTCACGTTCTATCCGAAGCCGCAGCGGCACGCCGACTCGCCCAAGATCCAGATCACGCGGGACGGCGCCGTCTGGTACTCGCCGCGGGGCAGCCGCGAGGCGCCGGCGTTCGGGGTGCTCTATCCGGACATGGACGCCATCGACGACCTGGGCGCGTACTACACGTACGGGCCGCCGGGGTATCCGTTCCCGGCGCCGGCGTCCATGCCGACCAACGACGGGCAGTGATACAGCAGGGCGATCCCTGAAGCTGGCGAGGGCGACGATGACGATGAAGATGTCGCGGGCCGTGTCCGCCCTTGTCGCGGTGGTTGCGGGGACGACGGGGGCTTCGGCCGGCCAGGCGCCGGCCTCCCCCGAATCCGTCCGCGGGCTTCTCGATCGTTACTGCGTTGCCTGTCACAACGAACGTCGCGTCGCTGGGGTGGGCCCGGGCGCGTCGGTCCTCGACGCGCAGCTCCGGGCCACGGGGCTCGCGCTCGACACGGTGGACGCCGAGCGGCCGAGCGACGCGGCCGATCGGTTGGAGCGGGTGATCGCGAGGCTCGGCGCGGGCACGATGCCGCCGGCCGG
>JAJEFC010000306.1 GCA_022820675.1 Vicinamibacteria bacterium | reverse complement strand
ACGGCGACCAGCAGCCTGCGGCCGACGCGCGCGCTACGGCTTGGCCGCCGAGGGCGTCGGTGGGTACCGAGACGATGCAGGCAGGTCGTGGCACCCCGGCGCTCGTACGTGATTGTTGGGCTTGACAAGGGAGCGGCCGTCATTGGTTTAGCGCCTCCTTCGGGATGGCCGGGTTGCCGCCCGCGGGAGCAGCGAGGCGTCGGAGTTGATTGGTCGTGACGAGAGAGCGACCGTCATCCGTTCGGCGCCTCCTTCGGGACCGCCGCGCCGCCGCCCTCCAGATCAGCGAAGCGCCGGAGGCCGTTTGCACGTGACGTGACAGCGGCCGTCATCGGTTCAGCGCCTCCTCCGGGATGGCCGCCGCGCAGGGCGCCGGACACGGGATCTCCTTCGCGCCGAGCTCGCGCAACAGCACCGCGGTGTGGGGGTGCGCGGCGAACGAGTTGCCGTACTCGACGCCGTCGGCGACCCGCAGGGGGGTGCGCCCGTCGAGGGCGACGACGTCGAGCTTCGCGCCCCGGTCGAACAGGTACTGCACGACGCTGTTGGCGCCGCGGTACGCCGCCGCGTGCATCGGGGTCTCGCCGACGTCGCTGACCGCGTTGACGTCGAGCCCCAGCTCTTCCACCAGCATCCGCACCGCCTCCAGCACCTGCGCCTCGCTCGCGCGGTCCTGGTTCGACGCCCACGAGATGCCCGCCGCCGCCATCAGGGGGGTGATGCCGTCCTCGGTGTCGATGGTGGGGTCGGCGCCGTACTCGAGCAGCAGGCGCAGCACGTCGACGTCGGCGGCCTTGGCGGCGAGCATGAACGCGGTGGCCCCGGTCATGTGCCGGCGGTAGCGCGCGCCCGACCAGCGCGGCTCTTCCATCGAGTTGCGCCCGTTGACGTCGGCGCCGTGGTCGAGCAGCGCGCGGAGGACCCGCAGCCGGTCGATGTTCACCGAGATGAACTGGTCGCTGATGTGCCAGTTGGCGACGTGCACCGCCGCCTGCAGGGGCCGGCCGAAGATGTTGCCGGCGACGATGCCCTCCGACTCGCGCTCGCTGTAGCCGAGCTTCCGGATGCGCAAGGGCATCGCCCGGGCCCGGATGCCCTGCACCGTCAGCCGGGTCGAGCCGCCCTCGGCGTTCGGGTCGGCGCCCGCCGCGAGCAGCAGGTCGACGAGGTCCTCGTGGCCGTTGACGACGGCGACGAGCAGGGGGGCGGCGCCGTCGGGGCGCGACTCGTTGACGTCGGCGCCGGCCGCGAGCAACGCGCGCACGGCGCCGATGCTGCCCTTGCGCGTGGCGAACAACAGCGGCGTCGCCCCGCTGTTCGAGCGGGCGCGGATGTCGGCCCCCGCCGCGATCAGGGCCTCGACGACCGGCACGTGTCCCTCGGCCGCCGCCCACATCAGGGCCGACTGTCCGTTCCAGCCCTCCTGCGCGTCCATGTCGGCCCCGGCCTCGACGAGCGCCCGCACCGCCGCGATCTGCCCCGAGCGCGCCGCGTGCATCAGCGGGGTCTCGCCGGTGTTCACGGCCTGACGCGGGTCGTTCGGGTCGACCCCGGCGGCCAGGAGCTGCCCGATGATGGCGGCGTTGCCGTTCCTGGCGGCGAGGGCCAGCGGCGTCACCCGGTAGCTGTTGGGGGCGTCCGCCCGCGCTCCGGCCCGGAGGAGGGCGGCGCTCGTCTCGGCGTCGTTCAGGTACGCGGCCCAGTGCAGGGCGGCGGCGCCGTCGTCCCCCGCCGCGTCGACGTCCGCGCCCTGCTCGAGCAGGTAGCCGACGGCCTCCCGGTCGCCGCGCCGCACCGCCTCGGCGAGGGCGGTCTCCTGCCCGCCCGCGTTCTGGCCGGCCGCGTCCGGTCCGGCGCCCGCGACGCCGAGCCCGGCCATGACGACGACCAGCATCCGCCGCTGGAATGGTCGTGAACCTCGCATGCTGCCTGTCCTCTCGATGCGCCAATACTACTATGCCCGGCGCGGGTCGGGGGGGCGGTGCGGGCGGCGCCCGGTGTCGTGCTACGCTCTACACATGACCGCGCCGACCGCCGTTCCTGACCTCGATGGCCGGCCGGCGAGCGCACCGGCGCCGGCCGGCGGCCCCGATGCTCCGGTGCGGATCGAGGTCGCCATGCCGCGCGGGCTCTTCGACCGGCTGACCGATCACGACGACGCGCCGCGGTGCCGCTACGACGAGCATGTCGGACTCGCCGAGTTCGTCGCCGAACCGGGTCTGGCGCACGAAGGCCCCGCTTCGCAGATCGGCGAGCTGTTCGGGCTCATCAGGAACGCACTCGCCGACGAGGGCCGCGAGGTCTCCTGGTTGTCGTCCGGCGCTCTCCGCCTGCTGAGCGACGACGGCGCCTTCGAGGCCGACGCGAGCCTCTATCTCGACCCCGAGGCGGAACGGGCCGTCCGGCAGGTCGAGGGATACGTCGACGTGCGGACCGGCCTGCCGCCGCCCGACCTCGTGGTCGAGATAGACCGCAGCCGCCTGTCGCGGCACAAGCTCGCCCCCTATTTCCGGATGGGTGTCAGGGAGGCGTGGACGTGGGGCCGCAGGGATGGCGTCAGCATATGGACGCCCGATGCGGGCGCCGCCGAGGGTTTTCGCCCGGTCTCGGCCAGCGCCGTTCTCCCGGGCCTGACTGCCGCCGATCTCGCGCCGCTGTGCACCCGCGGGGACCCGCGGGCGCAGGCCCGCCATTCCCGTCGCCTCGCCCGCCGTGTTGCCGCGCAGATCCTCGGGACCGGCGTCGGGGAACCCGGTGATGTCGGCTCCTGAGGTGTTCGAATTTCCGTGCGCGTCGCGGTCGCCCCAAGGACGGTGACGGGTATTACCTTGGCACGTGCCAAGCGCGGAAGCCGCGGAAAGACGGGTTGCATTTCGGCTGCAGTTGGCAACTTTATATCGATCGCTGTCCCAAGTGTCGTCGCCGCGGGGGCGGCTGTATTCCGTTGAGAAGGCCACCGCGGTCGCCGGATCTCCCCGGCCGGTATACCGCGGCCGGAACGGAGGCATCACATCATGAAGCGACGCGACTTCCTGAAGACGGTGGGGGCGGCCACCGCGTCGGCGGCGCTGCCGCGGACGGTCGAGGGCGCGCGAGCCCGCGAGGACCGCCCCAACATCGTGTTCGTGCTGGCCGACGACATGGGCTACGGCGACCTGTCGTACCTCAACCGCGAGTCGCGCATCCCGACCCCGAACATCGACCGCATCGGGCGCGAGGGCATGTTCTTCAGCGACGGCCACTCGCCGTCGGCCCTGTGCACGCCGACCCGCTACGGCATTCTCACCGGGCGCTACTGCTTTCGCACCCGGGTCACGCGGGGCGTGCTTTGGGGGTACAGCCGGCACCTCATCGAGCCCGAGCGGACGACGGTCCCTTCGCTGCTCAAGGCGCACGGCTACCACACCGCGTGCATCGGCAAGTGGCACCTCGGCATGGACATGCCGACGCGGGACGGCCGGGGCACGCGGCTGCCCCACGCCGAGGCCGACCGGCGCGCCTACACCGCCGACGTCGACTGGTCGGGGACCATCCGCAACGGTCCCCTCGCGGTGGGGTTCGACCACTTCCACGGCGTCTCGGCCTCGCTCGACATGCATCCCTACATCTACATCGAAGACGACCGGTTCGTGGGGGAGTGCACCACCACGCAGGACCTGCTGTTCGTCACCCGCGACTTCCGGCCGGCCCGCTACGCCGACAACACCGGGCCGTCGCACGCCGACTTCGTGGCCGAGGAGGTCCTGCCCGAGATCACCCGCCGCAGCGTCGGCTACATCGAGGAGCGGCCCGACGGCGACCCCTTCTTCCTGTGCATGTCGCTGACCGCCCCGCACATCCCTATCGTGCCGTCGGCCGGGTACGTGGGCCGGAGCCCGCTGGGGCCCTACGGCGACTTCTGCATCGAGGTCGACGAGTCGGTGGGGGCGGTGCTCGACGCCCTCGACCGCCGCGGCTTCGCCGAGGACACGCTGGTCATCTTCGCCGCCGACAACGGGTGCGCGCCCTACATCGGGGTCGAGGAGATGAACGAGCAGGGGCACTACCCGAGCTACATCTACCGCGGCTACAAGTCGGACATCTGGGAGGGGGGCCACCGCGTCCCGTTGCTCGCCCGCTGGCCGAGGCGGGTGCGGGCGGGGTCGAGCTCGCACGAGACGGTCTGCCTGACCGACCTCCTCGCGACGTGCGCGGCCATCGTCGGCGCCGAGCTGCCCCCCGACGCCGGCGAGGACAGCTACGACATCCTGCCCGCCCTCGTCGGCGAGCGGCTGGCCGCGCCCATCCGCGAGGCCACCGTCCACCAGGCCGGCGACGGCTCGTTCTCCATCCGCCAGGGGCGCTGGAAGCTCGATCTGACCCCCAGCTCGGGCGGCTACGGGAACCTGAGCGCCGAGGAGGCGCGGCGGCGCAACCTGCCACCCGTCCAGTTGTACGACCTGCAGGCGGACGTCGGGGAGAGGCGGAACGTGTACGACGGGTTCCCGGAGGTGGTCGAGCGGCTGGAGGCGCTGCTGGAGAGCTACCGGGAGCGGGGCCGCAGCACGCCTCTGTGACGGAGGGGAACCCGCACCCGAGCCGCGGGTGTCCGGGAGTTGTGGCTGATGGACCTGGAGCAGGACAGCTCGAATCCGGCTCCGGCCCTCGCCTCAGGGCTACTACGTCACGGGGCGTTACGCGCTCGGCAAGTCGCTGGCGCCTGCTGCGCTGCCCGATCTGACCGTCGAGACCGACCCGGATCGTCCCGCGCCGGCGGCCGTTGGACTCACCGATGCGGAGGGTCCGCGCCGCGGGAACGGCGAAGACCCTCCTCCGGTGCGGGGCGACGAGCGGCGCCGCCGGCGCCGGTGATCCCAGCGCAGGCCTCACGCCGCGCCCTGCCGCTACTGCTTGTCGGTGGCCTCCGCCGCGTCCTCGGCGCGGCCGCCGGAGAGGATGCCCTCCATGCCGATGTTGCCCTCGTGGCAGGCGTACTCGTACATCACCTGGTCGGTCATCCGCTCGAACGGATAGGCGACCGTCCACGGCCGCGTGTACATCTGCGTGTCGGAGACCTCCACCTCGTACTCGAGGCTGTCGGGGCCGGTGCGGGTGAAGCGCTCGACGAGGGTGAGGCCCTCGCCCGAGCCTTCGTCGTCGTGCGAGCTGAACGCCGACCACGGCTGGAGCGCGCTGACCCGCGAGTCGAGGTTCCTCGTCTCGACCACCAGGGTGTCGCCCTCGAAGCGCCCGCGCGAGAGGCCGTTCCACTGGCCGACGTGCTGCGGCGGGAACGGGCGGTCGTCGAGCGGCACGGCGCGCAGCTCGTGGACCTGCTCGAGGAGCATCACGACCCAGCCGGGCGACTGGAAGACCTGCATGTTGTTGTTGTACGACCGCGGGAACATCGCGTTGGGCATGCCGCCCCGCGTCACGCAACGCTCCCAGATGTGGCGGTCGCCCCAGGTGTCGTCGCCGCGGGGGCGGCTGTTGCGGGCCATCTCGCCGGCCTCGGTCAGGGGCGGGAAGCGGCCGTTGGGCGGGTCGACGATCATCGACGTGCGGTTCGACCGCGCCCCCCGCTCCATCCAGAAGTTGTTGTAGGCGCCGACGTTGCCCCCGGCCTGGGTGCGCTGGGCCGAGGCGTCGAGCAGCGCCTGGTTGCGGGCCTCGGTCGCGCCGCGAATCTCCGCGACCTCTTCCTCGGTCAGCGTCTCGCGCCCCTGGAAATCGTCGGGCCGCTCGAACGGCGTGGCCCCGGACGACGACCAGATGCCCTGAATGTCCGGATCGCCCCACGGGGTCCTGGGGGCCTGACCGGCGGCCGTCGCGGCAGCCAGCACCGGGACGACGAACGCCAGGACGGGAACGGCGAATGCACGGAGCCGTGTCTTCCTCATCTGAAACCTCCTTCAGGACCGCGGCGCGGTCTCCTCGATCGGGACCGCGCCGTCGCGGTCTCCTCGATTCACGTCTTTCCAGCCGCAAACATCGCACAGGCGCCTGTCGAGGTCAAGGCGCGGGCGGCGAGCCCTTCCATGCGCCCCGGGCCACCGCCGGCACGAAGGCGTCGAGCCCGTCCGGGCGGAACGGCAGGGTGCGGCCCTGCTCGGCGCTCATGTACGCGGTCATCAACAGCTCGACCACCTCGACGCCGTCGTCGAACGTGACGCCCGGCGCTTCGACGCGCAGGAACGCGCGGGTCATGTGGCGGTTCTCCGCGGTGTAGCCGTACTCGGCTGCCTCGTCGACGACCAACGGCATCGAGCCGACCTCGGCGTTCTGTTTCTCGACGAGGTCCTCGCCCGCCGCGCCCCGCACCGCGCGGCTGAAGAAGAGCTTCACGCCGCCGTCGAGGGAGTTGGCCGAGAGGGAGTACTCGGGGCCGAGCAGCTCCAGGCTCAGCCGCAGCCCCGCGCCGACGAAGCCCCACGACGTGGTGGCCTCGCCGACGAGCGGGGCGCCGTCCTCGGCCTCGTACTCGATGGTCACGCTGGCGAAGTCCTCGGCCGGGCGGGTTCCGTAGTCGACCTCGGCCCCCATGGTCTGCCGCAGCCGGGCCGCGTACTCGGGGCGGGTCCACTTCAGCGAGGCGATGCGCCCCGTCACCCGCCGCGGCCGGATCGACGCCCGCGGTGCGCCGGGTGCGGTCAGCAGGTGCCGCACCACCTCGACCGAATGGCAGGCCATGTCGTTCAGTACCCCGCCGCCCTGCAGGTCGCCGCGCCAGAACCACGGCCGGTGGGGGCCGCTGTGCTCCTCGGCGGCCCGGGCCAGGTACGGCCGGCCGGTGAGGGCGGCGCCGCGGCGCCACAGCAGCTCGCGGCCGCGGGCGACGGCCGGCGCGAAGACTTGATTCTCCAGATAGCCGTGGGGGAGGCCGGCCTCGGCCACGAGCCCACGCATCCGCTTCGCCTCGGCGACGGTGCGGGCCAGCGGCTTCTCGCAGGCCACCCCGCGCAGGGCCGCGCCGGCCCGGACCGCGGACACCACCGCTTGCAGGTTCTCGATGCGCCGGTGATTCGGCCCGCAGATCCAGACCGCGTCGACGGCCGGGTCGGCGGCCATCGCCTCGATCGAGGGGAACGCCCGGGCGTCGCCCACGTCGAGGTCGCGGGCGAGCGCCGCCGCCTCTTCGGCGTTCTCGCGGTGCGGGCTCCAGCACCCGCGGACGTCGGCGTCCCGCACCCCGACCATCGACCGGATGTGGAAACGGGTGATGAACCCGCTCCCGACGAACCCGATGCCGAGCCGTCGGCGGGGCGCGGCGGGGCTGGTCATGGCGAGTCCTCCTGCTCCTGCAGCGACCGCAACAGCGACACCACCGTCAGGACCCCGACGACGAGGATCGGCAGCGACGCCACGAGCACCGCCGACCGCACCGCCTCGAGGCTGCCGATGACGACCAGGGCCGCGGGCAGGAAGGCGAGGGCCGCCGCCCAGAACAGGCGGTGGGCGCGGTGGGGGTGGGTGCCGGGCCGCAGGCCGCGGGTCGCCGCCCCGGCGATGGCGTAGGAGGCGGAGTCGTAGGTAGTGGCCATGAAGACGAACCCGAGGACCAGGAACAGCAGCAGCGGCCACGGCTGTCCGGCCAGCCCGCCGAGGGCGACGGCGATGGCGGTGGCCGCGTCGCCGGCGCGGACGAGGTCGAGCAGCCCGAGCCCCCCGTGCAGGTCGAGCCACAGGACCGTGTTGCCCCACACGATGTAGAAGGCGGCGCAGCCCAGGGTGCCGAAGCCGGCCATGCCCAGGATGAGGGCGCGGAGGGTGCGGCCGCGCGAGATGCGGGTCACGAACAGCCCCATGAACGGGCCGTAGGCGATCCACCACGCCCAGTAGAAGATCGTCCAGTCCTCGACGAAGCCGGTGTCGGCGAGCGGCTCGGTCCAGGTGTTCATGCGGACGAACTCCTGCAGCATGAGGCCGACCGACGAGGTGCCGAGCTCGAGCGCGAACCGGGCGGGGCCGGCCGCGAGGACCCAGGCGAGGAAGACGGCGCCGAGGACGAGGTTGGCGTTGGACAGGCGCTTGATGCCGCGGTCGAGGCCCAGGTACGCGCTGGCCCCGAACAGGGCGACGCAGGCCCCCGTGATGACCCACGTCAGGCCGAGGGACTGGTCGATGCCGAAGAGCCGGGACGCCACCGCCCCGAGCATCGGCGTGGTCAGGCCGAGCGAGGTGCCGGTGCCGCCGATGATGGCGATGATGAACAGGAAGTCGACGGCGCGCCCGGCCGGCCGGTCGGGGAAGCCGCGGCCCCAGAGGCCCACGAGGGCGCCGGAAAAACGCAGGCACGGCAGGTCGTAGCGATAGTAGGGCCAGGCGATGGCGACGGTCGGCAGCGCGTACAGGCCCCACGCCGAGGGGCCCCAGTGGAAGATGCCGTAGGTCGCGGCCCACTCGCGCGCGGCGAGGCTGCCGGGCTCGACGCCGAACGGCGGCTGGTCGACGTAGAACGCCCACTCGATGGTGCTCCAGTACATGAGCCCGCCGCCGATGCCGGCGCAGAACAGCATCGCCATCCAGCTCGCGTTGCCGTACTCCGGTTGCGGCGAGCGGCCGAGGACCCGCGTCCCGTGGCGGCCGAGCGCGAGCCAGGCGAGGAACCCCAGCGTGAACAGGGTCGCCCACTGGTAGACGAGGCCCAGCTCGCGGGCCATCCACTCGTACGCGGCGGACACGAGGGCGCCGGCCGCCTCCGGGGCCATGAGGATCGGGATGCTGACGCCGAGCAGGCACAGCAGGGCGAGGGAGAACACCGGCCGGTCGACGGACGGGGGAGGCGCCGGCGGGCCGTGGTCGGGTTGGTCGGGGATGACGCCTCCGGGAAGCTGACGGTCCGCCTAGTGTATCCGGTTGCCCTGGCGGCGCATGTCGGCGTTGGCCGATCCGGCCGCAATGCCCGCCTCGGTCGGCGCGCTCGAATCCACCTGGGCGCCGTTGCCGACGCGGCTTCACCTCCACGGGTGTTTGCGCGGTCGCCGGTCCACCTCCCGCAAGGGGCTCGGCCGGTCCTCGACGGGGCGCCTCCGCGGGTTGTTCTGCGGGGTCCCGGCCCGCGCGGGTCGGGGGCAGGGCTCCTGCAGCCGCACGACCGACGCCCGCAGCGCGGGCCCACTCGGGTCGGGGGCAGACAGCCCGCCTTCGCGACCGGAAGCGTGCGAGCGGCCAGGCGCCCGCGGGCTGAAGAGCCGCTCGGGAGGGAATGGCGCGGAGGCGGTTGAAGCGAGCAGCCCGGTAGCGTCGCGTTGACGCCGCACGCAACGCGGGTAGCGGGACGCATCCCCGGTAGAATGCTGGCAGACTTCATCACCGGCTTCTGGGAGGCGAAGATGTGGAAGCAGTGCGTGGCAGATCGCGTCGTTCTCGCGGTGGCGGCGGGTCTGATGGTCGCGCTGGCCGGGCCGGCCGCGGCGGAGGGTCAGGGGCAGGGCGGCGACGCGGACGGCGTGCGCTGCGCGGTCGAGTGGGCGCCGATGCGCGACGGGGTCAGGCTCGCGACCGAGGTGTACCTGCCGCCGGGTGACGGTCCGTTCCCCGTGATCCTGCAGCGGACGCCGTACAACCGGCGGTCGCCGGCCCCCGGCAGCGACTGCGATTCCGGGACCGGGCGCTACTTCGCCGAGCGGGGCTACGCCACGCTCAACCAGGACACGCGGGGGCGCTACCGCTCGGAGGGCGAGTTCGACGCCATGCGGCAGGAGGCGGCGGACGGCTACGACTCGGTGGAGTGGGCGGCCGCGCAGCCCTGGTCCAACGGCAAGGTGGGCATGATCGGCGGCTCCTACGTCGGGCTCACGCAGTGGCAGGCGGCGGTCGAGCAGCCGCCGCACCTGGTGGCCATCGCCCCGCACTACAGCTCGTCGGACTACCACAAGGGGTGGACGTACCAGGGCGGCGCGTTCGACCTGTGGTTCGCCCTGAGCTGGACGGCGCAGACCCTCGCCCCCGACACCCTGCAGCGGCGCCTCGAGGCGGGAGGCATGCCGAGGCCGCAGGCCCTCGAGGCGGTCGGCGCGTTTGTCGCCGAGGGGCAGGAGAAGCTGCTCGACGACTGGCTGTGGCAGCTTCCCCTCGCCGACTTCGCGGGGTTCCGGCGCAGCGGCAACATCGCCGCCTACTACGACGAGTGGCTCGCCCGGCCGAGCTACGACGACTACTGGGCCCACCTCGACGTCGAGACGAAGTGGCCGCTCGTCGAGGTGCCGGCCCTGATCACCGGCGGCTGGTACGACATCTTCCAGGAGGGCACCATCCGCAACTTCATGGGGGTGCGCGAAGAAGGCGGGACCGACGTTGCGCGCAACGGCACCAGGCTGATCATGCGCGCGCTCTGCCACGCCTGCCCCGGCGACACCACCGCCGGCGACATCGACTTCGGCCCCGACAACGTGCTCGACCTCAACGCGGCGTGGGCGCGCTGGTTCGATTACTGGCTGAAGGGCGTCGACAACGGCGTGGCCGACGACCCGGCGGTGCGGCTCTTCGTGATGACGCCGCCCGACGAGGGCAACGCCGGCGGCGGGTTCTGGATCACCGCCGACGAGTTCCCGCTGCCCGACTCCGTCGAGACGCGGTTCTACTTGCAGAGCGGCGGCGGGGCCAACTCGGCCGCCGGCGACGGCGTCCTCTCGGGCGAAGGGCCCGGCGGACCGGCCGACGAGTACGTCTACGACCCCGCCGACCCGGTGCCCACCGTCGGCGGCAACATGTGCTGCCAGAACGGCCTCCTCGCCTCGGGCGCCTTCGACCAGCGCGAGGTGGAGAAGCGCCAGGATGTCCTGGTCTACACCAGCGAGCCGCTGGCCGACGACCTGACCGTCATCGGCCCCGTGCAGGTGCGGTTGTGGGCGGCGTCGTCGGCCACCGACACCGACTTCACCGCCAAGCTCGTCGACGTGCACCTCGACGGCTACGCCCACAACGTGTCGGAGGGCATCGTCCGCGCGCGCTACCGCAACTCCGACTACCAGGAGTCGTGGCTCACCCCGGGGGCCGCCCACGACTACACCATCGACCTCGGCTACACCGCCACCGTGTTCCGCGCCGGCCACCGCATTCGACTGGAGATCAGCTCGTCGAACTTCCCGCACTTCGACCGGAACCCGAACACCGGGGCTCCCTTCGGGCAGGGCGCGGAGGTGCGGACGGCGACCCAGCGGGTGCTGCACGACGACCTGCATCCCTCGCAGCTCGTGTTGCAGGTCGCGCCGGCCTTGCGCGCTCCGTAGCGGCGCTCGGCGACCCCGGTGGCCGGCGTTCCTCGCGAGTGCGAGCGCCGGTCCGCTTCGCTGCATGCGGGACGGAACCCGGCAGGCCGCGCCGGATGCGCGCACCGTAGCGGCGCTCGGCGACCGCGGTGGCCGGCGTCGCTCGCGGGTGCGAACGCCGTAACCACTTCTGTCACGTCGCTCTCAGGCCCGGCGTCGCCCCGGGCCTTCGACCCGTACACCACGAGTCGTTTGAGGAGCCCGCTGGGCGCGTTCCTCAGGCGTTTGAGGTAGCCCTCGAGCCACAGCCTCTCGTTCGGCTCGAGCGTCGGATCGTCCGGTCGCCAGGTCGACCCGCCCTCCGGGTTCCCGGCGTCGGGTGTGCCGGTCACGCCTCGTCCCCCTGTCCTGTTGGGGCGTCCGGCCAGCCCTTCGCCCAGGCGATGGAGATGTCGGTCGTGCCGGCCCCGCCGGGCGGCAGCTGATCCATGCGCTGGGCGAGTTTCCTGACGTCGGCCATCGGGATCGGCCGGTACCCGATCTGCTCCACGCAGACGTTGATCCGGCACTCGTCCACCGAGGCTTGCCGGTGGACGTGGCCGTGGACGTTGACGCAGCCGGCGGGCACGTCGTCGAGGGGCACGTGCGTAAAGATCAGGTCGGGCTCGCCCGGCAGGTGAGCGCACGCCGCCACCGTGTCGAACGCCCGCCGGAGGCGGCGGAGGTGCGCGTGGTCGTGGTTCCCGATAACCAGAATCTTGCGGCCGGGCCTCCGCCGGAGGCGGTCGATCAGGCCGTCCGTCGGGCGGCCCATGGTGACGTCCCCCAGGCAGATCAGCGTGTCGTCGTCGCGCACGTCCCTCGTCCAGTGCTCCAGCAGGTAGGCGTCGCCGTGGTGGCAGTTCTGGAACGGGCGGTCGAAGATGCCGACGCTCGCCTCGTGCTCGAAGTGGGGGTCGGAGAAGACCCAGGTCCGGCGCTCGTCCCGCGAGCGCAGCCTCGCGCCGGTCAGATGCCTGCTCGCGGCCAGCACCGCCGCGGCTCCGTTCCGGTCGTGGGCCGGCAGCTCCGTGTTCGTCACCTGGGCGGTCAACTGTTCCTGGTACAGCCGCAGGAGCTCGATTTCGTTCATGTCGGGTTCTCAGCGTACGGCAACCGTTCGCCGGTCGTGAACCTGCGGGTATTCGGCGGACGACAAGGGCTTTCGCTACGCGGATGACCTGCGTCCGTACGTCGAGCGGGACGCGTGCTTGCCCCTCTGGGGCCTTGTCCGCAGGCGAGGTCGCGGCGTACTCGTGTGGTTGGCGGAGCCCGCCCGGCCGGAGCTCTCCGCTCTTCGTGGCGGTTGGGGCGGTCATGACGCGGCGGGCCGGCGGGGGACGCCCCGCCTGCGGGGCGTGGTACCCACGCCCCCTGGTTGGCCCGCGTTCAGAACAGGATGTATTCGCGTTCGGGATCACCGCCTGGTCGGCGGCGCCCGGTCTGATTCTCCATCCTGTTGCCCCTCCTCGCGTGCTGCTCCTGCCGCGTGGCTGTCGCCCCTCGGGCGACTGTTCCCGCGGCTTGGTGTCTCCGTCGCGCTTCGCGCGTCCTCGTCAGTCGTGGTTCGGCCCAGTGGGGCCGTCCGGTGCTTATCTTCTTCCTGTTGGCCGGCCTTGCCGGCGGTCCCCGCGCGTCGGGTTCCGCCGCCGGCCTTGGCCGCGGCCAGTCTCGGTGCTGGGATTCCGGTGTCGCGCAGCAGGCGGGCCAGGATCTGTTCGCGGCGCTGCCGCAGCTCCTCGGGCAGATCGCCCCGGATGGGGCAAGGGCTCGCGCGCGGGGTCGCATCCTCGCCGCTGTGCCGCGTAGCGGGTCCGCTCATCGACCCGAGGATTCTGTGGCTTCCGCGCCCCGGACGAACGCCGACAGCGCCCGCCCGACCCGGACTTCCGCCGCGGCGTCGCCGATCGCCTCCAGCGCCCGGCGCACCGCCAGAGCCGCCCGCTCGATGTCGGCTGATGCATCCGGGGTCAGCTCCGGGCGCGGGGTCGCGTCGACGTTCGCCGCGGCCAGCGTCCGGCCCGCCGCGTCGAGGTGCTCCAGCGCCGCGGTCCAGGGGTCGGCCGGCTCGGGGGCCCCGCCGTTGAAGAGCGTGGCGACACTGACGCCGAACCCGGCGGCGATCGCGGTCAGGGTGCGGGTGCTGGTCGGGTCGCCCCGCAGGACCGCGCCGACCGTGTTCACCTTCAACGAGGACCTCGAAGCCACTCGCCCTGCGTCCAGCCTCGGCGCTCAAGGTGCGCGCGGATCCCGGCCGCCCATGGCTCCTCGTTCGCCGCATCCTCCGGCACCCCCGCGTCGGCGTCGGCCGTTGAAGCTTCGCCGCCGTTCGTCGAGGCGTTCTCGACCGGCAGTAGCCGCACGTTCGTCGCCTGGTCGCCCCGGGCCGTCGTGATGACATCGCCGATCTCCACCGCCCGGCCGTCCAGTGCCGACCATTCCCCACGGGTCGCCGGCCCGCCGTGCTCGTCGGTTATCTCGGAACCGAGGACGAAGAGGTCGTCCTCGCGCCCCTCGACCCCGATGAACCCGTAGCCCCGCGCCGCCGCCTGTCCGCGAATCGCCAGCACGCCTCTCAACATCGTCCGTCCCTCCGGTTCCGCCGTCCGCCCCGCTTTCCGGTCCCCAGGCCGAGATCACAAGCGTTGACCGACATCGAGGAGATTCTCGGAGCGTCGACGCCGGCGGCGTCGCGCTCCACCTCACGACTCGCGGCCCAGACGGACGACGTCGTCCGAGCGGCTGGCCGCGGCGGGATAAGCGGACCACGACAACACCACCGAGCGGCTGGCCACCGAGCTCCCCATCCCCACAGCCCCGAGAGAGGCGATCCCGAGTCCGGGCCGGGGGAACGAACGGCCCGGGGCTCGCGGGTTACCGCCGCCGAGCGCAGCCGAGGACAGGCGCGGCCGCGAGCGGCGGCGCGGGGAACACTGCCGATGATCGGCGTTTCCGAACCCGGCGCGGTTTCGGCTTTCAAGACGAGAAGATGTCGTCCAGGCGGAGTTCGAGGCCGACGAGCAGCGCGGAGCGCAGCGTCTCCTCCCGGCCGAAGGTGCGGGTCGGAACCAGGATTTCGCCCTGCAGGCGATGGGTCTGGATGGTCTCGGCAACCGGGTCGACCAGCCAGTACTCCGTCACGCCGTGTCTGCCGTAGAGCGCCAGCTTCTTGCCCCGGTCCCGATCAGCGGTCGAGGGAGACAGGATCTCGATCACGAGGTCCGGCGCGCCTTGCACTTTCTGGCCGTCGCGCAGCAGGTGTTCCCGTTCCCGGGAGACGAACAGCAGATCGGGCTGCACGACGTCGGTCTCGGACAGCATCACGTCGCAGGGAGCTGTCAACAGCGTCCCCAAGGCGCGCCCCTCGATGAAGAGGTCCAATCGCGTGGCGAGTTTCAGTTGCACTCTCTGGTGCTTGATGTTCGGGGCGGGAACCATATTGAGATTGCCGTCGAGCAGCTCGTAGCGCTCGTCGTCCGGCGCGGCGCAGTAGTCCTCGTAGGTGAGCTTGACGGCGGGTTGCGCGGTGGCCACGTGGGTGCCTTTTCCCTTGCCCCGATGCTTGCGGGGATCATGATAGTATAGCGCTTCTCGCGGCTCCCTGGCCGTCCGTCGGGGGCGCTGGAGGGGTCGCGCGGGCGCTCGCCGTCGAGGGCGGTGCGCCCTTGACGTTTGTCTCTCACCACCGGAGTCGTTCGATCCACGTGTCGCCGTTCTCGGCGACGCGGACCTCGAACCGGTTGATCCCGCACCTGAGAGACCCGCCCGCCGCGAGCCAGACGTGGAGCGCGTCCAGCAGGCGGCGGCCGCGGGCCTTGGGCGTGGCGTCCGGCATCCGGCGGATCGCGTCCTCCTCGATCCGGAACCAGACTTGGTCTTCCGTCGGTTCGAGGTCGGCCCCGAACCAGAGGGTTCCGTTGGGCTCGCGCGTGGCCTTCCGCGGCGTCAGGGTGGGGCCGTCGGGCCGGTCCTCGACCGGCCCGGCGATGACGATCGCCTGTTCGCTGTCGGGCATGCTCTCTCGTCCCGTTCGTCGCGAACTCAGCTTGGTGTGCGTCTTCCGGCGTGGCGTTCCCTTTGGAGCCTCGTTGCCCTCGGCTTCTGTCGTTGGCCGTGTTGAGCCGCCAGCAGACGTTTGCCCGGCGTCAACGCCGCGGGGCTCCATTGAACCCGCTCTTCCACGCTCCGCCGCCGAGCAGCAACATCGCCAGCAGCGCGGCCCAGACCACCGGCAGCGCCGGCACCGGGGTCATCGCCACGTCGCCGCTGCTGGACTGCCGCCAGTCGACCTTGTGGTTCGGGTCATGCGCGAGTCCGCCGTGGCCCAGGCCGGCGTCATCGCCCGACGCAGACCGGATCGTCCCCCCGTTCAGCCCCAGCGAGTCGATCAGCACCGCGATGCCCTGCGTCGAGTAGTTCGGCTCCACGACCGTGTGCGTGAAGGTCAGCACCGACGAGCCGCTCCCACTCTCGAAGCCGGCCCATTTCTCTCCCCAGTGCGCCGGGTCCATGTCGATCTTCAGTCGAGGCGTGCCGGTGACCGTCACGGGGTCGGTGAACGTCAGGCCCGCGCTGATCTTCTCGCCCAGAGAATAGGTCTGGCCGCTCGCGGGCGCGGACGTCACGGCCACACTCGTCACGACCGGGGCGCTCGACTGCTGCTGCGGCTGCGGCGTCTGAGGTCCGGACTGCTGCGGATAGACCGCCATGTGCGCTTCCGCGGAATCGTACCAGTCCCCGGCCCAGACGTCGGCGGTGACCGTCACCGGACTCACCGAGTAGTTTGGCGCGGTCCAGGTCACTGTCGGTCCATCCGTCGTGGGGTGCCTCCTTGCCGAGTCCTGAACGACGGACGGCACCGTGTTCATGCTGGTGAATGTGGGTGAGCCATTGACAAAAATAGGCGTTATTGCCGATTATCGAGAGTGATGCGTCTCGATACAGCCGTCGAGCTGCTGGGCGCGATGCCCTTCTTCGATCTCGCCACGGTCGTGCAGTTGACGGAGGAATCGCATTCGGGCGCGGTGAATCAGCTTCACCGCTGGAGCCGGGCCGGAAAGCTGGTGCCGCTTCGCCGCGGCATGTACACGTTCGTCGATCGCTATCGCCGCGTTCCCGTCTCACCGGCCGCCCTGGCCAACGCGCTGTACACGCCTTCCTACATCAGCGGGCTCTGGGCGCTCGGGTCCCTCGGTCTGATCCCGGAGGGCGTGTCCGCCTACACCAGCGTCACCACGCGCACGCCGCGCAGGTTCGACAACCCGTTCGGCGCGTTCCGCTACACCGCCATCAAGCGGAGCTTCTTCTTCGGCTACCGTACCGTCTCCATCGCCGGCGCCGAGGTCGTGCTCGCCACCGCCGAGAAGGCGCTGCTCGACCTGTTTCACCTGAGCAGCGGCGAATGGGACCGCCCGCGGATGATCGAGATGCGGTTTCAGCAGACCGGGGTGGTCGACCGACGCCGTCTGCAGGCCTACGCGCGGCGCATGGGGAAGCCTCGCATTCTGCGCGCCGTGCGCGTGTGGAGCGAATGCTGCGACGCGGGGGAAGACGGTGTGGACCTGTGAAGGACCGGGCTCTCGACGCGGCGTTGCGTTTCGACGATCCCGGGCGCAGGCTCAACGCCCTGCGCGAGTACCTCCAGGCCTTCGTCATGCGGTCGCTCCACGAGAGCGAGGCCTCGCGGGCGATCGTGTTCGTCGGCGGCACCGCGCTGCGGTTTCTCGAGGACCTCCCGCGGTTCTCCGAAGACCTCGATTTCTCGCAGGTCTCGTCCGATGGCTACGAGCCCGAGCGCTGGCTGCGCAAGCTCAAGCGGGACCTCCATCTCGCCCGCTTCGACAGCACGGTCCGCTGGATCGACCGCAAGCCGGTGCAGGTCGCCTGGGTCCGGACCGCGTCGCTGCTGGCGGAAGCGGGTCTGTCCGGTCATCAGGAGCAGAAGCTCTCCATCAAGATCGAGATCGACACCCGTCCCCCGGCGGGAGCGGCGGTCAGGCGCTCCGTCGTCACCCGCCACTTCACGTTCGTGATCGGTCACTACGACCTGCCGTCGCTGATGGTCGGCAAGCTGCACGCACTGCTGACGCGCAAGTATCCGAAGGGCCGCGACTGGTTCGACCTGGTGTGGTACCGGTCGCGTCGGCCGCCGGTCGCGCCGAACGTGGCGCTCCTCCAGCATGCCCTGGACCAGACGCAGGGCCCCGGTCGCCACCGGGCCGCGGACTGGCAGCGCCTGCTTCGGGCACGGCTCGCCGACCTGGACACCAGCGTCCTGATCCGCGACGTGGAGCCCTTCCTGGAGCGCCCGGCCGACGCGGCGCTTCTGCAACGGGCCAATCTCGACGCGGTTCTCGCCGCATGAGCAGAACGCCGGGCTGGCGGGTGACGGACCGTTCCGCTGATCCAGGGTCGTCCGGCGGTCCTCCAGGGGTCGCGGCGGGCCGCCGGCTCGGCGACCGCGAGATTGGCGTTGACGATCCCTGCCCGGACCTGAGGATGGTTCGGAGACCGGGCGCCCGCCCTGCCCGGACTTCGGCCGCCGGTTCACGGTTGGCTCGTCGATCCGACGGTGGTCCGCCGACCCCCGGGCGGGTCGGCTGATTCGGTGGCGTTGTGCTATGCTCGACACATGGGCTCGTCGACCGTGGCTCCCGACGTCGTTCGCCCGCCGGGCGGCAAGCCGGCGCGGACCGCCCCCGACGTCGTTCACGCGCCGGCCGGCATGCCGGCCCCAACCGCCGGCCCCGACGCGCCGGTGCGGATCGAGGTCGCCATGCCGCGCGACCTCTTCGATCGACCGACCACGACGACGCGCCCCGCTGTCGGTACGACGAACTCACGGGGCTCGCGGAGTTCGTGGCCGAGCCCGGTGTGGCGCATGAGGGGCCGGCCTGGGCCATCGGCGACCTGGTGTCGTGTGTCCGCTACGTGCTCGCCGAACGCGGGCGCCACGTCGGTTGGCAGGCGACCGGTGCGTTGCGTCTGCTGAGCGACGACGGCGCCTTCGAAGCCGACGCCAAGCTCGCCCCCTACTTCCGGATGGGCGTCAAGGAAGCATGGACGTCGGATCCGAAGGCCGGCGTCACCATCTGGACGCCCGATGCAGGTGCGGCCGAGGGCTTCCGGTCGGTCTCGTCCAGCATCGTTCTCCCGGGGCTGACCGCCACCGATCTCGCTCCGCTCTGCACCAGCGGGGACCCGCGCGAGCAGGCCCGACATTCCCAGCGTCTCGCACGCCGCATCGCCGAGCGAATCCTCGACGCCTCCCCGGCGTTGAGAGGCGAATCCGACTTGTGCGGACAGTGAAGGCCGTTGAGGAATGGCAACAGCGACCACTGCGACGGACGTGGCTCGCCGGCCGGCCGGGGGCCCCGACGCCCCGGTGCGGATCGAGGTCGCGATGCCGCGCGCGCTCTTCGACCGCCTGACCGACCACGACGACGCGCCGCGTTGCCGGTACGACGAGCACAGCGGCCTCGCCGAGTTCGTGGCCGTGCCGGACATGACGCATGAAGTGCAGACGATGGCGGCCGGCCAATTCGTCTTCCGCGTTGCGGACGCCCTCGCCGACAGCGGCCCGGATGTCTGGTGGCGCGCCACCGGGGCGACGCGTCTGTTGAGCGACGACGGGGCCTTCGAGGCGGACGCCAGCTTCTATCTCGACGCCGAAGCAGCGCGGGCGTTGGAGCAGGTGGAGGGCTACGTCGACGTGCGCACGGGCCTGCCGCCGCCCACCCTGGTCGTCGAGATCGACCGCAGCCGGCGGTCGCGTCACAAGCTCCGGCCGTACTTCCGGATGGGCGTCCAGGAAGTCTGGACGAACCATCGCCTGGAACGTGCAGCCATCTGGAAGTCGGACGCCGGGGCCGCCGCAGGGTGCCGGCTCGTCGAGAAGAGCGCCGTCTGTCCCGGTCTGACCAGCGCGGATCTCGATCGCCTGTTCGCCCGCGGCAGCCCGCCCGTTCAGGCGGAGTTCTCGCGGGCCCTCGCCCGCCGTGTCGCGGATCGGCTGGAGGCCGCCGGCCCACGCTGACCGCTACGCGGTCTGCCCGACGGCTGGCGGACGCGCACTGTCCGTCAATCCCGGCCGATCTCAGTCCAGCGCTTGAAGTCCCACGGACGAAGGCCGGTGTCTTCCCTCGCAGAAGTACAGCGCCCTGAACCGGGCCATCTGCTTGATCTTGTCGATCAAGCTGCGTTCCTGGCGCGCCGTGGCGACGTTCCGGACCAGTGCCTTGGCATCCACGTCGGTCAAGCGCAGCACGAGGTAGTTGGCGATGGCGGAGAACAACGAGGCGTCGAAGTCTCTGGCTTCCTGGGACGCCACCACGAGAGAGATGCCGTACTTCCGGCACTCCTTGGCCATCCTCGGGATCAACTTCAGCCCCGCCGCTCGATGGGCCTCGTCGAAGATCAGGGCATGCGTGATTCGCTCTTGAATGCCTCGGCGGAACATGTCCTTGTGCAGGCCGTAGAATACGAGCGAGGCGAACGCCCGCTGCAACGCATCGTTCTGGGTCGCGTGGATTCGAACTACGGTGGGCCGGTCGCTCTTCCAGAGACTCTCGCGAGTCTCTCCGGGAGCGAAGAAACCGTAGTCGTCAAGTTCGGTCAGACGCGCCAACAACGTACGCAGTCCGCGATCAGGTTTCGGCTCGTCGCGCAGAATCTCGACGAAACGACCGAACTCCGGCTCCCGGGCTCCTCCCTGCGCCCCGGTCCAACCCGCTTCGCTGAAGCTCTCCTTGATCGCCCGGCGGATGTTCTCGCACTGCAAGTCGCCCAGCTCGGGGAAGATGGCGCCGAAGATGTCCCGCAAGGATCCAGCGACGTCGAGGTGCGCCCGCGGCGATTCGGGGTTCATCACCGTCAGCGGATTGAATCCCAGACCGTCGAAGTCGACGAACCGCACGGAGTCAACGAGGTCAACAAGCCGTTCGTCGATGTCCTGGTGATAGGAGAATATGATCGGATGAACGCCCGCGGCCACCATCTGCCGGCACAGGTTGAGCAGGCAGGTCGTCTTGCCCATGCCGGGCAGACCGGCGATGAGGAGGTGCGGGTTGCCCTTGACGGTCAGGGGCCACTGCACGTCGACGCCGGTGAGGGTGTCCGCGCCCAGCGTGATGGCGGGAACCGGCGTGGAGACCTCGGCCGGCGCGACGCCGTCCGCGGCCGTCTCGCCCCCCGGGCGCGTCGGATCGCCGCTAGGAACCATGGGCCGTGGAGGGGCGTTGCCGTCGCCGCCCGATGCCTCACCGTGACCGCCGTTCAGATCCGGCGCGGTCGGGCCGGATCCACCTCCGCCGCCGGTCCGGTCCTCCGGGTCCGGCGTGACTTCGCTTGCGTGGGCGGCCCGACCGCTCGGATCCGGCGTGTCCGAGCCGGATCCGCTTACGTCGGCGGCTTGGCTCTCTCTGCCGGAACTGGGTTTGGCTGCGTCGGCGGTCCGGTTCCTGCCGGGGACCGTCGGCGTCGCGCTGCGAGAGGAGGCGGTCTCCATGCGCCCGTCGTTGCCCGGTGTCCCAGTCCCGGGCGGACTGGCCGCTCCGGCCGCCGCGGGGTCCGTCCCGAAACGAAAGTCGGCGTCCGGCAACCGGCCGGGGCCGAAGAGGAAGATCCGGACAGCGGAACCGGCCGGCGAGATCTCCAGCGGCTCCTGTCCTGCGTACTCGGGGCAGAACACCCAGCCGCGGTCGGCGTTCGGCGCCGGCTGCAAGGCGTAGTCCGCACCCCTCTCGACCAGCCGATCGAGCTCGGCGACGATTTCCCGGTAGCGTTCCGTCGGCAGCCCGTGCCGGTGCGCCTTGTCCGCGTAGAAGCGCAGCACCCGCGCCAGCTTGGCGCGTCGTAGCGCGCGGAACGCGGAGTACACGTGCTCATGGCCGTACCACTCGTACCAGCGCGAGCGAAGCGCGACGGTCTGTTCCTGGATGCTGCGCAGCAGCTCCGGCCCGCGCGCCTGGCGCAGATGGCGCCGGTGCTTGACCTCGATGAACCGGAAGGTGAGCCCGCGTCGCGGCTGTGTCGAGACGTGGATCAGGTCTGGACGGGTCTGCCGGTCCCCGCTGTCGCCGTTGTCACCATGGTCGCGAAGCGGCGGCAGCAGGTCGCGCACATCGTCCACCGGCACGAGGAAGCCGCGGTCCAGCGACGTCCAACAGGCATCGTTCTCCGTCGCCCCGCGGCAGTTGGCGCGGGCGATGGCGAGCGCAATCAGTTCCGACGTCGGGGCGGCGTTGCCGGTCAGACGGATGGCGAGCCGCCCGCTCAGCGACTTGAGGTGCTCCAGCAGGAACTCGGCGTTCCGCCGCGTGCGGCTGAGCCCCAGTCGCACCAGTGCGTCGTCAAGCAGGTCGTGGACCTCCTCGATATTGCTGGTCGAGGTGATCAGTTGCAGGCAGCCGAGGTCTTCGCGCTCCGGCACGCAGTCGATGACATAGGCGTCGTAGATGTCCCGATTGTCCTGCGGCGAGTCGAAGTACTCGATGCCGGCATTGCGATCCAGGGTGACCACCCAGTCGCACAAGCGGTGGAGTTCCGTGATGCTGTCGGCTTTCTCGGGTGGGATCGTCGTGCGAAGTACCGGGGCTCCGTGCTTCGCGTCACCGGTCGTGTTCGAAACGCCCCAGGGCCAGCGCCACCCCGTGTGCGAAGTCGGATCGCCGTCACCCTTGGTGACGTGCCGTGCGACCGCCTCCAGGATCCTCTGGCCCAGGCGGTCCAGCCGCTCGGTGTGGCCCCGTTCCGACGGGTGCTTCTCGCCGCCGCCGGACCGCGGCACGACGCTGCGCCAGGAAGGGGTCGGCGCGGCCGTGAAGTCGCGCTCGAAGAACGACATCAGGCCGAACGCTCGAAACGGGGCGGTCGGTGCGTCCCCCGCGTCGATCTCCACTCGGGACTCGAACGTGTCGAACGCCACGGCAAGGTGCGCCGCCGTCTCCGGGTCGCCGCTCTGCTTGCGCGCCCACCGCAGGCGGGGGAGCGCGATACCGCCGGGTAAATTGATCGATTCGAGCATCCACTGGTCATCGGTCGCCAGGACGCCGGCGCCGCTGCGTCGCTTTTCCCGCGCTTCCGCGATGAATCGCCCCGCGATGGGGCGCTGCTCGCGGGATGGATACAGGTCGAGCGTGAAAGCGGGGGTGGTTGCGGTTTCGGCACTCGCGATGTCCGCCGCGTCGTCGTCCGTCTCGTCGCCGGCCCCGCCGTAGTGCTTGTGCACGCGGCCGAGGGCTCGCGCGACGGTCAGACCGTCGCCGGCCCGGAGGGCGTGCATCCGCAGCAGGCGGGATGAGTCGTGGCATTCGAGATACTTGACGATCTCGTTCCCGAGGACCGCCGCGCTTTGCTCGCCGACGGTCGGTGCGGTCTCCGAAGACTCGCTCTCGCCGAGGGTGCGTGCGAGCACCGCCACCGCTGCCTTCGGCTCCCGGTCGTCATCGGGCACCATGCCCACCGCATGGAACCCCAGCGTGTCGGCGAAGACGAACGCCCCGCCGACCGGGTTGGGGAGGAGTGCGGGGAACATCGCGCCGTCCAGCCCCCGCAGTTCGTCCCTTACCTGCCCGGGCGCCTGCCCCTCGTCGAAGACCGCGTGGAACAGCAGGTTGTCGTAGGCGGCCAGCCAGGCGACGCGCAACGGATGGGCCGGCAGCACGATCAGGCCGATGGTCCGTCCCGACAGCGATTGCACTTCGACCGTGTTGCAGATGGCGAGCGAGGGGCCGCCGTCGTCGAGCAGCGCGGTCCACGCGAGCACGTACTCCTTCACCGCGTCGAACGACCTGGACCGGTCGTCGTGGACCTGGCCGACTCCGCCGCCGGCGGCCAGGAACCGTTCCGCCAGCCGCCGGCTGGCGGCGACGGTGCGGCCCCACGCGGTACCGTCACCGCCCTCCGCCGGGACGAACTCCAGCGCCGCCGCCCGTTCGCCCGACGCTCGGACGCGCACCCGCCAGTGCCCGAGCGCGCCCTGGCGACTCGTCCACTCGCTCTCCACGTCGCGGATCAACGGTGGGCGGAACACCCGGAAGCTCTTGCGCCGCCGCGCGTCGGGCGGACGCAGCACCACGAAGCCCCGTGCGTCGGCGGCGATGCAGTTCGGGTTCTCGGGGACGCCGGCCGCGATCTCTCTCCCCGAGCCCTCGATGAGCCCTTCACTTAAGGTGCGGACCTTGCGGCCCGCGCCGACGGCCGTCGTCTCCGGCCGTTCGCCGAACCGGATGACGAATTCTTCGCTCGGCTGCCGCTCGATCTCGTCGCGGCCGATGACGGAAACGACCACGCGGGCCGACAGCAGGGCGTCGTCGCTCAGCGCCGAGAAGTCGTCGTTGCTGAACCGGCACTTCTCCTGCTGGCGGGCGGAGTGGCGAACGTCGCGAGCGGCCAGCTCCTCGTCCTGGTCCGTCAGCACCGCCACGCGGTAGTCGACAGCGTTCTTCTCAAGGTCGGCCGGCCTGGCCTTCCACCGGACCTCCAGGTTCGTGTAATCCTTCGCGGACTGGGCGTCGGGCTTCAGGACGAGCTCCGGCGCCTCTGCCTCGGACGGTTCCTCCAACCCCGACCACCTGGCGATTCTGCCGTTCCGGTTCCGCCACGAGGTGAGTTCGATGGACTGGATGTCGTCGGGCGGGTCGACCGGCAGGGACCCGACCCACAGGTGAGGCTGGTCGGCGAGCGCCTGCAGGGCGTCGCGCAACGGTCGGGCCGCCGCTTCCCCAAGGAAGCGTTCGAGGTCCTGCCGCTGCGCGCCGGTCGCCGCGATCCCGAGCGATGCGATGCGTGCAGGGACGGTGAGGCGAGCGGCGGCGACGCCGAGCAGGCGATCCACGAACCGGCGCGAGGCGGCGAGCTCCCCGCCGGCGTCTCCGTCCGCCGCGGGGGCGATGGGCCACAGACCGAGCAGGTGCAGGTACTCGCCGGGATGCCGCCGGTGCGCGGCGACGCGGCACAGAAAGTCGAACTCCACCCAAGGCGAGACGCTGTCGTGGCGGCCGACGCCCTGCGCACGGCGGATTGCGCGCTCGGCATAATCGCGGTGGGGCCTCGACAACCGGCTCGTCACTTCGGCGCCCGCGAGCCGGCCGGCTGCCGCGAACAGCTCGGTCTCGTGCACCTCGCGGGCGGCGTTGTAGATGCCGTCCATGCCGGCGCCGGCGCGGCCCGTGTCGACCAGCAGCAGCGTCGCATCGCCCTTGGTCTCGCGCTGCTCGACCGCGGTGTCGGCGTCGGTGGTTCTGTTCGCCTCGTCGTCCGTATCCGCCACGCGCAGCACCCGCCACCCATTCGGGGCGAAGGTCACGTCGACGGCCAGTTGGGCCACTACTTCCGGCGCCAAGCAGCGCACGAACGCCATCGCCCCACGCTCGGGCCGCCCGAGCAGACCTTTGAAGGCGCGGCCGAGGAGCGCCCCGTGCAATGCTGTCCACGCCACGTCAATCGCCTCCGGCGATCTCGAAGCGGGGGGTGAGCCGCTTCATCCGCTCGGCGTCGTTGACGCCGATCAGCAGACCGAGATCGCGTAGCCGCCGCTCCAGCACCGCCCGGTTCCGGCCCAGGATCTCGTTGGAGATGGTCACGCCCGGCGGCTCAGTGTCTACGTGCAACCCGTAGTCGTCGCGAAGGAAGGCGAGGAACGACACGATGTTGGCGTCGGTGCCACCCTTCGGACCGGGCAGCATGTGCAGGTGCACCAGATAGTCGAGCACCGAGTCGGTGAAGACGAGGGCGCGCACGTCGCGGCGACGGCGCGTTCCGGGTCCGCTTCCGCGCGTCGTCGTGCGCTTGACGGCCAACCCGTTCGGGCGCCCGACGGCCAAGCTGGAATCGACCAGTCTGGTGAGATC
The DNA here is from genome assembly GCA_022820675.1 of Vicinamibacteria bacterium. Lineage (GTDB taxonomy): Bacteria > Acidobacteriota > Vicinamibacteria > Vicinamibacterales > UBA8438 > JAJEEA01. The sequence goes on along the minus strand of JAJEFC010000306.1, from coordinate 8,416 downwards.
TTCGCGAGGCTGCCGCCCCATCAGGGTCATCAGTCCGCCGGCTAGTCGACAAACCGGATGCGGTGCGTCGTCGCGGTCGTCACGAAGCATGATGGCCATGTCGTCATGGTCGTCGGCGACCCTGTTGGCCAGTTTCTCTGCCTTGTCTTCGATGAGGAGAGCAACGTACGGCGCCTCTGGATGGCGGTCGTGGTGGAGATCCCCGAGTAAGTTCAGCCATTCCCCCGCGTACGGCCGGGTCGCGACTTGCTGCGACCTGATCCGCGGCCGGGAGCGTGCCTCACAGTCGAGCAGGCGGAGCGTCATCAAGATGACGGGCACTCGCTCCAGGCGCCTCATCAGGTCGTCCGCCGACTGCTCGGCCCGGAGTCGGAGCCGCCGGTCAGCGCCGCCGGAGCAGTCCACGAAGAGCGCCGCCGGGTGCTGGTCGTCGACCTCCGTCACCTTGCCAGTCGCCTCCCAATGGAACAGTATCTCGACCGTGCTGGTGAGAATGGTGGTCAGCCCGACCGCGATGCACGATTCGAGCATGTCCACGAAGGCGTGGCGAGGCGCGGAATCGGCGTACGAGCGCACGAAGCGGCGAATGTCGTCCGAAAACCGTTGGCCAGCGGCTTTGGCGATGGGGCGCTGGTTGGAGATCCTGTGCGCATCGGCGCCCTGCGTCTTGCTTGGTCTGACCTTCTGCGGCGCGGCCTGCAATTGCTGGGCCAGACGAATCGTCAGGAGCTGATCCAGGCCCACGGTATCGTCGGTTTCGTCGAAGCAGTCGGACGCCAAGTCGCTCGACGAGCCGCTGCGGCGGTTGACACCTTGACCGAAAGCCCTGAACAACGGGTTCTCCTCGTATCGGTTCAGGACGGGGAAGCGCGTGAGGTCGGTCTCTTGGGTCTGCGTGACGTAATCGCCGGTACGTCGATTCGTCAGCATGGCGACGATCATTTCCGGGACGTAGCGGAGATTCGTCACGTTGTAGGGTAGGTCGATCCAGCTCGCCAGGTAGTGGGTCGGCGCGACGCGTTGCACTGGCTGGTCCCGGCCCAGTCGGTGGCGGACGTTTTCGAGACAGGAGCAGAGCATCAAGTCACCGAGAACAGCCTTCTCAACGTCGCCGTCGAACCCGGTCAGTTCGTCGGTCTCGGCGAGTTTCGCTGCGATCCGGTCTGCGGTGGTCTGCCGACGCTTCTGGGCTGGTGTCCCGGACGCGGGGCCGTACGTCGCGAGGAAATCTCCGGCGCCACGACGGTGGCCGAAGCGGAACATATACAGCACAACGGGAAGGATCGCAGAGATCTCGAATCCCGCGATGGTCACCGGCAGCACCTTGTCGTAGCTTCCGGTCCAGATCTCCTTGACCACGTCCGGCGACAGTGCGTTCTCGACGATCTCCCGATCGGCATGCGCCATGCGTGTCCACCTCACACGAGCGGTCGGATGACAATCCGTTGCGGTCCGTCTTCGGAAGCGCTCTCTGCCACGACCTCGTACATGCGGTCGTCGCGCATCGGGTTCCAAGCGAGCAGCCGGCGGTCGTCCTCGCGTTCCAGCCGCTGCACGAAGATCGACAGGTGCGCGAACGTGTCGTCGGTCGAGGCGTCGCCCAACTGGTACCCGTCGCTCAGTTCCATCAGGAGGTGGAACAGCTCCGCGCCGAGGCGGAGACGCTCCTCGCGACCGTTCCGGTAGCGGTAGATGAGACTCGCCTGTCGATGGAGCCGGTCGAGACCTGCAGTTTCCGGCGGCAGGTCAGCTTCCAGGTGGAAGCGATCCGCCGCCTTCTCGATCCAGAACGCCGTCTCCGTCGGGGTCCGGGGGGTGATGCGAAGCGGCACGACTCCCGCTCGGTCATAGGCCTGCGGCGGCAGCGTCGCGAGACCGGCGATGCCGGCGCAGAGCGCTCGGCACGCGGTCTTGCGCGCCTCATCGTCCACCGCCAGTCTGCGAAACCGGCGCAGGTGACGGCCGTGGGCCAAGTCGAGGGCGTGCGTATCCCCGGTGATCGACTCGATGTCCCGCTCGCGCCATTCGAAGTACGCGCGCCGCCGCGCCGAGGCGAGGTCCAGGTCCGGGAACCCCGGCACGCCGCGGCGAATACCGGCTCGCGTCGGCCGCACGAGGTGTCGGTCGATTCGCGGATGCGCGTCCAGCGCCGGGTCGAAGCGCGCCAGATCTGCGAGCACGGCCCCCTGCCGCGCGGGGGACTGCGGATCGAACGCCCTGTCCCACCAGGGTAGCGAAGGCGGCGTGGTCTCCGCTGCCGCACCGGGCTCGGGAAACGGACCGAAGGACGGCTCCCAGTAGTCCGGTGCACGGCGGCGGCCCGTCGCGACGACGCCGTCGTGGTAGTCGTCGCAGAAGTGGACGCCGAACAGGATGTAGACGAGCGCGGCGCGCAGCTCGCGTACCGTGACGTGGGTCTCGCCGCGCAGGTGGACGGCCTGGAGCGCCTCGAAGAGCCGGTCCCGCGCGCGCGACCGCGCCTCCGCGGGGGCGGCCCCGGGGAGGCCGGCCGGCCCAAACAAGCGATTCCCCCGGAACACTTCGCAGCGGTCCTGCGCCGAGCAAGTGGCGCACGGCGACCAGATGTCCGGCGCCCGGCTGGCGCCGTACAGGCGGTCTACCAGACTCTCCAGGAAACCGGTTTCGATACGGGTCCCGTCGGCGGTCACGCCGCCGACGAGCGACCGCTGATTGAGGTTGACGAACCGGATGTGGGCAGCGGGAGCCGGCCGCGGGCGGGCCTCTACATCGCCAGCGTCGTCTGCTGCAGGGTCATCGCCCGTCCCGACAGCGTCCTCGGGTTCGTCGTGTTCGTCTCGCGCGGCGACTTCCACCGTGGCGGTCGCATCGGTGATCGACCGTGGCGCCTCCCGTTCGTGCTCGCTCGCGTCTCGCTCGGTGACCGGCGTTTCCGTTTCCGCAGGCCGAAGGGTGTTCGTCGTCACCGCTCGTATGTCGTCATCGCGGTCGGCGACGGGCGCTTCCGCCCAGCGATCCTGCTGAACCCGCTGCAGGGCCTCATACAGCGCTTCCGTGAGGGGAGTCTCCCCGTCCCGCCGCTCGACCCGCTCGATCCACTCCAGCAGGCGCCCGTCGTTTATGGCCAGCAGATGCGCGATGTCCTCCGACGGCGGCCCGTCTCGGAACGGAGCCAGGAAGTCGTCGAGCAGGTCGTCCGCCGACCGCCCCAGCCACGACGCCGATCCGTCCAGGTTCATCCGCACACGCAGGCCGTCGTCCGTCTCTCCTTTCAGCACCCGTTCGGACGACGCCCGGCGTTCGAGGCCGAACCGACCGGCGAGATGCTGGAGCAGCGCCGTCTTGCCGTCGCCGGCGTTGCCGCACAGCACGACGAGCCGGATGCGGCGCGCCCGGACGTCCTCGTACAACGCCGCCTCCAGCGGCGTCTCGACGTAGGTCTGCTCGGCGAAGTCGCTGTCGAGCCCCCGCGTCTCCCGGTTTCCCCACCGCGAGCCCGGATACGACTGCAGCAGCCAGCGCAGCCACTCGACGCGCTGCTCGCGCCGTACGGCCTCCGCATCGGGCGTCTCGCGCGGCGAGGGTCGGTCTTCGAGCGGCGCGGCGGTGGACATTGGGGGCGCCGATGGCTCGGGATCGGGTGTTGTCGCGGCGGCCGACGATGCAGGGAGGCCTACCGGGGTTGTACCCGGCGGCTCCGGCGTCGCCCCGGGAGAAGGCGGACGAACTCCGGGAATCTCCCCAAGGTTTCCCGGTTGCGTGTCCGGCGCCTGGCGCGCGGCTGCCGCGCCGGCCGACGGCGCGGGGAGACTCGCGGAGCCCGTTCCTGACGCTTCGGGTGCGGTTGCGGGCAGCGCGGTTGCCTGACCGGGCGGTGCTACCGTTGCGGCCGAAGGGGACGGCTTGGCCACCAGCGCCTTCAGCGCCTCGGCCGCGGAATGGAAGCGCTCGCCCGGGTCGGGGTGGGTGGCCCGGTCGAGGAACGCTGCCACCGACGGATACTCGGCGCGCCGTTCGGGGTCGACGGCTTCCCAGTTCAGGCCGCGCTCCTTCGCCAGCGCGCCATCGTGGCGAAACGGCTCGTGCTCGAACATGACGTGGAAGAAGCTGGCCGCCAGCGCGTACATGTCGTCGGAGGGCGACGCCTTGCGGCCCGACTGGTGGGACGGCGAACAGTAGAGCACGGCGCCGGGCGCCGCGATTGGCTCGTCTATTCGCGAGACGAAGTCGTAGTCGGTGAGCACGAGGTCGCGCCCCGACACGATGAGGTTGCCAGGGTTGACGTCGCCGTGGACGAGGCCGTTGCGGTGCAGCACATCCAGGGCCTTGCACATCGTCTGCAGCCAGAAGAGGGTCAGGGCGTCGGCGGATGTCTCGTCGAGGTCGTCAACGAGGAGCGGCAGAACCCCCGCGAAGTCGCGTAGCGGCGAGCCGTCGACCCAGGTCATGAGCGCCGTGAACTCGTTCTCGCGCCACGCGGACGCCACCTCGAAGATGCCCGAGACGGCTTGGTGCTGCAGGTGCGAGCGCGCCAGCCGGTAGGCGTTCACGGCGCGGCGCCCGGCCTCCTCGTCGTGACACACCTTGGCGACATAGGTTCCCTCCTCCTCCCCCTCAAGGTCGATCTGCACGACCTTGAACGCCGTACCCACCCCGCCGGCACCGAGTCGTTCGACCACGCGATACCGGCTGCCGCGGAACGGGACGATCTGGTCTTCCGTCCAGAACCGCGCCGGCGGAGGCGGCGGGGCGGGCGGGGACTCGCCGAGCAGTTCCGAGAGGCGCGCGTCGAGCGCGGACGGGTCGCTGCGCTGCGACGAATCGTCCGTCATGCCCGAAGCCAGCACGTCGAGGGCCTGGCAGCTCGCCTCGTCGTCCCGGCCCTCGAACAGGACGCGCAGGCTGGCGCAGAGTGCGTAGCGGTCCGAGCGGGCGTCGGCCGCGTGCAGCCCCTGCGCGCGCACTTCGGGCGCCGTCGACGACGGCCACTCGCCTGATGGGGGCCCCGCTGACGCCACGCTCAGTTGGGACGGAATCTTCGACAGCTCGAAGCCGGTGAAGATCGGCGTGTTGTCGTGCCGGACGAGGACCGTCTCCGGCGTGAGGTTGCGGTGCAGGATCGGTGCGTCGTCCACGGTCTCGCCATGCAGCTCGACCAAGGCGTCCAGCGCGGCTCGCGCGAAGGCCAGCCGCGCCGGGGTGTCCCAGGACCGGTCCGATGCGCGCTCCTCGAGGGAGGGGGCCAGAGGGTCGGTGACGGTGAAGTAGTGCATCTCGCCCGCGTACCCTGGGGCCGGCTGCCAGGAGTCGAGCACGCGCGGCGCCCAGGTGTGCAGTTGCAGCCGACGCAGTGCCTCGCACTCACGGCTGGCCCGCGTTTCTGCGTCCGCTACGTCGCTCGCCGACAGGTCGTAGAGGTGCAGAACGACCTTGTCGTGCCGGGTGGCGTGGACGCCCCGATAGACGCGGTGGAACCGCTCGACCGGGGGCGTGCGCCGTTCGAGGTTGACGTAGCCGGCGAACCGCCGCAGCGAGCCGTCGAGGGCGACAGCACTCCTGGGTTCCAGACGACGGCCGAGAAGGGCGACCTGCTGCGGGCGCAGCGCTGGCGTCCCGTCGAAGTCGATGGCCTCGCGCCACTCCCTCAGCGTGCAGCACCGCACGCCCCGGACGACCCGGCCGGCCAGCTCCTTCATGTCCGGCGATTCGCGCGTGAGCAGGATCACGCCGTCCACGCGGCCGAGGTCCGGTACGGACTTGCGCGAGGTGGTCCCGATCTTGCGGGCCTTGTTCGTGACCTTGTCCGCCTCCTGCTCCACGAGGTCCCGGTGCTCATCGACCCACCGTCGCGACCAGTGCTTGACTTCGATGACGCGCACGCCGGGCGGACCGATGGCGATCAGGTCGATCTCGTCCGCCTGGAACTGGTGCGTGACCGACCAGGTGAGGTTGGTCAGCAGCATCCATTGGTCGTCGCCGGCCCCGAGCGACGACTCGATGCGGCCTCTGAGATGTTCAAAAGCGGTGCGTTCGCTCTCGTTGGCGAACGGCCCGCAGTGGAATGGCGTCACTCTCACTTCGTTGGTCCGGGTTGTCGAATCGCCGTAGAGAATACAACGCACTGCAAACAGGGAGCGGACCGGATCCGTCGCCGACCGCGGCGATCTCCGGGAGAGGTCCGGTATACCCGTGTCCCGCCTGCCACGTCGTTGCGCGGATCCTCGCCGCTGCAGCCTGACGGACGAAGCGGACGAGGCGGATCGCCTCCGCATGGAATGTCATCCAGGACATGCCGTCACGGCCGGCTCTGCGGGTTGATCGTGTGGATGAACGGGTTCACGACGCGTACTGAGCCGTAGGTCTGGTCGTGGTTCAGGTCTTCGGTGAACAGGGTGCGGGCGCCCAGCGCCTCCGCCGCGGCGACGATGGCGCCGTCCCAGTAACTGATGCGGTAACGCTGGCTGATCTCGACGCCGAGCTTGACGAGGCCCGAGTCGAGCGGCTGGCAGGGAAAGGCCTCGAGTTGCTCGATCCACTCGAGCGCCTCGGCGGGGCTGAGCGGCGCCTCGACCTTGCGGACGACGGTGACGTAGAACTCCTGGAGTACCTGCGCCGAGAGCCCGAAATCGACCTCGTCGATCAAGTCGAGTGCTCGCGCCCGCTTCGCCGCCTCCTTTTCCCGGCCCGCGGCCGCGTAGACCAGGACGTTGGTGTCCAGGAAGGCGTCAACGTTCATGCAGCTCCTCGCGGGTCCAAGTGCGGGAGCCGATTCGCGCCGTCGACCGCTCGCTCAACTCGGCGATTCGTTCTCGCGCCTTGCGAACTCGATCCTCCCGGCTCGCGAGCTCGGTGAGAAACTCGCGGACGAGCGCGTTGACGGTCGAGCCCCTCTCGGCCGCGTACAGCCGGACCGTGCGGATCACGCCCTCATCGACGCTGAGGGTGATGTTCTTCATCATGAACACAGTATACGTGCAACTGCGGTACAGCGCCAGAACAACCCTCGCCTCCTACGGTCAGCCCGGCCCCGCCCTTGCGTCGCGGTCGGGCCGGCGGTACAGTGCGGGCCAAGATGAGTTTCAGATCGAATGCGGTGCTCCTGGGCGTGACCGTCGCTCTGGTTGCCGGCGTCCATGTCGGCGCCCAGCCGGCGGGGCCGAGCCCGGAGCAGGTCGAGTTCTTCGAGACCGAGATACGGCCGCTGCTCGCGGAGCAGTGCTTCCAGTGCCACGGGGCGGCGCTCGAGACGCCGTTCGGGGGGCTGCGGCTCGACAGCCGGGAGGGGCTGCTTGCGGGAGGTGACAGCGGCCCCGCGGTGGTGCCGGGCGACCCGCACGCGAGCCCGCTGGTGCAGCGGGTGCAGGGACGGCCGGTGCTGATGCCGCCGACCGGCGCTCTCGCCACGGCGCAGGTCGAGAGCCTGATCGCCTGGGTCGAGATGGGCGCGCCGTGGCCCGAGGCGGCGACGGCGGCGGCCGGCACGCCGGACCCGTCGGAGCCGTTCGACCTCGACAAGCGGCGGCGCGAGCACTGGGCGTGGCAGCCGGTCGAGCCGGGCGAGCCGCCGGCCGTCGCCGACGAGGCGTGGCCGCGGGGCGCGGAGGACCGGTTCATCCTCGCCCGGCTGCAGGCCGAGGGGCTCGAGCCGGCGCCGCCCGTCGACCGCCGGACGCTCATCCGCCGGCTGTCGTTCGACCTGCGCGGGCTGCCGCCGACGCCGGCCGAGGTCGCGCGGTTCGTCGGCGACCCGTCGCCCGACGCCTACGCCGGCCTCGTCGACCGGTACCTGGCGTCGCCCCACTTCGGCGAGCGGTGGGCGCGTAACTGGATGGACCTGTTCCGCTACAGCGAGTCGCACGGCAGCGAGGGCGACCCCGACATCCCCCTCGCGTGGCGCTACCGCGACTACCTGATCCGCGCGTTCAACGGCGACGTGCCCTACGACCAGTTGATTCGCGAGCACGTGGCCGGCGACCTGCTGCCGGCGCCGCGGCTCGACGCGGAGACCCGGACCAACGAGTCGATCATCGGCACCGCCCACTACCGGCTCATCGAGCACGGCTATCAGCCCGTCGACCCGTGGGAAGACCGGGTGAAGTGGCAGGACAATCAGGTGGACGTGGTGTCGAAGGCGTTCATGGGCCTGACCGTCTCGTGCGCCCGCTGCCACGACCACAAGTTCGACGCGATCAGCCAGAAGGACTACTACTCGCTGTTCGGCACGCTCTACGGCGCGCGGCCGACGCAGCGCGCCATCGACGACCCGGCCCTGCTCGAGACGAACCGGGACGCGCTGGCGGCGCTGAAGGACGAGATTCGCGACGGGCTGGCCGACGCCTGGCTCGAGGCGGCCGGGACGGTGGGGGCGCGGCTGCTGGAAGAGGCGGAGGCGGCCACGGCCGCATCCGAGGACGCGGCCCCGGCGGGCACCGAGGCC
>JAJEFC010000269.1 GCA_022820675.1 Vicinamibacteria bacterium | reverse complement strand
CGGGCGGCACCGCGGTGCGGCTCGCCGAGCTCGGGGCGACCGACGCGGGGGCGGACGCGACCACCGTGGCGCGGTAGCCGCCCGCCGCGCGCATTGCCGCCGCGCGCGTTTCCCGCCGCCGACGGGACGACCACCCCGAGGATGCCGGTCCGCCGGCCCGACGCGGCCCTCGACGGAGCGGACCCCCGCCTGCGCCGTGCGCACCGCGGCGCGCGTCCCGCCGACTCCAGCCGCAATGTGTGCGGACAGCGAGAACGTCGCCCGCGGCGCGCCGGTCTTTCGCGCCGCCGCTCTTCGCCGACCTCGCGGCTCTCGCCGCGATTGGCCTGACGGCTCCCGATCGGTGACGATTCAGGTCACGGAGGTCCGCCTGATGCACCGCATGCTGAAGATCGAGTGGGACGCCGTGGCCGGCGTGCTGGCCGCCGTCATCGCCATCGTGCTGCACCTGCTCCACGTCATCGAGACCGAGGTGCTGTCGGTGATCACGCTCGTGCTCCTCGCCGCGATGTTCCTGCGGTCGCTGAGGTCCGAGCACGGGCAGCGGCGCATCGCGGCCGGGGTGGACCGCGGCGAGCGCCTGCTGGGCCAGCTCGCCCGGAGCGCGAAGCCGCCCGACGTCCTGGTCATCGGTCCCCGGGACCTGCGGCAGGCGAGCGCCGACTTCTCCCGGAACGCCAAGGGAGACATGGTGTGGTTCAACGTGTGCCTGTCCATGTTCGAGCGTCAGCCGCTCTTCGACGCGCTGCTGCGCCCGGCCATCGAGAACCCGGCGGTGGCCGCCATCACCTTCGTCCTGGACGAGGGGCAGCGTCCGAGGTGGGAGCGCGACGTCCTGCCGAAGGTGTCGGCGTGCAGCGGCGCCGGCAAGGTCGCCGACCCGGTGTGGACGAGCCTGCCCGAGGACGTCTCGTTCATCCTGGCCGACACGCTCGCCGGCGGCTCGACGGAGTGCCTGCTCAGCTTCTGGGGCGAGCCATTCATGGCGCGCGGCGTCGGCCGCGACGTGCCGCGCTACATCTTCCACGTGACCGGGCACTCGGAGCTCGTCGAGCGGCTGGCCGAGCTGGGCCGGGGGCACCGGCTGTCAGGGTGAGACCTCGGGTCCGGGCCGGGACGGCGACGAGGTGATCGATCCGGCTGTCGGCCGCATGCGTCGCGGTCGCGGCGTCGCAGCGGCAGCGGCGGGCGCGTTGTACGTTTGACGTATTACGCCAACCGTCCTGGACTCGCATCGTGATCCGGTCGTTCGGAGACGGCAGGACGCAGCGCCTGTTCGAGAATGGGCGGCGGAGAGGGTTCCGGGGCCTCGACTACGATCGGGCGCTGATGCTCCTCGATGCACTGGATGCGGCGAAGTCGCTCACGCCGTTGCGCGTCCTGCAGGCCGCCCGTCTGCACCCCCTGACCGGACCGCGGCAGGGAGAGTGGGCCATGACGGTGAATGCGCGGTGGCGGGTCACGTTCCGATTCGACGAAAGCGACGCACACGATGTGCGGATCCGTCGCTACTCCCGCGCCGCCATCAGCTCGCCGAGTAGGGCCGCGGTGCGGGGGGCCTCCTTGAACGTGGCGGTGCGGAAGACGCCCCGGGCGATGCGCAGGGGGGTCCAGCCTTCGACGTTCTCCTGGTCGAAGGTGTCGGCGCCGTGGGCGACGAGGAGCTCCACGATGGAGTTCGCGCCCCGGTAGGCGGCGCCGTGCAGGGGGGTTTCGCCCCGCTCGTCGACGGCGTTGGGGTCGCCGCCGAGCTCGAGGGCGAGCTCGACGCAGGCCAGGGCCTCGGCCTCCGTGCCGGGGTCCTCGCCGGGCGAGTGGATGCCGACGCCCGAGGCGACCATCAGCACGGTGGTGCCGTCCTCGTTGGTCAGGGTCGGGTCGGCGCCGAGCTCGACTAGCACCCGCATGAGGGGCGCGTCGGCGAGCCGGGCCGCCATGAGCAGGGGGGTGGCCCCGATGCGGTTGAGGGCGTTGCGGTAGCCGTTGCGGGGCTCGGCCGTCATGCGGGCGTCGACGTCGGCGCCGCGCTCGACGAGGGCGCGGGCGAAGGTCAGGCTGTCGATGGTGCCGGTGGTCACCGGGCCCGGCGGGTTGAAGCCGAAGTTCGGCATCCGCACCCAGGTCATCGCGTGCATGGCCGTCCATCCCTGGCCGGCCCCGTTGGGGTCGGCGCCGAGGTCGACGAGGAGGACGCCGAGCTCCCAGTGGGCGTTGGTGGCGGCCAGGACCACGGTGTTCATGCCGTCGGGGAGCCGGTCGTCGGGGTCGGCGCCCGCCGCGATCAACCGCCGAGCCGCCTCGATGCGGCCCGCCCGCACCGCGAAGAGCAGGGCGGTGAAGCCGTGGGGCGCGGGGCCCTCGAGCCCTGTGCGGAGGGGGGTCTCGGGGACGACGGTGCGCGCGTGGACGTCCGCCCCCGAGGCGACGAGCGCCTGCAGGGCCTCGACGTGGCCCTCGGCCGCCGCCCACATCAGGGCGGTCTGGCCGGCCCGCTGGGCCGCGTTCACGTCGGCGCCGTGGGCGACGAGCGTCCGCACCGCGTCGGCCCGACCCGCCCGCGCCGCCGTCAGCAGGGCGGTCTCTCCGCCGGCTCCCGGTGCGTTCGGGTCGGCGCCCGCCCACAGCAGCGTGTCGAGCATCGGCGCCGAGCCGTTGGTCGCGGCGAGCGCGAGCGGGGTGACCCCGAAGGCGTTGGCGGCGTCGGCGTCCGCGCCCGCCTCGAGCAGGATGCGCGCCACGCCCGGCAGGTCGAGCCGCGCGGCCCAGTGCAGGGCCGTCGTCCCGTCGGCGGTCCGTCCCTTCACGTCCGCGCCCTCCGCGAGCAGCGCCCGCACCGCCGACGGGGCTCCGGCCCTGACCGCGTCCAGCAGCGGCGGATCCGCCGCTGCGCCGCCGGCCGGCCCCGCGGCCAGCAGGCAGGCGAGAAGGGCGAGCGGACCCGATGCGGCCGGACCGGGGCGTCGAGTGCGGGACGGAAGAGGCATGGCGTGCTCCTTGGACGATGCGCCTATCCTACCGCGATTGCGCTCGACGATGCCCTGGAGGAGCTGCAGCTTGCGGGCGGCAGGGGCGCGCGTCGCGCCGGGGCCGGCACGGCCCTTGCTCCCGTTCGGTGCTACGATGGCTGCGCGCACGTGACGGTTCCGCGAGGCGCCGCGCCGTCGGGGAGCAGAGGGACGATGCGCACCGGGCAGATGGAACAGCGAGTGGAGAAAGTCGAACGTCGCGTCGATCGGATCGAGCAGATTCTGCCGACCCTGGCGACCAGGGACGATCTGCAGGCGGCGATCAGCAGCTCGGATCAGCGCATGCGCGCGCACGTCTTCGAGTCGATCGAGGCATCGGAGCAGCGCATGCGGACGCACGTTTCCGAGTCGATCGAGGCGTCGGAGCAGCGCATGCGGGCTCACGTTTCCGAGTCGATCGAGGCGTCGGAGCAGCGCATGCGGGCTCACGTTTCCGAGTCGATCGAGGCGTCGGAGCAGCGCATGCGCGAGGCGATCACGGCATCGGAGCAGCGCACGCGCACCGAGCTGCGCACTCACTTCGACGTGGTCGCCGAGGGTATGCGGCACGAGGTCCGGCTGGTTGCCGAAGCCGTTGCCGAGCTCTCCGGCCGGAGGCGGTAGCCTCCCGACCGGCGAGGCGTGCGTCGAACGGCGGGTCGCTCGTCCCCGGGTGGCGCGGAAGCCGACGCTCCATGCGCGCTCGCTCCTCCAACAGGAGGTCCGGACCGCGTGGCGGCCTCTTCGGGGCGGCGCTTCGGCCCGTTGGCCGCCCGGTCCGGGCGAAGTGCGGATTCTTGTACAAGCTACGGTGCCCACGCCGGTGCGATCCGGCCGGCTTTCCGGTTTACCCGGCTAGTGATAGACTGCCTCCCTTGCCGCAGTGTGCCGCGGCTCGGGGAGGCGTTCGTGAGAATCCTGTCCGCACCGCTCGCCGCCGTGCTGTTGATGGCGTGGCCCGCCGCCGGCCAGCCGTCCGACACGCCGCAGCGCGAGCTGCTCGACCGCTACTGCGTCACCTGCCACAACGACGCCCTGCGCACGGCGGGGCTGGCCCTCGACACCCTGGATCTCGACCGTGTGGGCGACCACGCCGACGTCTGGGAGAAGGTCGTCGGCAAGCTGCGGGCGGGCATGATGCCGCCGGCGGGCCGGCCGCGGCCCGATGGCGAGGCGTCGGGGCGGCTCGTCGCCTATCTCGAGACCGAGCTCGACCGGGCCGCCGCCGCCCGCCCCGACCCCGGGCGGAGCGCGGCGCTGCGGCGTCTCAACCGCACCGAGTACCGCAACGCGATCCGCGATCTGCTCGACCTCGATGTCGACGTGGCGGCGCTGCTGCCGGCCGACGACTCGAGCGCCGGCTTCGACAACGTCAGCCTCGGGGGGCTCGACCCCGGCCGGTTCGAGCGCTACCTCGCGGCCGCGCGCAGGATCGCCCGGCTCGCGGTCGGCGCCCCGGTGCGGTCGCCGGTCGCCGACACGTTCATTGTGCCGTCCGACCTGAACCAGACCGGCCACGTCGACGGGATGCCGTTCGGCACCCGCGGCGGGGCGCAGTTCGACTACAACTTCCCGGTCGACGCCGAGTACGAGCTGCGGGTCGAGCTGGGCAAGAGCTGGAACACCAACCGCATCGGCGGCCTGCGCGAGCCGCACGACGTGGCGATCCTGCTCGACGGGGCCCCCGTCGAGGTGCTGACGGTGTCGCCGCCGGCCCGGCGGCAGGCGGCGACGCAGAGCCTGCTCTACCAGCCCGACGACCGGCCGGCCGACGCCGACCTGTTCGTGCGGGTGCCGGTCGCGGCGGGCCCGCGTTCGGTGGGCGCCGCGTTCGTCAGCCGGGGCGGCGAGCTCGTCGAGCGCCACCGGCAGCCGTTCGAGAAGGTGCACATCACCGTCGGCGGCGACCAGCGCACGCAGCCGAACGTGTACGCGATCTCGGTGACGGGGCCGTTCGAGGCGACGGGACCGGGCGACACCCCGAGCCGCCGCCGCATCTTCACGTGCCGGCCGGTAGAGGACGGCGCGCCGTCCTCCGCGTCATCGCCCACGACGTCCCGCCGGATGGCGAACGGCTCCGCGCCGGCGGACACCGAGCCGACCGACGCCGGGCCGGCCGCGGCCTTCTCGGAAGAGCGGGCGTGCGCGGCCGAGATCCTCCGGACCCTCGCCCGCCGCGCCTACCGGCGGCCGGCTACCGACGCCGACGTCGACCTGCTGCTCGGCTTCTTCGACGAGGGCCGGACCGACGGCGGCTTCGAGCAGGGCGTCGAGATGGCCCTGCGCCGGCTGCTCGTGAGCCCCGAGTTCCTGCTGCGGGTCGAGCGCGACCCCGCCGGGGCCGACGGGCCCTACCGGGTGAGTGACCTCGAGCTGGCGTCGCGGCTGTCGTTCTTCCTCTGGAGCAGCCTGCCCGACGACGAGCTGATCGAGGCGGCGGCGCGAGGCGGGCTGCGCGACCCCGCGGTGCTCGAGGCGCAGGTGCGGCGCATGCTCGCCGACGAGCGGTCGGCGTCGCTGGTGACGAGCTTCGCGGCCCAGTGGCTGTACCTGCGCAACCTGCCCGCGGTGTCGCCCGACTTCATCGTCTTCCCCGACTTCGACGAGACCCTGCGCTGGGCCCTGCGCCGCGAGACCGAGCTCTTTTTCGAGAGCGTCGTGCGCGAGGACCGCAGCGCCCTCGACCTCATCACCGCCGACTACACGTTCCTGAACGAGCGCCTCGCGCGGCACTACGGCATGCCCGGGGTGGCTGGCAGCCGGTTCCGGCGCGTCTCGTTGCCGCCGGGCAGCCCGCGGGGCGGGCTGCTGGGGCACGGCAGCATCCTCGCGGTGACCGGCTACGCCACCCGGACCTCGCCGGTGGTGCGGGGCAAGTGGGTGCTCGAGAACCTGCTCGGCACCCCGCCGCCGCCCCCGCCCGCGAACGTGCCGCCGCTCGACGAGGCGAAGTCGGCCGCGGTGCTCTCGATGCGCGAGCGCATGGAGGAGCACCGCCGCAACCCCGCCTGCGCCGCCTGCCACGCCCTGATGGACCCGGTGGGGCTGTCGCTCGAGAACTTCGACGCCATCGGCCGCTGGCGCACGCTGACGGCGGGGCTCGCCCCCATCGACGCGACGGGCGGGCTGCCCGACGGGACGACCTTCGACGGGGTGGCGGGGCTGCGGCAGGCCCTCCTCGACCGCTCCGACCAGTTCGTGCGCACCCTTGTCGACAAGCTGATGACCTATGCGCTGGGCCGCGCGACCGAGCACTACGACGCGCCCGCGGTCCGCGCCGTCGAGCGCGAGGCGAAGGCTGGCGGCTACCGGTTCTCCGACCTCGTCCTCGGCATCGTGCGGAGCACCCCGTTCCAGATGCGGCGTCCCGATGTCGTCGGGCTGGCCGCCGCCAACGGGCTGGCCGCCCCGGTCGTCGCGGCTGTTCCGGCGGGGCTGGACGCTTCACCGGCTGCGTCGGTCGCCTCCGCTGCCGCCGCGCCGACGGCGGAGGTCCCGCCGGCTGCCGCGGTGCCGCCGGATCCGTCGGTGCGCGCGGTCGAGCGCGGTGTGGCGGACGGCTACAAGTTCTCCGATCTCAGCAAGGTCAAGAGCATGCGGCGCCCCGGCCCCGCCGGGCCGGCCGTCGCGGCGGTTGCGGCCGCCCCGGCCGGGGCGCTGACCGCGGTCCACCAACCGAGACCGATCCCATGATCATCACCAAGACGCATCTGCCTCGACGGACGTTCATCCGGGGGATGGGGGCCACCCTGGCCCTGCCGCTGCTCGACGCGATGGTGCCGGCCCTGACCGCCGCCGCCAAGACCTCGGCCAACCCGGTGCGCCGCCTCGGCTTCATTTACTTCCCGCACGGCTCGGTGACGTGGGCGCCCGAGGGCCAGAACCAGTGGACGCCCCCGGGCGAGGGGGGCGCGCTCGAGCTCTCGCCGATCCTGTCGGGTCTCGACCCGGTGAAGCACCAGATGCTGGTGCTCACCAACATGGAGCACAAGAACGCGCAGGGCAACGGCACCGACGGCAACGCCGAGCACACCCGCTCGAACGCGAGCTGGCTGAGCGCGGCGCGGCCCAAGATGACCGAGGGCGCCGACGTCCGCCTCGCCACCACCGTCGACCAGATCGCGGCCCGCGAGCTGTGCCGCGATACCCGCCTGCCGTCGCTCGAGCTGACCCTGGAGAACAGCTTCCTCGTCGGCAACTGCGACAATGGCTACAACTGCGTCTACGTCAACACCCTGTCGTGGTCGTCGCCCACCACGCCGCTGCCGATGGAGAACAACCCCCGCATCGTGTTCGAGCGGCTCTTCGGCGACGGTGGCACCGCGGACGAGCGGCGGGCCGAGATGCGGCGCGACCGCAGCATCCTCGACTCGGTCTCCGACGACATGGCCCGGCTCGTGCGCAGTCTCGGCCCCGGCGACCGCGCGCGGGTCGACCAGTACGTCGACGCCGTCCGCGAGGTCGAGCGCCGCATCCAGCGCGCCGAGGCCCAGGCCGGCGACTCGGCCCTCGCCCTCCCGGACCGGCCCGTCGGCATTCCCGAGACCTACGACTAGCACGCCCGGCTGCTGTTCGACCTCCTGCTGCTGACCTGGCAGGCCGACATCACCCGCGTCTTCAGCCTGCAGCTCGGGCGCGAGCAGAGCGCCCGCACGTTCCCCTGGATCGGCGTCAACGAGGGGCACCACGCGGTGTCCCATCACCAGGACAACCCCGAGAAGATCGCGGCCATCGGCAAGATCAACGCGTACCACGTCTCGCTGCTCTCGTACTTCGTCGAGAAGCTGGCCGCGAGCCCGGACGGCGACGGGTCGCTGCTCGACCACTCGATGGTCCTGCACGGCAGCGGCATGAGCAACGGCAACCTCCACGACCACAAGAACCTGCCCCTGGTCCTCGTCGGCGGCGGGGCGGGCCGGCTGCGCGGCGGCCGCCACATCAAGTTCCCCGAGCTGACCCCCATGGCCAACCTGCTCCTGGGCCTCCTCGACAAGGCGGGGGTGCCCGCCGACCGCTTCGGCGACAGCACCGGCCGCGTCGACCTCGAGCCGCTGTCGTTGACGTCCGACGGGTAATGCGGGGGGGCTCCCCCCCCGCGGCGGATTGTCCTTCCTGGAGTGACGAATCCCCCGTGATTCGTCACTTTCGCAGTGATGACCTTCCAGGCATCCTGCCCGGCCTCGCGGTATCCCGGCCGGGCGAGCTCGCCGAGTCGTTGCAGCCATCCTCGACAACTGAGTGCCGGGAAGATGCCGCGGCGTATCGACCCGTGCCGCCCCGGTTGAGCACGTTGTGCGATAACGAAAGGCTATAATGCCTTACTGCTGGATCGGGGTTGAGGGGAGATCGGACATGCCCATCACGTTGACCGTCACCGCCAAAGGACAGATCACCCTGCGCAGGGAGGCGCTGGAGCACTTGGGGGCGCGCCCGGGCGACAAGGTGGACGTGGACCTGCTCCAGGATGGATGCCTCCGGCTCCGGGCGAAGCGGGGGACGCCGGCGTCGGTCGTCTTCGGCATGCTCGCGCGACCGGGGACGGCGCCGCGGTCCGTCGAGGACCTGAACGAGGCGGCCGCCGCGGGATGGGCGGGAGAGGCGTGAAGATCACCGCCGACACGAACGTCCTGGTGCGGGCGCTCGTGCAGGACGACGTGGAGCAGGCCCGGGCGGCGCAGGCGTTGCTGTCGCGCGCTACCGTCATTGCGGTCCCGGTGCCGGTCTTCTGCGAGCTCGCCTGGGTGTTGAGACGCGCTTACGCACGAGGCGCCGGCGATATTGCAGCGGCGATCGAGGCGATAGCCGGAATCGAGGCCGTCGTCACCGACCAGCCGGCGGTCGAGGCCGGCTTGGCCATGCTCCGGGCGGGCGGCGACTTCGCCGACGGAGTCATCGCTCACGAGGGTGAGAGGCTGGGGGGAGCCGTCTTCGCCAGCTTCGACCGACGAGCGGTTGCCGGACTGAGGCGTAGCGGCGCGCAAGCGGCCGATCCCTGCGAGCTGACCGCCTGAAGCCGGTTCACTGGCCGCTCGCCGCAAGTCGATCAAAGCGGTCAGCCGACCCGCGCTCACCGCCCAACTAGCCCTCCAGCAGTCCACGACGTTCCACGGCGCGGACAGCTACGGTTCGTTCGAGGCGCTCAGCTCGATGTTGCGCTGTCCCCCGAGCATCAGCGGCATCGAGTAGTTGCCCTCGTGGCAGGCGTACTCGAACATCGGCTCGGGGTTCAGGGCCAGCGGCACCGACGCGGTCCACGGGCTCGTCCATGTCTCCGGATCGGTGACCGTGAACTCGTAGTTCAGGGTGTCGGCGTCGACGCGGGTCAGCCGCTCGACGAGCCGCGCGCCGTCGGTGGTGTTGCGCCAGCGCCGCTTGGCGTCGAAGTTGCGGGTCTCGATGACGAGGGTGTCGCCCTCCCAGCGGCCGCGCGAGTCGCCCGACCACTGCCGGACGTCGGGGTCGAGCCGCGGCCGGCCGTCGAGGGGGACGATGCGCGCGGTGTGCACCATCTCGGTGACGATGACCACGTGGTCGGGCGTCTGGAAGAGCTGCATGTTGTTGTTGTAGGCGCTCGGCGTGAACGGCGGGCCCGCGTTGAAGCCGAGGATGCAGCGCACGCCCGCGCTGAAGTCCTCCCACGAGCCGGCGGGGTTCTCGCGCAGGTGGTCGCGCCGCTCGTCCGCCCGCCGCTGCGCGTCCGCGGTCATCGCCGGCATCCGGCCGTTCGGCGGATAGGTGATGAGCGACGTGCGGCGGGTCTCGACCGCCCGCAGCCCCCGGTCCATCCAGAAGTTGTTGTAGCCGCCGACATTCCCCCCGGCCTCGGTCCGGCGCGGGGCCGCCTCCCACAGGCGGACGTCGCGGGCCACCGCGTTCTGCTCGAGCTCGGCCGCCTCCTCCTCGGTCAGGAACTCGCGGTCGGCGAGGTCCTCGGGCCTCTGCAGCGGCGTGATGCTGCGGAAGTCCCACACGCCCTGGAGGTCCGGCCGCCCCCACGCCGTCCGCGGGGCCTCGTCCTGGGCCAGCGCGACGACCGGCGCGAGCGACCCGACCGCGAACACGAGCGCCGCGACGCCGACGGACCTGCGACAGCGATGACTCATGTCAGCCTCCTCTGGGATTGGATGAGCCTCCATCATAGCAGCCCGCCTGCGCCTTGACACGGCTCGGCCTCCGGTCGGTGCGTGCAGTGTCCACTCGTGAGGACGTTTGGCGCTCCGCGGTAGCGTGCACATTCCATGAAGCCCCCTTGGCTGCAATGGGATACGAGGACTCTGCCTTCATGCCAGAGTTGGCACGCTTCATGCTTCCCAGAGGTTCAGTCAGGAACGCCGTCGCGGCTCGGGGGCCTCGGCCCCCGGTCTGGCGCGGCGGTCGCGATGTCTCGGAGGAATCGGAGGAGAACATGAGAGTGACGGTTCGCAGGCGAGTGGGTCGAGTGGGTATCGCGGGAATGACGGCGGGGATGCTGGCGTTGACGCTGGCAGCGACGGGCGCCGCGGCGAACGGGACGGACGACGCGCTACGGCAGGCGGTGGAGCGCCGGCTCGCGGACGAGGCGGCGGTGGCGAACCGGGTCGAGGTCACGGTGCGCGACGGCGAGGTCACCCTGGCCGGCACCCTCGCGACGCTCTGGGACAAGGAGTGGGCGCTCGACCGGGCGCGGGGGACCGACGGGGTGCGCGACGTCATGAGCGATCTGGTCATCGCGATGCCCGAGACCGACAAGGAGCTCGGCAACGCGGTGGGGCAGGCCATCGTGCGTTATCCCTACTACTCGGTGTTCGACTATGTCGACGTCACCGTCGAGGACGGGGTGGTGACCCTGCGCGGCGACGTGACCGCGCGGCCCGACAAGCCGGCCGACCTCTACGAGCGCATCGCGAAGGTGCGCGGGGTGCAGGCGATCGTCGACGAGCTCGAGGTCCTGTCGCCGAGCATCCACGACGAGCAGTTGCGCCACCGCATCGCCCGGGCGCTGTTCGGCCACCCGCAGTTCGACCGCTACCTCGGGCTGGCGCCCCGGATGTCGATCATCGTCCGCAACGGCTACGTGACCCTGAAGGGCGTGGTCTTCGACCAGGCGGACCGGATTCTCGCGGAGAGCATCGCCCGTCGGGCCTACGGGGTGATCCGCGTGATCAACGAGCTGGAGACCCGGCAGGAGCTCCTCGAGGCGAGAAAGGGCGAGGAATCTGTGCCGTAGCTGTCCATGCCATGTGCCGGCGCCGGCTCGTCCCCCGGGCCCGCGCCGGCGTCGTGGGGCGGCCCCCGCGTGGGTCGCATGACCTTCCACGGGCTGCCGACTCTTCGGGGAGCGCCCGCTCCCTCGGCGCGGCGAACGCGCAGACGGCGTTCGTCCGGTTCCCGCCCATCGGCACCGCCACGGACCGCCACCGTCCATCGCGCAGGTGACAGGAAGCCCTGCCCCGGCCGCGAAGCCGGGTCCGGAAGGAAGGTCGCCGATGGCCGCGTCGCAGGTGCGCGCGAGGGGTGACGGTCGGCGTGCTATTCTCGGACGAGTCCGCCCGAGCCGGTCATGGGGCTGATACACACGGAAGTGGAGCTGTCGAATCCGCGCAACCGCGAGCTCGCTGCCCTCCGGGTCGTGGCTCTGGTCGACACCGGGGCGATCACGCTCTGCATTCCGGAGCACGTCGCCGTCCAGTTGAGCCTGTCGGAACTGGAGAAGCGGGAGGTGACGACGGCGACCGGGAACCGCGTCTCGGTGCCCTACGTCGGGCCCGTGCAGGTCGGCTTCGGAAACCGGTCGTGCTTCACCGGCGCGCTCGTCCTGGGCGAGAGCGTGTTGCTGGGGGCCATTCCTCGGAAGGACATGGACCTCGTGGTCAACCCGCGAAGGCAGGAAGTGACCGTCAATCCCGAGAGCCCCAACATCCCGTCCGCCATCGTCATGACCCCGGCCCGGTAGCCCTCGCCTCGCGGCCGCGTCCCCGCCTGCCCGACAACGCCGTTCACTGCCGCGATTCCGGCAGTGCGAACACGAACAGCGTGTTGCTCCCGCTCGGGGTGGTGAGCTCGGGGGTGAGCTGCAGGAACCCCGTGCCCTGGGTCAGGCCGCCCGACCCCACCGCGAGGTACTGGCGCCCGCCGACGCTGAAGGTCATCGGCCGGCCGCTGACCGGCCCGTTCAGGATCGTCTGCCAGAGCACATCGCCGGTCTCGGCGTCGAAGGCCCGGAAGCGGCGGACGACGTCGCCCGAGAACAGCAGGTTGCCCCCCGTCGCGAGCACCGACCCGTAGATGGGGGCGCGCTGCTCGTATAGCCAGAGGGTGTCGCCGGTCGACGCCGACACCGCCTCGAGGCGGCCCACCGGCGCCGTGTCGGGGTCGACGTCGGGCCGGTGGCGCACCTGGACCCGGACGTCGTAGCCGTCGCTCGGGCCCGCCACCTCGACCGACATCGCGATGTCCATGCAGGCGTTGTTCAGCGGCATGTAGAGGGCGCCGGTGTCGGGGCTGTAGGCGCCGGACGGCTGGTTCTTGCCGCCGAGCAGGTGGGGGCAGGCGAACGCCGGGTCCCGGACCGACACGGGCGCCGTCGACTCGTCGAACGCGGGGCGTCCGGTCGCGAGGTCGAGGCCGGTCATGATGTTCTGGTAGACGGTGGGCCGCGCCCACAGGAACTCGCCGGTGGCGGCGTCCAGCGTCCAGATGAGGCCGGTCTTGCCGGGGATGCCGGTGATGACCTTGCGGCGCTCGCCCGGGGTCACCGCGGGGTTGATCCACGGCACCGAGGCGGGGTTCGGCGACACCTCGGTCTCGACGATCATGCGCTCGTAGACGTGGTCGAGGTCCCAGTTGTCGCGGGGCAAATGCTGGAAGTACCAGGCCATCTCGCCGGTGTCGGGGTCGAGGGCGAGGGTCGAGTTGGTGAAGAGCAGGTCCGCCTTGCCCGCCCCCCGCAGCGACTCGGGCAGCGGCGCCGGCGGCCCCGTGCCCCAGTAGACGAGGTGGAGGTCGGGGTCGTAGCTGCCCACCATCCACGCCGAGGCGTGCCGCCGGGCGGCGCGGGGCAGCCCGCCCCAGGTGTCGCCCCCGAACTGGTCGGGGGTGGCCGCGGTGTTGACGCGCCACAGCTCCTCGCCGCTGTCGACGTCGTGGGCGGTGATGAAGCAGCCGCCGGGGCGCGGGCTCGACGGGTTGCAGCGCGAGCCGTTGATGACCTTGCCGTTCACGATGGTCGGCCCCGCCGTCTGCGCCACCCGCTCGCGGTAGTCGGCCCGCTGCGTCTCCCACACGAGCTCGCCGGTGCGGGCGTCGAGGGCGACGATGTAGGCGTCGTTGGTGGCGAGGAAGATCTTGTCGCCGTAGATGGAGACGTTGCGGTAGCGGTAGCGGGTGCCGGTGACGTTGGCGATGTTCTCGGGCAGGTTGCGCCGGTACTGCCACAGGAGGTCGCCGGTGGTCGCGTCGAGGGCCTGCACGATGTCCTCGACGTTGGCGAGGAACATCACGCCGTCGTGGACGATGGGCTCGACCTCCTGGTAGCCCTCCTGCATGGCCCGCGACCATACGAGCCGCAGCTCGGTGACGTTGCCGGCGTCGATCTGGTCGAGGGGGCTGTAGCCCCACAGGGCATAGCCGTTGCGGAACCCGATCCAGTTCTCGGGCACGGGCTCGCGCAGCATGGCGTCGGTGACGGGGACGAAGTCCTCGAGCAGCTCGGGCACCGGCGCCGGGTCCGGCTGGGCCGAGGCGCCGGCGGCGAACGCGAGCAGAACGATGCTCGCGAGCAGGCTGACGCCGGGGAGGAGTCTGCGCGGGCTGGTCACCATGGGTCCACCTTCCAGGTCTGAAGCGATCCGAGGTTCGGTCCCTCGTCGAGCCTGTCTATACAAAGGGCGCCTTGCAGCCCCGCCGGTGCCGTCGCCGGTCTCGGCGCGGCGTGGCTCGGCCGAATCGGTTCGTGAATTATATGACCGGCCGTGCGTCCGCTCACCGGATGCCGCCGCCACGTGGCAAGATCGCCCCGCCTTTGGCGACAGCCGCGCGGGGCGATGCCGCGCGCTCGCACGACGCCGGGTTGGACGGTCGGCAGAACTGCCGCGCGAGCGCCGGTCAGTCCAGCCGGACGCCAGAAGCTCGCGGGTGTGGCCGCCGCCGCTGACGGCGACGACGATGTACCGCGC
Organism: Vicinamibacteria bacterium; assembly: GCA_022820675.1. Lineage (GTDB taxonomy): Bacteria > Acidobacteriota > Vicinamibacteria > Vicinamibacterales > UBA8438 > JAJEEA01. Next base: position 1,603 of record JAJEFC010000269.1, on the reverse strand, counting down.
CCCGTCGTGCATGGAAGCGGGTCCGGGGCCCCAAGCGTCCGTTCGAATCAGAGGAGTGGCATGAGAGTGGCGAGAGGAGCGAGATCGCGCAGTCTTGGACCTGATCCGCCTCGCCGTCCAGCGGTCGGGCGTCGGGGTGCCCCGGCCCGGTGGGGACTGCTGCTGGTTTGCGCGCTGGCGGCGCCGGTCGGTGCGGCCCGGGCCCAGGAGCCGGACGCGGCCCCGGGGCGGGACGGTGCGCGGGCCCTGGTGTTGCGGGAGCAACTGGCCCCGTTCGCCGGGCCGGCGCGGCGCATCCTCGGCGGCGACTGGGATCGGTTCCGCAGCACCCTCGACGCGCTGGCGGCTCAGGAGGCGCGGCAGCGCGGCCTCGTCGGCGATGTCGACTTCAGCTTCAGCGCCGACGAGACCGGGGACTTCGGCGGCGGCCCCGGCAACGAGACGCTGTTCGGCCTGCGGGCGGGCGCCCGGCTCGGCGGCGGCGGCTACCGGTCGCGGGTGCGGCTGCTCGGCGACATGCGGGCGCTCATCCACGACGACGTGTTCGAGCAGGACTTCAGCCGGGTGCGGCTCGGCTACGACCACCGACGGACCGACCACCTCGGGGCCTTCGCGTTCATCGAGCGGTACTCGGACGACGCCATGAGCATCGCCTCGCGCTACGAGATCGGGGGCGGGGTCAGCTTCGGGGTCGAACTGTGGCCGCGGCTCGACGATGTGGCGGGGGCTCGCGCCCTCGCCCACCTTGCGTCCGACGGCCTCAGCGGGTTCCGCTGTGGCGTCAAACGGCTCCGCGCCGGCTTCGCTCCGGCCGGCGGCGCCGCGCCGCCACCCGCCTGCGCGTCCTCGGCCCCTCCCGCCGACCCCGCCTACCGCCCGGCGCCCGGGGACCCCCGGCCCGCCCTCGACGTCTTCGACGGCCTCCTCGACGTCGTGGATCCGCTCGAGCGGGGCCTCGCTGGCCGGCAGGCGATGGTGTCGCTGTCGCTGGGAGTGGGAGTCTTCTCCGAGTTCGAGAACGCCCTGATCGAGACCCGGGTCTCCCCCCTCGACCCCGCGACCGGCGGCCCCGCGGCTTCCACCGTCCTCCTGCCGCCGCGCTACCTGCGCGTACCGGGCCGGCACCGCTACCGGCTCCTGCTCTGGCCAACCATCGCCATGCGGCCGTTGACGAGCCTCTCGATCGAATTCATACCGTCCTTCAAGCTGCCCATCAGCTCCCCGCGCCGCCTTCCCGACGGCCTGCTCGCCTACCGCATGGACTGGTTCGCCCGCATCGACTGGCGTCCGCGCCGCGACGACAGCCTCGCCGGTCGCACGAAGCTGTTCGTCAAGTTCGACTACTACAAGAACCCGGGGCCGCCGGTGGTCGCCGAGGCCGTCCCGCTCGAGGCGGCCCTCGAGCCGCTCTTCTACCACCGCACCGGCGCGTCGAAGAAGCACCGCTTCGTCTCGCTGGGGCTGTCGCTGGATCTGGGCTCGCCGTGAGCGGCGCGCGATCTATGATCGACCCGTTCCGCCACCCGAGATGGTGAAGACCTGTCGCAACCGCAGAAAGGAAGACCCATGGCTTCTTCGAGACGACGGTTCCTGACGACGTTGA
>JAJEFC010000078.1 GCA_022820675.1 Vicinamibacteria bacterium | reverse complement strand
CGATGAAGTCGAGCAGCGAGGACTCGTCGACGGGCCGCCCGTCACGGAACAGCCGCACCTCGGCGACGGTCTGCCCCGCGAGCACCGCGGGGTCGGCGGCGCCGGCGATGAAGGCACGAATCAAAATGCATGCCTCACGCGAAAGTCGAGGGCGTAGGTTCGATCCTCGTTCTGCGACAGGATCCACGTCAGCCGGTCGCTCTGGTCGTGCTCGAGGACCACGAGGAGGTCGCGGTTGGCGCCGCTGATGGCCCGCGAGAGCGTGATGTGCGTCCGGTCGGATATCCGTTTGCCGATGAGCGCCCGCGCCGTCGGGCTGAGCTCGGCCGACTGCTGGGAGGACGGGTCGCCGAGCGACGGCGTGATCTGGAACGTGTCGACCCCGAACGAGTCCTGGACGACGCGGCCGACGCTGGAGGAGAGGGGGCTCGTCAGCAGGCGCGCGGCGCCGGCCTGGAACCGCTGCTGCTGGGCCAGCTCGGGCGCGCGCGCGGCCCGGAGGTCGGCGCTGAGGGGATCGCGGATGTCGCCCAGCAGCAGCGAGAAGATGTCGACCTCCGGCAGGGGCGGATCCGACGACAGGACGGGAACCAGCCCGTCCGGCGTGCCCGTCGCCCGGACCATGACCCGATAGGTCTGACCGGGCACGCGCACGTCGGTCTCGACCTCGATGTCGACGAACGGCTCGATGCGGTTCAGGTTGGCGAACCCGATGGTCCCGTGGTTCAGGCGGTACCGGTTGCCCTCGAAGAACGCCGTGCCGCGCTCGAGCTCGACCGTCCCGAGCAGCACCGGCTGCTCGTACGTGCCCTGCAGGGTCAGCTCGGCGCTCGACGTGATGCGCGCGAGGCTGTTGTCGATGCGCAGGGTGGACGGCGCCTCGATCCGGACGTCGAAGCGCAGCGGCAGCCCGGTCCCCGCCGCCTCGCCGCCGGCGGCGTCGTCCCCCCCGAGCAGCCCGACCGCGATCTCGTCGAAGCCGCCCAGGAGCACGGCGTCATGCACGTTGACGGCGCCGGCGAGGACCGGCCGGTCCGGCGGGCCGCGCAGCACGAGGTCGGTGTCGACGTTCGACCGGAACCCCTCGGGAAACCGTAGCTGCATGTCCCGCCCGGTTGCGGTGATCCCCAGCTCGCCGAGCGTGAACCCGTCCGCCGCCGCCTGTCCGCCGAGCTGGACGGGACCGGAGCCCATCGACGCCACGAGCTCGTCGAACCGCACGCCGCCCCGCTCGAAGACGATGCGGCCGTTGATGTCCTCGAGCGCGTGCGGCAGCGAGATGTGCCGGATGCGCCCGTCCCGCACCGCCGCCTCGCCCATCAGCACCGGCTGCCGCAGGGTGCCGGCGACCTCGGCGTCCACCACGGCCGAGCCCGACCCCCGCAGGCTCTGGAACATCCCCTGGAGGATGTCGAGGTTGGCGTTGCCGTCGACGCCGACCGACACCTCGTCGTTGCCGAGATCCACCACCCCCGTGAGATCGAGGGCGGTGCCGGCGCCGGCCAGGCGCAGCCGATCGATGCCGACGACCCGCCGGTCGAGGCTCAGGCGAATGGGACCGTCGTTTCGAATCTCGTAGTCGAGGAGGCTCGCCTGCATCCGCTGCACGGTGGCCGTCGCGTCGAGACGGTCCCAGTCCCGCAACGGGCCGACGACGTCCAGCGAGCCGCTCAGCACCGCCCGCGTGTAGGGGGACCACTCGGGGACGAACATGCGGACGTAGGGGTCCAGCGACCAGTCCGCGACCCGCACCGAGAGGTCGGCGTCCTGCGCCCCCGAGAGGGTCACCCGCCCTGCCGCGGAGAGCGCGACGGTCGACGACGCCCCCTCCAGATCGAGCCGGAGCTCCCCGTCCCGGATGTCGAGCTGGCCGGTGATGTGCCCGACCTCCTCGTCCCCGATGCGCAGGTCGCTGACGGTGGCCCGGATCGCGTATCTGGGGTTGTCGAGCGACCCGACCCCGGACGCGGTGCCCGCGATGGTGCCGGACGGGGGCCGCGGCAGCTCCGGGAGGAAGGCCAGCGAGGCGACGTCGACGCCGCGGGCATCGAGATTGAACGAGTAGGACGCGTCCCACTCGATGAACGCGGCCCCCGTCGCCGAGCCCTCGCCCTTGCGGATGTCGAGCCCGTTCAGCCGGACGCCGCTGCCCTCGAAGCGCAGGTCGGCGGCGGCGGAGTCGAAGGGCTCGCCGTAGGCGGTCGGTCGATCGAGCCGCAGGCGCCCGACCCCGAACAGGCGGCGGTAGGCCCCGTAGAGCCGCATCTCGCCGGTGGCCGGCCCCTCGATGAGGTAGCCCTCGGTGAGCCCGAACGCGGCCCGGATGCTGGCCGCGGGGAACGCCTCGAGCCGCACGAGCGCGTTCATCTCCTCGCCGCCGTCGCGCCGGGGCCGGCTCAGCGAGAACCGCCCGTCGATGGCCATGGCGCTGTCGCCGCGGCGGAAGTCCCCGTCGATGACGTCGAGATACGAGTCCTCCACCACGAACTCGCCGCGGCCCGTGCCCCAGTCGACGTTCCAGGCCCGCACGTCCTCGCCGGCGAAGGTGGCCTCGACGCGCGGCGACGCGAGGTCGCCGAGAAGCACGCCGTCGAGGGTGCCGTAGCCGTCGACCGCGAAGGCGCCGGTGGGCGCGCCCGCCGCGGTCATGACCGCGGCCATCAGGCGGTCGCTCTCCTGCCAGTTCGCGCTCGCCACGTCGAAGGCGACGCGGGTGTCCGCCCCCCACGCGGTGCGCCCCCCGAGCTCGACGTGGGTCGACGGCGTGGCCAGCCACGCGTCTTCCAGCGCCAGCTCCTCGCCGGTCGCC
>JAJEFC010000298.1 GCA_022820675.1 Vicinamibacteria bacterium | reverse complement strand
CTGCACGGCGACGTCAAACCGGGCAACGTGGGGTTCGCGTCGGACGGCTCGCCGAAGCTGCTGGACTTCGGCCTGGCCCGCGAGGCGAACGACGCCACCAGCACGGGCGGCACCCTGGGCTACCTGTCGCCCGAGGTGCTGTCGGGGCGGCCGGCCGACGAGGCCGACGACGTCTGGTCCCTGTGCGTGATGCTGTACGAGATGGTCTCGGGTGAGCATGCGTTCGCGGGGGGCGGGGGCGACGCGGTGCGGGACCGCATTCGGCGCCAGCGTCTCGACTGCGGCACGTCGCCCGCCGGCGCCGAGACGGCGTCGGCCGCGCTCGCGTTCGCGGCATCGGTGCTGACGGCGCCCCGGGCGGCGCGGCCGGCGACCGCGGATGCCTTCGCTGCCAGGCTTCGACGTGTTCGCCGAGAGCACCTGGAGCTGTTCGCCTTCTGAAACTTGGCCTGCGTTCCGCGGGCATCCGGGTTGTCGGCTCCAGGACCGCCGAGATCGGCACCGGGCTCGTCCCGCGAGACGCGAACACCTGTGCGATCGACGCGACGGCCGCCTTGTCCGGCATCTCCATCGACGCCAGCGGCTCGGGCTCCAACCCCCGCAATCAACACGGAATCGTGTCTGAACCCCCGGTCAGGCAGGGTGGTGCGCTAGCTAGGGCGAGCAGGACCGCGCCGTTCGCCGGCGCCGCCGGAACTGGCGGAGGATCTGAAAAATCTTCGCCTCGCCTGTTCGGTTTCCGCCGCTCAAACGTCTGTATAGATGAGATCAGGTGGTGAAGCTCCGGGCGGACGAGCCGATTCTGAATTCGGCGGCGCCCGGCCCGCTAGGACGCGAACGGCGCGGGAACCACGCTCTTCTCAACGACACCGCACGCCCGCCGGGTCGCCGAGAGGGCAGGAGACCAGCAATGCCATCCGACAGGCCGACCGGCGCCGCTCTGCCGCTGGCGCTCGTCGTGTGCGTGCTCGTGGTTGCCGGTGTGGCCGCAACGGCTGGCATCGCCGTCGGGGGGGCCCTGACGGTTACCGTTCCCCAGGATCCCGCCGCCAGCGAGGCGACGCTCGCCCTCGACCGGCCCACCCGGCGGCTGATTCAGCAGGGACTCCGCAACGAGGGCTTCGACCCCGGCACGCCGGACGGCCTGTTCGGCCCGCGGACGCGCGCCGCGATTCGGGATTGGCAGCAGTCGCGGGGAGCGTCACCGACGGGGTACTTGAACGGCGCGGAGGCAGAGCTTCTTCGAACGGCCGCCGCAGCGCCGCCGACGGAGCCGGAAGGTGCCCCGCCGCCCGAGGTGGTTCCCGCCGGTGATCTCACCGCTTCGCCGGCTGCGGTGGCGCCCGCTCCCACGCCGACGGAGACCGATCCCAGTCGGCCGTCTCCCGCCACCGTTGCCGCCCAAGAGGTCGACCCGCAGAAAACCGCCGAGAGGAACACGCGGCAGGGGACCCACGCCTCCGGCCGCAACGGGACCGTCCAACTGCCGCCAGAGATCCTCATTGACCGCCACCTCGTGCGCGCGGAACGGCTCCTCGCCGCCGGCGACCCCACCGCGGCCCTCGAAGCGATGAACGAGATCCTCGCGCTCCAGGAGGAGCACGACCTCGTGCTCCTCGACGGCTTCGACTTCGAGTACGCGCAGGTTGCCTACGCGGCCGGCCGCACGGAGACGGCCATCGCGTCGTTGAACGCCTACCTCGTGGCCGCGCGCCGCGAGGGCGAGTTCTATCGAGAAGCGCTGGAGCTGCTCGATTCCGCGGAAGTACGGCTCGAGCGCGAGGTCGCGGACCGGCGGCGGGCTCGGCGCCGGGCTGAGGCAGAACGCCGCCGAGTCGCCCGATGGCCCCCCGGCCATGTGTTTCGGGACTGCGAGACCTGCCCCGAGATGGTGGTACTCCCCGGGAGTGTTCTCGCGCTGGGCCGCTACGAGGTGACGCTCGCCGAGTACCGGGCGTTCGCCGCAGCGACCCGCGGCGGAGCGGGCGCCGGATGTCGCGGCCCGGACGATGGCGACTACTCGTGGCGGAACCCGCCCTTTCCGCAAACGGATCGGCATCCCGTGACGTGCGTGAGCTGGCATGATGCTCAGGCGTATCTATCATGGCTGAGCCGGACGACGCGGGCGCCGTACCGACTGCCGACTCTTGAGGAGCTGGTGGAGGTGGCAGCGGGTTCCGAGCCTGGCTGCTATCGGGGCCGTACAGGCCGCGAGGGCCCGTGTCCGGTCGGCACTTACGGCCTCAACGACTTGGGTCTCTCGGACCTCCTCGGGAACGTGTTGGAGTGGACTTCGGGCTGCCCGGGCGGCGACTGTGGCCGCCGCTGGATGCACGGCAGCCATTGGGCCAACCAGGGTGGCTTCCTCGGTCCCGACACGCGTGGCCACGTACGCACTGCCTTTCGGCAGGCTCTCGCCGGCTTCCGCGTCGCGAGGACGGTCGAGTAACCTGATGCGGTTGGTAGAAGGGCAGGAGATCAGCGATGCCATCCGACAGGCGAACCGCCACTCTGCCGCTGGCGCTTGTCGTGTGCGCACTCGTGGCCGCAGGCGGGGCCCTTGGCATTGCCGACGGGGAGCCCCTGACGATTACCGCTCCCCAGGATCCTGCCGCCGACGAGGCGGCGCTCGCCCTCGACCGGCCCACCCGGCGGCTGATTCAGCAGGGACTCGGCAACGAGGGCTTCGACCCCCGCACGCCGGACGGCCCGTTCGGCCCGCGGTCACGCGTCGCGATTCGGAACTGGCAGCAGTCGCGCGGCGCGTCACCGACGGGGTACCTGAACAGCGCGGAGGCAGAGCTTCTTCGAACGGCTGCCACACCGCTGCCGACGGCGCCGGAACCTCCGCCGCTGCTCGAGGTGGTTCCAGCCGGCGACCTCACCGCCTCGCTGGCGGCGGCGCGCGCTTCCACGCCGACGGAGACCGGCGACCTTGGGTCCCGCGTCGCGCGAAGCTGGAGTGAGCTGCAGCCGGAGTTAACAGCCGACACATCCGACCCAACCGGCGGGGAACAGACGCTCTCTTAAGATGCGCCGGAGCTGACAATCCGCATGCGCGGACCCTTGGTTGTAGACCATCCACCGGTAAGGAAGAACGATGAGCCCAGGATCGGCAGGTCAGATAGCACGGGGGGGCGGGCCTACGGCAACCGACCTCACACTGCGGCGCATGATCGGGCTGCTTGGAACCCTGTTGCCCTTCGTGCTCCTCTTCGGCGGCTACCTGTCGCCACATTCCGTCCCCATGCGCACATCCATCAGCGCATACTACTACACGGACGTTGGCTATCTGTTTGTGACCATCCTGCTAGCAACCGGAGCCTTCTTGATTTGCTATCGCGGCCATTCAACTAACCAGCCAGTGAATCGGAAATGCTGGCTGTGTGTGTACATACACAAGTGCTGCCCGTGGATCCGCGACGATGGCCTTACGTCGCTGGCCGGAGCACTCGCTATCCTCGTAGCCGTGTTACCCGCCACTGACCCTAAGCAGGGTCATCCCGATCCAGTGAACTACGTTCACTCGGTACTGGCGGTAGCCTTCTTGTTGACTATGGCCATGATGTCGTACTGTCAATTTACGCTAGGCCAGGGCGCCGCGAACGCGCTGTATAGAACATGCGGCCGGATCATTGTGGTAGCCATCGGGGTAATTCTCGGCGATTACTTACTCGGCAGACCGCTTGTGCACATAGTCCCCACGATTGTCTGGTGGTTCGAAGCAGTTGCCGTAGCTGCTTTCGGGTTTTCTTGGCTTGTTAAGTCGGAATTGATATGCACTCGGCGGAAACAGGTTGTTGTTGGCCTGATACTGCTCGTTCTGTTCTTGTTGGCGGTCTTGCTTGTTCCGGACGCCGTCTCCTACTCGAGCAGCCTAACTGAGCCTAGCCTCGAACTAACTGACTGACGCCAACGGTTTTCCAACGAGAAACCCTGGAGGGCACCAATAGAAATCGGGGCCACAAAGCGAAAGGAGGTAATGTATGAACAGACGGATCTGTGGTTGTGGTGTCGGACATACAAAGGTAAAGGGTGAGCCCTACAAATACAGGATGATGCAGCGTCGTACTTACGTGCTACAGTATGTGAAATTTCCAGAACCATTTCGACACTGTGGTAGGAAAAACGGGGCGCCATCCGACTCTCCGATGATATCGGGTGCCGGTAGCGCAATTACATTTTATGAAGGCTATTCATGGGACGGTGCGTCAGGGCCGGTGTTAGACACCAAGAGCGTACATCTCGCGAGCCTTGTCCATGACGGGCTGTATCAATCAATGCGGCTTAAGGTGTTGGGCAAAGACGAGAAAAAAAACTCAGACCGAGAATATTTGCTGATATACCGGAAGCAAATACGCTGGTGGCAGGCCTGGAAATGGGCCAGGTATTTGGAGTTCAAGCTCGGTTTGCTATTCGCGAGACCCGGACGCGCCGAGCCTTACCTGCAATGTAATGGGAACGATGCCTGAGAGAGTTGGCTATTGGAGGAGACGATTTTGATTCCGTTCATCCACGATTCGGGGCAGCATGCGAACATGTCGCCCAGCAGTTCCAGGAGGTCGACCAACAGTGCGGGGGTGCGGGCACCGCAGCGCCTGCGTTCGACTCTACCCGTACTACCCGTACTGTGGCATGAGCCGCTCTGGGTAGAGCATACGGATCGCGGCCACGTGCTTGACGGTCGGCGCTGGTGGGGGTGCGTTCGGATGTAGGCGTCGACGGGGAGCGGCGAGACCGCCGAGCCGGAGGGCTCGCGCCTCGCACCGCCCCACCGACTGTTCGGCCGCCCTCGCGTACGCGGCCCGCATCGGCTCGTTCGCGGTCCGGCGCGCGAAGAACTCCACGAAATCCCCCAGCGCCACCGGCGGCGTGTGCACGATTCAAGCGCGACAGCGCGATCGGCGTCGAGGCCGCCGCTGGTGCCATGGCGGACCTCGCCTCGGCCGGCGCGGCCGCGTCGACCGCCGACGTTTCTGCCACCGGCACCAGGGCGTCCGTCATCCATTCACCACCTTTCCGGGCCGCCGACTTCTTCCCTGCGGTCGATGAGCCTCTGGAACCGCTCGTAGTCGTTCACCAGCGCATGCGCCAACACGTGGAGCCGCTCCATGGCGTCCTTCGGCCCGTGGAACCGCAGCTCGATCCGGCTGCGCTCGACCGACACCCCGTGCGGTAGGTTCGCCAGCTTGCTGGTCAGGCTCTTAGGCAGGCACTTTGAACCGGATCCCGGCGACGAACACGGAGGACGACTGGCCAGGAAGCGGGAAGCAGAGAATCTCGGAAAACGAACGGCCGGAGCCCGTCACCCTCGCGGACCAGGACGGGGGCCTCGGCCGGCACGGCGCTCATGCGGCGGCGTGCCGGCTAATGCTAATCCAGCGTCCTCGAAACGCGAAAACCGACGGTGACGGTTCCGCACGACGGTGGTGCCGCCGAGACGCCCCTCCTGGCGGACGAGTACGGCACGGGAGTCCCACGCGCCGCCGCGCACCACGCGACGGCCGCAGTCCCCCTCCCAGCAGTCCGACGTCCACTCCCACACGTCCCCGCCATGTCCGACACACCCACCGCGGTCGAGCCGTTCGAGCCCACAGGGCACGTCCCGTCCGGCCGCGTCCCCCTCCGCAACCGGTCGCACCCGGGCTGAGAACCGGCTGCCGCACGCGCCCACTCCGCCTCGCTCGGTAGCCGATACGTCGCGCGCGTCTGCCGGCTCAGCCACGACACATACGCTTGGGCGTCCCCCCAACTCACACACGCCACAGGATGACTTTCCGTCTGCGGAAAGCCGGGACCTTGTAGCGGCCCGGCGCCAGAACGCTCCCGGTAGCACCACCATCTCGGGACACGTCTCGCAGTCCCGAAGCACGTGGCCGGGCGGCCATCGGGCGACGCGACGTCGTTCCGCCTCAGCCCGTCGGCGAGCACCCCGGCGCTCCGCCTCCTCCCGCTCCAGCCGCACTTCTGCGGAATCGAGCAGCTCCAGCGCCTCGCGATAGAACTCGCCCTCCCGGCCCGCGGCAACGAGGTACGCGTTCAACGACGCGATCGCCGTTGGGTGCGGCTGGCGGCGTAGGCCACCTGGGCGTACCGGAAGTCGAAGTCGTCCTCCAACACGAGATCGTGCTCCTCCTGAAGCGCGAGCACCTCGTCCATCGCCTCGAGGGCGGCGGCGGGCTCGCCGTAGGCGAGGAGCCGTTCCGCGCGCAGGAGATGGCGGTCGAGCAGGAATCCTGCACGACGGACTGGGTGTGATTGTCGAGGGCGCTGGTCGCCTCGTCGAGCAGCAGGATGCGGGGCTTGCGGGCCAGCGCGCGGGCGATCAGCAGCCGCTGGCGCTGCCCTCCGGACAGCCCGCCCCCGCCTTCGTGCAGCATCGTCTGCAGCCCCATCGGCATCGCCGGGACGTCCCCTTCGAGGCCGCCGGCGCGGAGCGCTTCCCAGCTCTCGTCGGTGTCGAGCCGGGACGAGCCGGCGACGTTGTTCCGGATGCTGTCGGCCGCCACCTGACCGTCCTGCAGAACGACGCCCAGATGGCGGCGGACCGCCTCGGGATCGAGGCTGAGGAGATCGTGGCCGTCGAACAGCACCGCCCCCGAGCCCGGTCGCTCGAAGCCGAACAGCAGCCGGTAGATGGTCGACTTGCCGGAGCCCGAGGGGCCGACGAGCGCGACGTCCGTCGGACGCCGCCGGCGACGCGGGAACTGGCGAGGAGCTGAAGTCCCTCGACTCGCCTGTTCGGTTTCCCCCGCTCAGTCGCCCTTATGAATGGAGGTCACGCTCGGCGAGTACCGGGCGTTCGCGTCGGCGACCGGCGGCGGGGCGGGCAGGGGTTGTTCCAACGTCTTCACCGATAGCGACGATGACGGCCACTGCTGGCGGAACCGCCGCATGCTTCACGGCAGCGCCCGGGGCGTCAGCATCATCACCCGCGGCACCCCTGGCGGAACCGCCGCATGCTTTGCGGCAGCCCCCGAGGCGTCAGCATCGTCACCCGCGGCACCGACGGTTCCACCGACCTCCGCTGGGCCGCCGCCGGACTCCGCGTTGCGAGGACGCTGGAGTAGTCGGAGGCCGAGGCTGATCCAAGAGCCGCTTTCCGATCCCCAACGGTGGCTCGATGGATCCGATCGGGTGGCCTTGGCGAGCGCGGTCTTGCCGAGGCCCTGAGCGCACCGTACCACGGCGCATCGGTCGAGGATGACCCGAGTTGCGTGGACGACATCGGCGCGGCCGCGGGCGTCCATCGCGGCGCTGGCGGTCGCCTTCTGGGCCGCGTTCGGGGCCGACGCGGCCGCCCAGGGCAGCGTCGCGTCGGATCGCGCGGCGCTGGAGGCGTTCTACGACGCGACCGGCGGCCCCGGTTGGACGAACCGCACGAGATGGAGGACGTCGGCGCCGCTGCACCAGTGGTACGGCGTGGGGACCGACGGCGCCGGCCGCGTCACGTCGCTGAATGTCCGCGAGAACGGCTTGATCGGTACGGTTCCGCCGGCGTTGGGCAACCTGGCCGAGCTCGACTGGCTGGACCTCGGAGGGAACGCGTTGACGGGCGCGATTCCGGCAACGCTGGGACGTCTGGCGAGACTCCAGGGATTGATCCTCTGGAGGAACGAGCTGACCGGTCCGGTCCCGGCGGAGTTGGGAAGCCTGGTCTCGCTCCGCTTGCTGCACCTTGGAGATAACGGGTTGACGGGCGCGATTCCGCGCACGCTTGGAAGTCTGGTGAATCTGGAGGAGTTGAACCTCGACGGCAACGAGTTGACCGGTTCGATTCCGGCGGCGCTGGGGAACCTGGTCTCGCTCCGGCTGCTGCACCTCGGGGGGAACGGGTTAGCGGACACGATTCCGCGCACGCTTGGAAGTCTGGTGAATCTGGAGGAGCTGGGCCTCGACACCAACGAGCTGACCGGTCGGATTCCGGCGGCGTTGGGGAACCTGGCCGAGCTCGAGTGGCTGGACGTCGGGGGAAACGCGTTGACGGGTGCGATTCCAGACACGCTGGAACGTCTGGCGAAGCTCCGGAGGTTGAGTCTCCGGGGGAACGAGCTGACCGGTCCGGTCCCGTCGTGGTTGGAGAGCCTGGTCGAGCTCCGGTTTCTGCAACTTGCGGGGAACGCGTTGACGGGCGCGATTCCGGGCGCGCTGGGGCGCCTGGCGAACCTGGAGTCCCTGCACCTCGCTCGGAACGAGTTGACCGGCCCGGTTCCGAGCCCGCTGGGGCGCCTTGCGAACCTGCGGACGCTCGCGCTGGAGCACAACCCCCTGACCGGGGCCCTCCCTCGAAGCCTGATCGGGCTGTCGCGGCTGAGTCGCCTGGACCTGACCGGGACGGCGGTGTGCGCGCCCGCCGATCCCGCGTTTCAGGCATGGCTGGCGACGATCGACTTCCGCGGACGTCCGTGCACGGCCCCGCCCGAGCCCGTGGGCGCCATCCCGGCGCAGACGCTGACCGAGGAGGGTCCGGCCCTCGGCGTGTCCGTGGCGGCCTACTTCAGCCACCCGGACGACGATCCGTTGACCTACGCGGCCGCGTCCAGCCACCCCGGCACGGTCTCCGTCCTCGTGTCCGGCGCCACCGTCTGGCTCGTGCCGGGATCGGCGGGGACGGCGACGGTGACGGTGACGGCGCGCGACCCGGAAGGCCTGAGCGCCGCCCAGGCCATGGCGGTGACGGTGGTCGCGACGTCCGCCCCGCAGAGCGACCGCGAGGTGCTCGAGGCCCTCTACGACGCGACCGGCGGCGCGGATTGGACCGAACGAACGAGCTGGAAGACGTCGGCGCCGCTGGGCGAGTGGTACGGGGTGACGCTGGACGACCGCGGCCGGGTCATGGCCCTGGAGCTCGAGGGCAACGGCCTGACCGGCGCGATTCCGCCATCGCTGGGTAATCTTGTCGCTCTCAGGACGCTGAACCTCGCAGACAATTCGTTCGCGGGCCCGATCCCGGGCGCGCTGGCAGGCCTGGCGGACCTGCAGTGGCTGACTCTCGCGGGCAACGCGTTGATCGGCCCGGTTCCGCCCTGGTTGGGGAGCCTGACCGCCCTCCGGGGGCTCCTTCTCGGGGGGAACGCGTTGACGGGCCCGATCCCGGGCGCGCTGGCAGGCTTGGCGGACCTGGAGTGGCTGGCTCTCTCGGGCAATGCGTTGACCGGTCCGGTTCCGCCCTGGTTGGGGAACCTGACCGCCCTCCGGGGACTCTCGCTCGCGTGGAACGCGTTGACGGGCCCGATCCCGGGTTCGCTGGGGAATCTGGCGGCCCTCGAGCAGCTCGACCTCGGGGGGAACCGGTTGACCGGCGGCCTGTTCCCGGCGTGGCTTGGGAACCTGGTCGCCCTCCGGCGGCTGAACCTGTTCGACAGCGGGTTGACCGGCCCGATTCCGGGCCCGCTGAGGAGCCTGGCGCACCTCGAAGAGCTGGACCTGGCCTACAACTGGGGGTTGTCGGGAAGGCCGCCCGATTTGCCTGCGCGCCTTCGCCGGCTGGACATCTTCGCCACCTCGGCGTGCGCGCCGGCGGCCTGGCGGGACCGGCTGGCGGCCATCGAGTTCGGCGGCCGGCTGTGCGGTGACCGCGCCGACGTCACGATCGACGTGGCCGTCGTCTACACGCCGGCCGCACGAGCGTCGGCGGGCGGGGCCGCCGCGATGGAGGCCCTCGTCGACCTCCTGGTCGCCGAAACCAATCGAGGCTACGAGGAGAGCGGGGTCCGCCACCGCGTGGCGTTGGTGAACCGGTCCCTGGTGGACTACGCCGAGACGGGCAACACCCTGCTCGACCTCGTTCGCCTCGCGGATCCGTCGGACGGCCACCTGGACGAGGTCCACGCCCTCCGCGAGCGCGTCGAGGCCGACCTCGTGCACCTGCTGGTCTCGGCCCAGTCCGGTAGCGGTGGGATAGCCGACCTCTACGGCCCCTTCGGCGTGACCACCCACGACTCCGGAGGCGTGGTCTTCGCGCATGAGCTCGGGCACAACATGGGGCTCAGCCACGATCGGTACCAGGTGCACCACCACGAAAAACCGGTGTCGTCGCATCCGGCGTACGGCTACGTGAACCCGCGAGGGCTCACGCCAGGCGCCCCGCGGTCGAGTCGCTGGCGCACGGCCATGTCCTACTCCACCCAGTGCGCGGACGCCGCCCTGCGATGCGCGCCCCTGCTTCGCTTCTCGAATCCTCGCCAGCGTCGCGGCGACGACCCTCTGGGCGTTCCCTTCGGCGTCGGGTCGGGCGTGACCGGCCCGGCCGACGCCGTCGCGGTACTCAACGCCACGGGACCCGCGGTGGCGTTGTGGCGGGGCCGCCTCGGCAGCGGCAACCGGCCGCCGGTCGTGACGGGGACCCTGCCGGACCGGCGCATGGCGCTCGGCCGCACGCTCGAGCTGAACATGTCGGCGGTGTTCCTCGACCCCGACCGGGGCGTTCTCGGCTACACGGTGTCGTCGTCGGCCCCGCGGGTGGTGACGGGCGTCGTAGCGGGCGCCCGCGTGCGTCTGACGGCGGTGGGTCTGGGCCGGACGGCCATCACGGTGACGGCGACCGATCCGGGCGGTCTGGCCGCCGTCCGGACGTTCACGGTGGCGGTGAGCCCCCCGGCCCCCTTCACCGACCATCCGCTCGAGCCCGGGATAACGCCGGTCAGGGCGGTTCACTTCACCGAGCTCCGGACCCGGATCGACGCGGCGCGGACGGCGGCGGGTCTGGGGCCCCATCCCTGGACGGACCCCGTCCTGTCGGTGGGGACGACGCCGATCAGGCTCGTGCATCTGCAGGAGCTGCGGTCGGCGCTCGGCGAGGCGTATCGGGCGGCGGGTCTGCCGGCGCCGCGCTGGACCGACGCGGCGGCGAGGGCGGGAGCCACGCCGATCCGGGCGGACCACCTGATGGAGCTGCGCGCCGCCGTTCTGGAGCTGCCGTAGGCCGGTGCCGTTCGCGGAGTGGCCTGGACATCCCTTCAGCACCCTGTCCGCCGAACATGGAGGCCGCAATGGGATGTCCTGCGACACGCTCGACGCGTTCACGCCCGCGTTGCTGGCCGACGCTCTCTCGGGCGTGCACGAGGCGGGCTACCGGCACGGTGAAGTCAAGCCGAGCGCGACCATTCTGTTCGCTTCTTGAACCTGCAACGCCTGATCCAGATAGAGGGTCGCGTGCGGCAGCCCCGGCAGGGTTGCCCCCGACCATGCGCTCGGCGCCGCCCGGGCATTCGTGGCCGAGAGTCCCCACGGTCAGGCGGGTCTCTTGGCGGAGACCGACGTCCGACCGTGGAGACTGGATCACGGTGCGGCCCGGCTGGGTTCATATGCGGTGAGCGCCGGCGACGCGCAGCGTGGTTCCAACGTTCGCTACGAGCCCGACGAGAAGCCGCCGGCGGCCAGAAGCCACCGGCGGCCCTCGCCCCGGGTTGCGGCGCGCAGCTCGTCGTGCTCGGCTTGGCCGGCATCGTCCACGACCGATGATGGGAAGGAGAGTGACCGTGCACTTCATGGTGTTCGCGAACTACAACGAGGAGCTGACGCCGCAGCGCCCGAGGGACGACTTCGCCGCCTACGTTCGCGATCGCGGCCGTCATCCCGACGTGGACCTTCTTCACGGGGGAACCACGCTCGACGATGACGGAGAGACCGTCAACGGGCTGCTCCTGGTGGTCGAGGCCCCCTCGCTGGGCGCCGCCCGGGCATTCGTCGCCGAGAGTCCCTATGGCCAGGCGGGTCTCCTGGCGGACGCCGACGTCCGGCCGTGGAACTGGATGACGGGCCGGCCCGGCTAGTGGTCCCGTCACGCCATGGTCTTCGGATACGGACATGGGTTTTGCGGCCGCAATCGTTGGCGAATCAGAGCACCCATGCCCGAACATTCGGCTGTGGCGAAGCACTAGGTCGATGCGGTGAGCCCCGTCGACGCGCAGCGCGGTCCGGGCGTCCGCTACGAGCCCGACGAGCGCCCACCGGCGTCCGTCGCCGTCGGTTGCGGCCTGCAGCTCGTCGTTCTCAGCCTCGCCGGCACCGTCCTGATTCCCACGATGGCGATCCGCGCTGCCGGCGGGACCGACGCCTACCTGTCCTGGGCGGTCTTCTGGGCCATCACCGCCGGCGGCGTCTGCACGGCGCTGCAGGCGGCTAGGCTCGGCCGGGTCGGTGCCGGGTACGTGCTCGCGATGGGCCCCCCCGTCGCCTTCATCGGGGTCTCGGTCAGCGCCCTCGCCGAGGGCGGCCCGGCCCTGCTCGCGACGCTCGTCGCGGCGTCGGCGTTCGTCCCGATCGCGATCTCCATGCGGCTCGCCCTGTTCAGGCGGCTCCTGACCCCGACCATCGTCGGCACCGTGAACATGCTGGTGCCGGCCACCGTGCTGCCGGTCGTCTTCAGCCGGCTGACCGACGCGCCGCCCGGCACGGCGGCGATGGGGGCGCCGGTCACCGCGCTGGCGACGGTCGTCGTCATCAGCGGCATCTCCCTGAAGGGTGGCGCGACCCTGCGCTTGTGGGCTCCGCTCGCCGGGATTGTCGCCGGCTCGGCGGTCGCCGGCTCCCTGGGGCTCTACGATCCGGCCCGAGTGGCGGCGGCGTCGTGGGTCGGCGTGCCCCAGGCGGCCTGGCCGGGCGTCGAGCTCGACCCCGGTCCGGCGTTCGTGCGGCTCCTGCCCGCCTTCGTGTTCGTGGCCGTGATCGGCGCCATCCAGACCATCACCGGGGCCGTCGCCGTCCAGCGGGTCTCGTGGCGGCGGCCGAGGGCGGTGGACTACCGGGCGGTCGAGGGGGCGGTGGCCGCCGACGGCATCGGCAAGCTGCTGGCCGGCGTCGCCGGGATCATGCCCACGCAGACCATCGGGGTCAGCGTGTCCACCGTCGAGCTGACGGGGGTCGCGGCCCGCCGCGTGGGAGTCGCGGGCGGGGGCCTCCTGATCGCGCTGGCGTTCCTGCCCAAGCTGCTCGCCCTGATCCTGGCGATACCCGGCCCCGTCGCCGCCGCGTATCTCACGGTGGTGCTCGCCATGACCTTCGTGCGCGGCATGACGGAGGTCGTGCAAGGCGGCATCGACCACCGCACGGGCCTCATCGCGGGTGTCGCCTTCTGGGTCGGGGTCGGCTGCGAGAACGACCTGATGTTCCCCGAGCTGCTGGACGGCCTCGCGGGCGGCCTGCTGGCGAACGGCATGACCGCGGGCGGTCTCGTGGCCGTCTTCATGACCCTGTTCCTCGAGGTGACGGCGCCCCGCCGCCGCATCGAATCGCCCCTCGACGTGGCCGCCCTGCCTCGCATCAGGGAGTTTCTCGCCGCGTTTGCGGCCCGCAGCGGCTGGGGCGAGAAGATGGTCCACCGTTTGGATGCGGCCAGCGAGGAGACGCTGCTGACGCTGCTCGGCCAGGACGAGGCCCGGGACACGCGCGAGCGTCGACGCCTGCTGCTGCAGGCCCGCAAGGAGGGCGGCGGCGCCGTGCTCGAGTTCGTCGCCGCGGCCGGCCAGGAGAACCTGCAGGACCGGATGGGGCTGCTGGCGGCGCGACCCGACGACGTGCTGATGGAACGGGAGGTCTCGCTTCGCCTGCTGCGTCACGTCGCGTCCTCGGTCCGCCACCAGCAGTTCCACGACTCCGACATCGTGACGGTGCGCGTGGAAGCGCCGTTCAGCAACTCCCGAGCACAGGAAACTGTCGAGAGGCGGCTCGACCGCCGGAGGGCACGTCCATGAATCCCGGCGCTTCCTCGCTCGGTCACATGCCCGCGGGGGCATGGCGATTCGATGAATCCGTGACCGCCGTCTTCGACGACATGCTGGCTCGGTCGATTCCGCAGCTCGATGCCATGCGGAACAGCGTGTTCCAGGTGGCCACTCGTCTGGTCCAGCCGAACACTCATGTCGTCGATCTCGGATGCGCGCTCGGGGCGGCGATGGCACCGCTGATCGATCGGTTCGCGGGGCACAACCGCTATGTGGGCATCGAAGTCTCGGAGCCCATGGCCGATGCCTGCCGCCGCCGACTGAAATCGTCCATCGACGCCGGTCTCGTCGAGATCCGCAACGTCGACCTGCGGACCAGCTATCCGGACGTGCAGGCATCCGTCACGCTTGCGGTTCTGACCTTGATGTTCGTGCCCGTCGACGACCGCCTTCGGACGCTGACCACCGCGTATCGGCACACGACGCCCGGCGGAGCGCTGATTCTCGTCGAGAAGATCCTCGGCAACGACTCCACGACCGACGGGCTGCTGGTCGACCTCTACCACGACCACAAGGAATCGATGGGCTATACGCGGGAAGAGATAGACCGAAAGCACATGGCGCTCAGAGACGTCCTCGTTCCCCGGAGTGCCACTGCCAACGAGCAGATGCTGCGGCGGTCCGGCTTCACGCACGTGGACTGCTTCTGGCGCTGCCTGAATTTCTGCGGCTGGGTAGCCGTCAAGGGAGAGCCGCAGGGAGGGCAGCGGCGAAGGAGCGCGTAGTCGATGGATCATCGATACCACCCTCGCGTGAGTGGTACATGACCTGTGGCCGCGATGAACCTTGTTTCCCCAAAGTGCGATATCTCGGAAATCACCCGGCGGGTCGGCAGGGCGTGGGGCATGTCTGCGGGGGCTTCACTGTCACAGTATGTAGAGTGGAGCAACCGTACAGGGCTTCTCCGGGCGCTCGCGCCGCGTGAGGGGCGCTCCGTATCCGAGGTATGTCGAGAGACCGTCTTGAACGAGGGCGGCGCAGAGGCGTTGATCGGCGTGCTGATCAGCATGGGTCTCGTCGAGAGCGCCTCCAGTGACGGCCGTTACGTGTTGACGGACCTGTCCCGCGAGTACCTGGTGCCCGGCAGCCCCTACCATATCGGCGAGGGTCTCTTCTGGGACTGCACCGACGATGTCCCGGGTGCGTATTTGGCGGGGACCGGGCAGACGACGGCAACTGCGAGCTGGAGCACGGAGGTCCGGCTTGCCATTCAACACAGCCGGAACTTCGCTCCCAGCGTGACGGCCGCGAGAAGCGGTGTCTTCGACGGGGTCACCCGAATGGTGGACGTTGCGGGCGGAAGCGGTACGTTTGCGATTCCTGTCGCCCTCGACAATCCGGCAGCGTCGGTGTTTCTGGTGGAACAGCCGACGGTGGCGCCGTTCGTTGCGCCGTACCTGCGAAAATACGGCGTAGCCGACAGGGTGACCGTCGTTCCGATGGATGTCTTTCAACTGGACTGGGGACTCGATGCGAGCGACGTCGCCTTTCTCGGAAACTTCCTTCATGACCAGAATGACGATGACGCTCTGGTGCTTCTCGATCGTTGCTCGCGCCACTTGACTGAATCGGGAGCGCTGTGGGTCCACGAGGTTCTCTTCGATGAACGGCCCGGGCGGCCGCAGATAGCGGCGCTGTGGAATGCGAACATGATCGCGCGCGGCAGCGGTGGCGTGCAGCGAACCTGCGATGAAGTGGTTCGACTCATGCGGCAGGCAGGTTTCACGGATTTCCGACGAGTTCCTACGTCGGGCGGGTTTTCATTGGTGGGTGGCCGGAAAGCCGCTTCGAGAGACGGTGTGAGGAGAGTGACGATATAGGGTCGTCCGCATCTGGCAGCCCTGGCAGCCCCTGGTCCGCATGCGCCGGCGGCGGTGGCCGAGGACCGGCTGCGGCCAAGGGTTCCCGCGTGACTCTTGCAGGAAGTAGCCAAAGCGAAGCGTCCACTCCGGCGCCGCTACGGCGGCGCACAGCGCCGTCACAATGTCGCCGCGCTGCCCAGGCCGGGCGACTGGCTGTCCAACTCCAGGGGTTTCCGAGCATCGCCGCCGTGATTCAGGCGCTGCGGTTTCCGAGTCTCCTCCTGCTCTGGCATGCGCGCGCCGCACCCGCACGAAGTGGTGCGGGCGCCGTTGGGACCGCTGCTGGCGGGGTGGCTGGCGGCTCGGCGTCGGGTCGGTCTTGGCCGTCGCGGCCCCGGGCTGGCTCCTCGCGGGCCGGCCCGAACAGGCGGTCGGGGCGGCCGCCTGTCCGGCACACGGAATCATCTGTGGACCCCCGGTCAGGCAAGGGAGGTGCGCCAGGGCGAGCAGGAGGCAAGCCGTGGAGGCAAGCAGACGCGCCACGGCCGGGGCCCGGCGATTAGCGGGTTGCAGATCGAACTCAGAGGTGCGACTCTGAGAATCGTGACGGCGGCGGAGTTCATCCGGCGCGCCCGGCGCTACGCGAGGAGCAACAGCCTCGAGTACCGCTTCGAGCCGGCGCGCGGCAAGGGCAGCCACGGGCGTTTGTGGGTCGGTGACCGCTTCACCACGGTGCGACACGGTGAGCTCAAGCCGGGGACGTTCCGCAACATGCTGAGACAACTGGAGATCGCGAAGGAGAGCTTCTGATGCGCTACACGTATCCATGCGTGTTGACGCCGGATGACGGAGGGGTCTCGATCAGCTTTCCCGACGTGCCCGAGGCGCTGACGTGCGGCGACGACCGGGCGGAGGCGTTGGCGAGTGCGCAGGATGCGCTGGCCACCGCGCTGGCCGGATACGTCCACGAACGCTGGGACATCCCGGCGCCGAGCGCGGCCGCCGACGGACAGGAGCTGATCCCGGTGCCGCCCGTCACCGCCGCCAAGCTGGCCCTCTACACGGCGATGCGTGCGCAGGACGTCACCAACGTGGAGCTCGCCGGGCGGCTCGGCATCAGCGAGGCCGCAGTCCGGAAGCTCCTGAACCCGGACCATCGTTCCCACATCGGCCAGGTCGAGAGGGCCCTGCGCACGGTCGGACGCACCCTTGTCGTCGAAGATCGGGTCGCCTGACCGGTTTCCCCGAGCTCGATCGCATGGTTCTACCGGCGGCGCAGGCTCAGGCGAGACGGCGCTGCCGGACCAGATGCGCGCCGCCGGCCAGCAGGAGCGACGCCAGCAGGGCCAGCCACGGGCCCGGCGCCGCCGGCACCGCCGCGCACGCCACCGGCCGCGTGGCGTCGGCCTGAAGGTCTCTCGCCGGGTCCTGGGCGGGGTGCGACAGGTCGGCGGCCCGCGAGCCGTCCGCCTCGCGGACGGAGCCGCCGCTGATCGCGTTGGCGGGAATGCCCACCCCGTCCATGTCGCAGTCGCCGGCCTGCACCGTGTAGGTGAAGTACATCCCGCCGGGGAGCGTCTGGACGTCGGGACGGTAGCGCGCCTCCCGCATCTCCTCGCCGATGCGCTGCGCCAGCACCGGCGCCCCGCTCACCGCGATGGCCTTGTGGAACCGGGCGAACCAGTAGATCTCGTCACCGGGGCGGTACACGCCGTCGGCGGGCACGAAGAACGAGCTGAGCCCGACGGCGTCGATGGCCGGCGCAGCGCCGCGGGAGCCGCCGTCGACCGCATAGGTGGTGGGCGTGAAGCCGCTCAGGTCGACCTCGACGCCGGCCAGCGACACCTTGACCATGCGGACCTCGTCCGCCGCGGCCGCGTCCTCGCTCCGCACCACGTAGAAGAACTGGGCCCGAGTGCCGTTCTGGTAGAAGCGGCCTTCGACCTCCCGGGTGTTCTCGCCGACGACCAGCTCGAGCACGGGACGACTGCCCGCCCCCGAGATCGGCACCGTGGGGACGATCCGCGCCCGCATCACGTCGCCGCGGTGCCACGTGGCGCCGTCGTGAGGCGCGTCGAACCAGATGTCCGACACCTGCCCCGCCGCCGGGGCCGCGGCGAGGCCGCCGACCAGCACCGAGAACGCCAAGCCACAGAAGACACGCCCGAACCGTCGCATTCGCTCACCTCTCTCTCAGACCGGCCCCCGTGATTCCGCTGTGCTTGCTCGGAGGTTCTTCGGTGCCCGGAATGTGCACCAGGGGGTCGGGGCGCCGGCCCCGCGGACCGCGGCCGAAAATCCGCCCCTGTAGAGGAAGGCGTTGAAGACTCCGAAAGCGAACGGCCCCGGGACCTTTCGCCGAACACCACGAAGCCCGTCGGCGAAGGCGCGGGCACTCGCCGGCTGCGCCGAACGGCGGCCCGTCAGCACCGACGCCGCGAAAGCGGCAGCCGGGAAGATCGTCCGGCTGTTGGCGAGCCGGCTTGCCAAGACTGCTCGTACGATCTGATGATCGATTCCATGACCATCGGCACTGTCAAACGGCCATCCTCGGACCTGCGCTGCCCCCGCGGGCGGGAGGCTCTTTCGACCCACCCGCCCACCCCTGCTGACGACACGCCCAGGGGAAGCCTCGAACAACGAGCGGCGAAAACAGCGGCCCCAGCGGCCCTCCTCCCCCCGGACACCGCCGGTCCCCAGAAGACAGCCACTTGGGCCTGGAGCAAGGCAGAGACCGAACGCCGGCGCCACGCCGCCGCCAGCGAGCCCACCCTCGCCCCGATCGACGCCTTCCCCGACGAGTACTCCACGGCCGACGACCTCGCTGCGGTTCGTCTCGACGCCGACCCCGACGCCACCGGTCCGCACTCCCAGACCATCCGGGGACTGCTCGGCGGCGCCTGCGCCGGCTGGCGCGTCCGCCCGACCAGCGTCGAGCTCTACGACGCCCTGCGCGCCGACAACCCCACCCGACGCCAACGGTCCATAGCCACCGTGCTCATCAACGAGGCCTCCTTCGAGGAGCTCGTCAACGCCCACACGGAAGGCGCGTTCACCTGGCGCCAGCTCGCCCGGGCCGCCCGGCGCCAAGGCGCCGTGCCGCCACTGCGGATCCGCCAGATCAACGCCTTCGCGACACCGCCTCCGCGCCCGGAGAACCCATGGAGACCCTGACGCTTCCCCAGCCCGCAGCCGGCCTGTGGGCTGCGAAACGGAGCATCGCTCACGCGATTCCGCCCGAGATGTTCCGCTCGAACATTCCCCCACACCTCGGCGGCGGTACGATCCTCGCCGCCCGCTGGAAACACCGGATCAGCACCGACATCGACGTGCTCCTTCCCGGCCGCAACACCCTCGTCGACCTTCTTCAGGACAACGACCGCAACATCGTCAACCAGCTCGGCGGCACCCCCGAAGCCGTCGCCGGCGGCCGCGTGAAGATCGCCTTCGAGCACGGCTTTCTCGATATCTCCACCTTCCGACCCGACCCCCCCTACGGCCACGCCATCGCCACCGTCGACGGCCAGTTGGAGAAGGTCCTCTCCAGCCACCAGATCCTGTGCGGCAAGCTCGAACGCGTCGACCAGTTGCTCGTCCGCGACGTCTTCGACATCCTGACCGCCGCCGACGAGGACCCCGCCGCGCTCGCCGCCGCCGCCGGCATGGTCTCCGAACAACGGGCCGCTGCCATCGAGAGCGCGTGGCGCAACGCCGCCGGCATGCTCGCCGACAACTTCCACGATTCGATCCGCGGTGCCCGCCGCGCCGTCGGCGCCCGGCTCGGGCCCGAGGCCGCTGCCGCATTCCAGGCCCACCGCTACACCCGCCTCGAGATCGACCTCCGCAACGACACGCTCTCCATCCGCAAGACCATCGGCGCAGGCCCCCTCGAACCCGAGATGTACGCCGCCCGCAAGGCCGGCAGAGCTCTCGTCGAGTCCGGCGTGGCCACTCACCTCAACAACAACGGCCCCGTCACCGCGCCCCAGGTTCTCGCCGCCATCCGGACCGCCGTCAACGCCGGCGGCGAACGCACGATCCTCGATTCCGCGAGCCGCTCGAGCATCGACATGATCAACCGGCTCGACCAGATCGATCCCGGACGGCCACAGCCGACCGTTCCGCGGCAGTCACAAGCCCGAACCCGCGATAACGACCACGGGTACGACCGCTGACACCCTGAGCTCAAGTGCGGCCCGCGCGGCTGGCGCACCAGCGTTCAGACATCTCGCATGGAAGGTGCGCCGACGACGGATACCCCGGCGCGAGCGTCACGAAGGGCGTTACGCGGGACAACGCCCCGGTGGTCCCCATCGGTGCGCCCGTGATCGTGAGGACTAACGGCCCCGAGTTGGGACGCGCCTGGTCGCAGGTCGTGGTCGATGCAGCCGGCGTCGAGCAGCTTGTCGAGTGAGCAGTTGAAGCGGGGGAACGACATCAGGAGGGCGACAGAGAGCAGATCAAAGCACGGCAGGAACATCGCCAATCCCACGGTAATTTTGTGGGACACGCTGAGGGTCTAGCCAGCTATACCAGCAGTTAAGTTATTGAAAACAAACGACTTGACTGTCAGAGTGTGGCGGAGAGAGTGGGATTCGAACCCACGGTAGAGTTTCCCCTACACACGCTTTCCAAGCGTGCTCCTTCAACCGCTCGGACATCTCTCCGGGAACGAGGCTCGCACGGTCTCGGCGACCAGTCTATCACGGGCGTTTCGGCGTCCCGCGAGCCGGCCGCGGGGGGGAGGGACCACTCGCTTTCGGGCGACCGGGCCGGCCGCGCACCCGCGGGCGGCCGCGGGGGGAGACGTTCGATCGGTAACGGGCCACGGCCGGCGGCCGGGGGCGGTCCGGACGCTCGATCTCGCCGGGGCCGACGGCCGTCGCCGGGCGGTCCGGACCCTTCATCGCAGCCGAGCCGACGGCCGCAGGCGGAGGGCCAGACGCGCGATTGACCCGGGTCCGCGGCCGTCGCCGGGGGCGGGCCGAACCCTCCGTCGCAGCGGGGCTGACGGCCGCGGCCGGGGCGGGCCCGGCGGCTTGATCGGCCTCGGGGCTGACGGTACACTGAACCTGCCGCCGGCCGATCGGGGCGGGCGGGCGCCGTCCAGGATGGCGGGCCGCAGCGCGGCTCGGACCCTGTGCAATCTCAGCCTACGAACCGCGTCAGGGCCGGAAGGCAGCAGCGCTAAGTAGTCACTGACATGTGCCGCAGGTTCTTCCGGGTCGCGGCTGGGGCCCGCCGCCCCCGCACCGCATGGCCTATCAGGTTCTCGCCCGCAAGTGGCGGCCGCAGCGTTTCGACGACGTGGTCGGCCAGCGCGGGGTCACCCAGACCCTGCGCAACGCCATCGCCCGCGAGCGGGTCGCCCAGGCGTTCGTGTTCGCGGGGCCGCGGGGGGTCGGCAAGACCACGACGGCCCGCATTCTCGCCCGCGCCCTGAACTGCGTCGAGGGGCCCACGGCCGACCCGTGCGGCGAGTGCGACGCGTGCCGCGAGGTGGCCGAGGGGCGCGACATCGACGTGCTCGAGATCGACGCGGCCACCCACACCCAGGTCGACAACGTCCGCGAGGTGATCATCTCGGGGCTGTCCATCGCCCCCGTCCGCGACCGCCACAAGATCTTCATCATCGACGAGGTGCACCAGCTCTCGTCGAGCTCGTTCAACGCCCTGCTGAAGTCGGTCGAGGAGCCGCCGCCGCACGTCGTCTTCATCATGGCGACGACGCTGCTCGACAAGATTCCCGACACGATTCTCTCGCGCTCGCAGGTCTTCGAGTTCCGCACCATCGGCACCGCCGCCATCGCCGAGCAGCTCCGGAAGATCGTCGAGACGGAGCAGATCGCCGTCGACGATGCCGGCCTCACCCTGATCGCGCGCACCGCCGCCGGCAGCATGCGCGACGCGCAGAGCGCCCTCGACCAGGTCATCGCCTTCGCGGGCGAGTCGATCGGCGCCGACGAGGTGTCGGCGGTGCTGGGGCTGGTGGCCCGCGACGCGGTGCTCGACGTGGCGGAGACGGTCGCGGCGGAGGCGGCCGAGGGGGTCTTCGACCTGGCCGGCCGCTTCGTCGAGGCGGGGTACGACCTGCGCTCGGTGTGCCGCGAGCTCGCCCGGCTGGTGCGCGACCTGATGGTGCTGAAGGTGGACGCGCGCCGCATCGACGACCCCGAGATCGCCGCCGACGCCGAGCGCGAGCGCCTGCAGGCGCTGGTGGACCGGTTCTCGCGGGAGGACCTGCTGCGCGGGTTCGACGTGCTGTCGCGGGCCGAGCTCGACATCCGCAGCGCGACGCAGCCGCGCTACCACTTCGAGATGGCGATGCTGCGCTGGATCCACCTGCGGCGGCTCGTGCCGTTGACCGAGCTGCTCGGCGGGGCCGGCGGGCTCGAGCCGGCGCGGCCGGCCCCCGCGCGGAGCGACGGCCGCCCGGGGCAGGG
>JAJEFC010000109.1 GCA_022820675.1 Vicinamibacteria bacterium | reverse complement strand
CCTCCGCGGCGGATGGCGGGGCGCCGCCGGCTTCCCCGACCGCGGCGGCGGGCGTGTCGGCAGCGCCGGAGAGCGGCGGCGTCACCGTGCCCGGGACGGTCGCGGACTACCGGCCGGTCACCGACGAGATGCTGCGGGACCCCGACGACGGCGACTGGCTGATGATCCGCCGCAACTACGAGTCGTGGAGCCACAGCCCCCTCGCGGACGTCGACAGGTCGAACGTCGGCGAGCTGGAGCTGGCTTGGGTGTGGGCGATGAACGAGGGCGGGTGGAACGCGCCGTCGCCGATCGTCCACGACGGGGTGATGTTTCTCGCGGGCATCGGCCCGGTGGTGCAGGCCCTCGACGCCGCCACCGGCGATCTGATCTGGGAGCACGAGGTCGAGGTGGCCACGACCGGCTACTCGGGCATGAGCCGCAACCTCGCCATCTACGGGGACCACCTGTTCATGGCCACCCCCGACGCCCGCCTGATCGCCCTCGACGCCCGCACCGGCGAGCGGGCGTGGGACACCGTGATCGCCGACCACGCCGAGGGGTT
This sequence comes from Vicinamibacteria bacterium, assembly GCA_022820675.1. Taxonomy (GTDB): domain Bacteria; phylum Acidobacteriota; class Vicinamibacteria; order Vicinamibacterales; family UBA8438; genus JAJEEA01. The sequence continues at coordinate 5,919 of JAJEFC010000109.1, read as the reverse complement.
CCGCAACACGAGCGGGCCGGTGGTGGCGGGCGGCACCCTCGTGCAGGGGCTGAGCGGCTGCGACCGCTACACGCTCGAGAGCTGCTTCATCAGCGGCTACGACGCCGCGACCGGCGAGCGGCTGTGGCGCTTCAACACCGTCGCCCGCTCCGACGAGCCGGGCGGGAACACCTGGGCCGACGTGCCCGACTTCCTCCGCGGGGGCGGCGACACCTGGATCACGGGCAGCTACGACCCCGCCCTCGACCTCGTCTACTTCGGGGTGGCGCAGGCCAAGCCGTGGGTCGCGCGGAGCCGCGGCATGACCGTGGACGACCCCGCCCTCTACACCAACTCGACCGTCGCCCTGCGGCCGGGCGACGGGGACCTCGCGTGGCACTTCCAGCACGTGCCGGGGGAGACCCTCGACCTCGACGAGGTCTACGAGCGGGTGCTCGTCGACGTCGGCGGCCGTAGGACCGTCTTCAGCGCCGGCAAGCACGGCATCCTCTGGAAGCTCGACCGCGAGACCGGCGAGTTCCTCGGGCACAAGGAGACGGTGTACCAGAACGTCTTCGACCGCATCGATCCCGACACCGGCGCCGTCACCTACCGGCAGGACATCATCGACGCCGAGTTCGAGCAGCTCGTGCCGGCGTGCCCGAGCACCGCCGGCGGCAAGAACTGGCACCCGATGAGCTACCACCCGGGGTCGGGGCTGCTCGTCCTGCCGCTGGCGCAGTCGTGCATGGAGCTGGCCGCCCGCGAGGTGGCGTTCGAGCTGGGGTCGGGCGGCGTCGGGATGAGCTCGCGGCCGTTCCACGAGATGCCCGGCACCGACGGCAACCTGGGCAAGCTCGCCGCCTACGACGCCGAGACGCTGGAGGAGGTGTGGAGCATCGAGCAGCGGCCGACGTTCCTCACCGGGGTCCTGACCACGGCGGGAGGTCTCGCCTTCGCGGGCGACCTCGACCGCCGGTTCCGGGCCTTCGACGTGGAGACGGGCGAGGAGCTGTGGCGGGCCCGACTCGGGACGTCGGTGCAGGGCTTCCCCATCAGCTTCCGGGCCGGCGGCCAGCAGTACGTCGCGGTGTCGACGGGCCTCGGCGGCGGCAGCCCCCGGCTGATGCCCCGCAACCTCGCGCCGGACGTGCGCCATCCGCGAAGCGGGAACGCGCTCTACGTCTTCGCGCTGCCGGACCCGGCGCCGGAGGCGCTCGCGCTTCCCGGGGCGGAGTCTGCGGCGGCCGCGGAGGCGCTCACGCTTTCCGGGGAGGAGTCCGACGTGGCGGAAGAGGTGCTCGCGCTGGAGAAACGGATCGAGGAGGCGGTGCTGCGGGGCGACGTCGCCTTCCTCGACGGGGTCTGCGCCGACGACTTCACGTACACGCACGGTGACGGCTGGACCACCGGCGGCGCCATCCTCGGCGTCGACCGCAAGCAGGAGTGGCTCGATTCGCTGGCCGGCCGCTACTCCATGCGCGAGGTCGACTCGCAGCAGGCCGAGGTGCACGGCGACGTCGCCATCACCATGGGACGGCTGCGCGCCCGCAGCGGCGGGCCCGAGGCGGACCGGCGCAGCTTCAGCTTCTGGTACGTCCGCGTCTACGCACAACGCGACGGCCAGTGGAAGTACCTTTCGCACCGCACGGTCGACGGTCCCGTGTACGAGAACTGACCCTGTGCCGTCGCCGCTCGCGCGTCACGGCAGGAAGTCCGCGTACGCCGCGCCGTCGGAGGCGGGGAGCCTCCTTCGACTCGACGGCCTCGAGGGTGGCGCCAAGGTGTGGCCTGGTGGCTCGGAGCCGGTGCCGGAGGTTGCTCGCGGGCCGCCCACTCGGTGTCAGGGGAGAGAAGCCAGGGCCTGTACCTGGCCGGCAAGGGCGGCGACTTGGTAGACCAGCGCGATTACCGCCGACAGGATTGCTCCGCCCAGGGCGAAGGCAATCCCGACCGTCCACCGGGAGATTCGGTCGGCATCGCGGGCGCGTCGGTCGGTGAGCTCGGCGGCACGTTCGACCCTGACCGCGAACGCTTCCAGCGTCTCGAGCGTCGTTTTGTCCATGCCAGTCTCAACAGTATCACGCAATCGTGTGCCGCCTCATCGCGTTGAACGGATCCGGGCGCTGACCCGCGCCGAGGAGAACAGGAGTACTCCATGTCGATACGGATGAACCGGTGTAACCGGAGGAGCCTCGCGGTTGCCGCCGTCTTCCTCGTCACGGCGGTCGCCGCTTCCGCGCAGCAGGGCATGCGGGAGGGCGAGTGGCGGTACTACGGGGGAGACTCGGGCAGCACCAAGTACTCGGCCCTCGACCAGATCGACCGCGACAGCGTCGCCGACCTCGACGTCGCGTGGCGCTGGCGGTCGGACAACTTCGGCCCGCGCACCGACTTCTACTACCAGACGACGCCGCTCGCCGTCGGGGGCGTGCTCTACGCCACCGCGGGCTGGCGGCGGAACGCCGTGGCCATCGACGGCGCCACCGGCGAGACCCTGTGGATGTACCGCCTCGACGAAGGCGAGCGCGGCGACCTCGCCCCGGTGCGGGCGAGCTCGGGCCGGGGGGTGGCGTACTGGACGGACGGGGAGGACGACGCGCGCGTCATCCACGTCACCCGGGGCTATCACCTCGTGGCCCTCGACGCCGAGACCGGCTACCCCGTTCCCGGCTTCGGCGAGGACGGCGTCGTCGACCTCTACGACGGCATCTTCGACGGGCTCGACCGCCCCGCGGTGGAGAACGGCCAGATCGGCCTGAACTCGCCCGCCATGGTCGTGGGCGACGTGATCGTGGTCGGCGCGGCCCTGCGCGCCACCGCCCCCGCGCCGGAGTTCCCGGCCGGGTTCGTGCGCGGCTTCGACGTGCGCACCGGCGAGCAGCTCTGGATCTTCCACACCATCCCCCAGCCCGGCGAGTTCGGGAACGAGACGTGGGAGAACGACTCGTGGCGCTACAGCGGCAACACCGGGGTGTGGGCCCCGATGTCCGCCGACCAGGAGCTGGGCTACGTGTACCTGCCCGTCGAGACCCCCACCAACGACCTCTACGGCGGCCACCGGCCCGGCGACAACCTGTTCGCCGAGAGCCTGGTGTGCCTCGACGCGCGGACCGGCGAGCGGGTCTGGCACTACCAGCTCATCCACCACGGCATCTGGGACTACGACATCCCGACCCCGCCGGCCCTGGTCGACATCACCGTCGACGGCCGCGAGATCAAGGCGGTGGCCCAGGTGACCAAGCAGGCGTTCACCTACGTGTTCGACCGCGTCACCGGCGAGCCGGTGTGGCCCATCGAGGAGCGGCCCGTGCCCGCGTCGACGGTGCCCGGCGAGCAGGCGGCGGCGACCCAGCCGTTCCCCACCCGGCCCGCCCCGTTCGACCGCCAGGGGGTCTCGAACGACGACCTCATCGACTTCACGCCGGAGCTGGCCGCCGAGGCGCGGCGCATCGCGTCCGAGTACCTGATGGGCCCCATCTACACCCCGCCGATCCTGGCCGGGCAGGACGGCCGGCGCGCCCTGCTGATGCTGCCGCAGATGACGGGCGGCGCCAACTGGCAGGGGGGCGCGGTGGACGCGGAGACGGGCATCCTCTACGTGGCCTCGGTCACCAACCCCACCGTCGCGGGGCTCGTGAACGACCCCGGCCGCTCGACCATGGACTACGTGGGCGGCGGCGGCCGGCGCCGCGGGCCCGCCCTGACGCAGGGGTGCGGCGAGATCGGGCCCCTCGGCCTGCCCCTCATCAAGCCGCCCTGGGGACGCATCACCGCCATCGACCTGAACACCGGCGACCACCTGTGGATGATCCCGAACGGCGACACGCCGGACTGCGTCCGGGACCATCCGGCCCTGAGCGGCGTCGACATCCCGCGGACGGGCAAGCCGGAACGGAGCGGCATCCTCGTCACGAAGACGCTCGTCTTCGCCGGCGAAGGCGGCGGCCTCTTCGCCACCCCGACGTGGGCCGGCGGACAGATGTTCTACGCCTACGACAAGCAGACGGGGGAGACGGTCTGGGAGATGGAGCTGCCAAAGCGGCAGAGCGGGGTGCCGATGACCTACACGGTCGACGGCAAGCAGTACATCGCGATGGCCGTGAGCGCCCGTGGCGAGCCGGCCGAGCTGCTGGCCCTGACGCTGCCGTAGCGCGGCCGGCTTGCGCATCGCTCCGGGAACGCAGGACGCCCGGTCGTGCGTGGGCGCGAGTGGCTCACTGGTGCAGCGCACGAGCCGCGTGCGGCGGTGAAGCCCGTGCACGCGGGCGGCGAGCAGGACGCCCGGGTCAGAGGCCGAGCTCCGAACGTGACCCGGGCCGCAGCAGGCGCAACGTGTCGGCGTTGGGTTTCTGGTAGAGCAGCACCAGTGGTTGGGCGCTCCGGTGCAGCCGCAGGCGACGATGGGCGGGCCGGCTCCGGCTTCGTCGTCCACCGCGATGGTCGGGTTCGCCCTTGCCCCGACGCCTTCGTGGCCTTGTAGCCGTCGACGTTCGGCCTCAGTGCTCGGTCAGGTTGCGGAAAGTCTCGGCCGGCAGGCCGAGGTGCACCGCGCCGAGCAGGCCGCCATCCGCGTGGTCGAGGATGTGGCAGTGGAAGATCCACGTCCCCGGGCGGTCGTCGAAGCGGACCGCGAGGCGCACCGTGCGGTCGTGGGGGATGTCGACGGTGTCCTTCCACTCGAGGGGCCGGACCGGGGCGCCGGCCTCGTCGAACACCAGGAAGAAGAAGCCGTGCAGGTGCAGGGGGTGCGACCACGCGGTGGTGTTGTTCACCGTCCACACCTGCGTCTCGCCGAGGCTCGCCAGGATCGGCTTCGCCTTCCAGAACGGCGCGTGGTCGATACCGTAGGCGAGGGTGCCGTCGACGGGGTCCTCCTGCAGGGTCAGCTCGAGGTCGACCGGGGTCGCGCCCTCGAGGTCCCAGGGCTCGATGTCGCGGCCGGTGCGGGGTAGCGGGCCTGCCTCGTGGGGCGGCCCGTCGGCGAAGCGGAGCGTCATCAGGCTCTCGAAGTCGCGGCCGAAGATGCTGCCGTAGCCGCGGTCGTGGAGCAGCGAGCGCAGCAGCCCCTCGCCCCCCGGCTCGCCGGTCGGGGTCACCAGCACGTCGGCCCGCTCGCCCGCCCCGAGGACGATGAAGTCGTGGTCCTCGGAGTACTCCGTCAGGCCGCCGTCGCCGCCGATCTTGCGGAACACGTGTCCGTCGCCGAGGTCGAGGTTGAAGTAGCGGCTCTTGGCCGCGTTGACGATGCGCCACCGCTGCGGGGCGCCGGCGCGCGCGACGAGCTCGGGCACCCGCCGGCCGTTCACGAGCACCCGGTTGCCCTCGCGCCCGAACAGCATGCCGACGGCGCCGCCGGTGTCGGCCGGCAGCAGCTCGCCGTCGTCGGTGACGTCGATGTCGCTGAGCACGAGGACGAGGTCGTCGGCGATGCCCACCGTCGCGGCCTCGGCCGGGTCCTCGACGAGGAACGCGCCGTAGAGCCCGAAGCCCACCTGCGCCGCCGACATCACGTGCGGGTGATACCAGTAGATGCCCGCGTCGGGCACCACGAAGTCGTAGGTGAACGTCCCGCCGGGCTGAACCGGCGCCTGCGAGTACCCCGGCACCCCGTCCATGTCGATGGGGATGCGCAGGCCGTGCCAGTGGATGGTGCTCGGCCGCGGCAGGTTGTTGGTGAAGTGGACGATCAGCCGGTCGCCCACCTTCACCCGGATCATCGGGCCGGGGATGGTCCCGTTGTAGGTCCAGGCCTCGACCTCGAGCCCCGGGGCGATCTCGACCTTCGCCACCCGGGCCTCGAAGTCGAGCTCCACGACGTCGGGGTCGGGGTTGCGGTCGACGGCCTCGGCCATCCTGACGCCGGCGTCCCAGCCCGCGGGCTGCAGCGACTGCCCGGCGGCCGCCGCGGCCGCCAGCATGCCGGCGACGGCCGTCGCC
>JAJEFC010000398.1 GCA_022820675.1 Vicinamibacteria bacterium | reverse complement strand
CACCATCGGCTGGGGCTGCTCGGGCGGCTCGTACCAGAACCACCAGATCGCCGACAACTACCCCGGGCTGCTCGACGGCATCATCCCCGGGTGCAGCTTCCCCGACGTCATCTCCGGGACCATCCCGTTCGTGACCGACGCGCGGCTGCTGAACCGCTACTTCGGCGAGACGGCGGGGGTGCCGTTCACCGAGGAGGAGCAGCGGGCGGTGACCGGCTTCCTCGTGCTCGCCACCATGCCCAACGTGTCGCGCAACGCGGGCCGCATCACCACCGGCGAGTTCTGCCCCGACGTGCTGCCCGAGGAGCAGCGCTACGACCCCGAGACCAACCCCGGGGGCGCGCGGTGCGACGTGTTCGAGCACACCGTCAACGTGCTCGGCCGCGACCCCGAGACCGGCTTCGCGCGGCGGCCCCTCGACAACGTCGGGGTGCAGTACGGGCTCGAGGCGCTGAACACCGGCGTCATCACGGCCGAGCAGTTCCTCGACCTCAACGCCCGCGTCGGCGGCTTCGACGGCGACGGCGAGTTCCAGGCCGGGCGCACGGTGGCCGACCCCGAGGCCCTGCGCGCCGCCTACGAGAGCGGCCGGGTGACCCACGGCGGCGGCGGGCTCGCGGAGACCCCGATCATCGACTACCGCGCCTACAGCGACGACCGCGACAACGGCGACGTGCACGTGCGCTACCACTCGTTCTCGCTGCGCGACCGGCTCGAGCGGGCCAACGGGCGCGCCGACAACCACGTCATGCTCGTCGAGGACGACCGCTACGGGCTCTACTCGACGGCGAGCCCCGTTGCGCAGGAGGCCCTGCGCCAGATGGACGAGTGGCTCGGGGCGCTGACCGCCGACGAGTCGTCGGCGCCGGCCCTCGACCGCATCGCCAGCGCCAGGCCCGCCGACCTCGTCGACGCGTGCTGGAGCCGGGACGACGACCCGGTCAAGATCGCCGAGCCCATGGTGCGGGGCAGCGGCCGGTGCGAGGAGCTGTACCCCTCGGCCCCGGGGCCGCGCGAGGTAGCCGGCGCGCCCGTCGGCAGCGACGTCCTCAAGTGCCGGCTCAAGCCGGTCGACCTCGGCGACTACGACGTGGCCCTGACGGCCGAGCAGCGGGCGACGCTCGAGCAGGTCTTCTCGACCGGCGTCTGCGACTGGTCGCAGCCCGGCGTGGGTCAGACGTCGCCGCCGGACACCTGGCTCCGCTTCGGCGGCGCGAGCGCCGGGCAGTGACGGCCGTGGTGCAGGCGGGCCGGACGGTGATGCCCGCAGTGCAGGTGTGCCGGACGGCGACGGCTATGCACGGGCGCCGGCCAGTGAGGGCCGTGGTGCAGGGGCGCCGGACAGCGACGGGTGTGGCGCGGGGACGCCGGACGGCGACGGCCGTGGTGCAGGGACGCCGGACGACGATGGCCGTGGTGCAGGGGCGCCGGGTGGCGACGGCCGTGCGGGGAAGTCGGAAGGCGACGGGCGTGGTACGGGGGTGCACGCGGGCGGTCGTCCTCGCGCTCGCCCTGTCGGCGGCGGCCGACGCTTCGGCCCAGGCGCCGCCGCTCGCGCGGGTCGCGTCCGTTCCGGTCCCCGGTCCGGTGACCGCTCTGGCGGCGGGCGGCGGGCTCGTGGTCGCGGCCATCGGGTCGAGCGTCCACGTCGTCGACGTCACACGGCCCGAGTCCCCCGAGGTCGTCGGGAGCTACGACTTCGACCAGCCGGCGCTGGCGGTGGTCCTCGACGGCCGTCTCGCCTACGTCGCCAACAGCCACGACGGGCTCCGGCGCCTGGACCTGTCGGACCCGGCCGCCCCGGCGCTGACCGGCACCGCCCCCACCCGCGGGCAGGCCGTGGGAGTGGCGGGGTCGGGCCGGTACCTGTTCACGTCCGACAACTCCATCGGCTTCGACATCGTCGACGTGGCCGGCGAGCCGACCCGCGCGGGGGAGTATCTCGCCGACGGATTCCCGCGGGGCATCGCGGCGGCGGGCTCGCGGGTCTTCGTCGCCGACCAGCCCGCGGGGCTGATGGTCGTCGACGCCTCCGACCCCGCCTCTCCGCGGGTCGAAGGCCAACTGTCGCTCGGCCGCGACCCCGTCCTGCTGGTGTTCGCGCCGGACGGCCGCTCGACCGGCGGCGACCCGCCGGCGGCCGTCGTCTGCATCGTGAGTGGGCGGGGCGGGCTGCAGGTGGTCGACATCTCCGATCTGTCCGCGCCGCGCGTCGTCTCCTCTGTGCCCGTCGGCGGGCCGCCCACCGGGGCGGCGCTGTGGGGCCGTCGACTCTACGTGGCTTCCGGCGGCGCGCTGCAGGCGTTCGACCTGACCGACCCGGCGCAGCCTGTCCGGGTGGGCGTCTCCGATCTCGATGGCCCGGCTGGATCGGTGGCGGTCAGCGACGAGCTCGTTTTCGCCGCCACGTTGGGCGAGGTCGCCATCTTCCAGCGACGGTAGTAGCGGAAGTTCGCGATGGCGGAGAACGACGTCCCGAAGGACTATGGCGCTGAATACAGTGAGGAGTCCTTCTGGACGAAGGTCGGGGCGTTCGCCCTGAAGGCGGGTCGCGAAGTCGTCAGAATGGCGTTGATTCTGTATTTCTGCCTGCAGGACCGGGATACGCCCGCATGGGCGAAGACTGTCATCGTGAGCGCGCTCGGCTACTTCATCGTCCCGCTGGATGCGATTCCAGATCTGACGCCTGGAGTCGGATACGCGGATGACCTCGGAGCGCTCGCGATGGCGCTGGCGGCGGTCGTGGCGCATGTCAAGCCCGGCCATCGGCGTCACGCGAAGGACAAGCTGAAGGAGTGGTTCGGCGATGGCTGCGATGACTGAAACTGAAGGCGAGTGGACGCGCGGCCGGGCCGCGGCGCGGGTCGCCCGCGCGGTGTTTTGCGCCACCTTGGCGCTGGCCGCACCCGCCGGCGCGCAGGAGTGGACCCAGTTCCGCGGCCCCGGCGCGGCCGGCGTGGTCGCGGACAACCCGAACCTGCCCGAGCGGTGGAGCGCCGACGAGAACGTCGCGTGGCGCACTCCGCTCCCGGGCCTCGGCTGGAGCTCGCCCATCGTGGCCCGCGGCCTCGTGTTCGTCACCACCGTGGCGAGCGACGGACAGGTCGAGGCGCCCGAGAGCGGCTGGTACCGCGGCGGCGAGCGGCCCACCCCGCAAGACGTTCACCACTGGCTCGTCTACGCCCTCGACCTCGAGACCGGGGAGATGCGCTGGCAAACCGAGGTCCACACCGGCGTGCCCGCATCGTCGCACCACCTGAAGAACACGTTCGCCTCGGAGACCCCCGTCACCGACGGAGAGCGCCTCTACGTGCTGTTCGGCAACGTCGGCCTCTACGCCTTCGCTTTCGACGGGACCGTGCTCTGGTCGCGCGACCTGCCCCCGGCGGAGACCCGCAACGGCTGGGGCACCGCGTCGTCGCCGGTGCTCCACGACGGCCGCGTCTATCTCGTGGTGGACAACGAGGAGCAGTCCTACCTCGCGGCCCTCAGCGCCGAGACCGGGGCCGAGCTGTGGCGCACCGACCGCGACGAGGGCAGCAACTGGTCGACCCCCTACGTCTGGGAGCACGACGGGCGCACCGAGATCGTCACCACCGGCACCGACCGGGTCCGCGCCTACGACCTCGCCGGCCGCGAGCTGTGGGGGCTGACCGGCATGTCGTCCATCGTCATCCCCACCCCGACCGCCGCCCACGGGATGCTCTACCTGGAGTCGGGCTACATCGCCGACTTCTTCCGCCCCGTCTACGCGATTCGGCCGGGCGCGAGCGGAGACATCTCGCTGGCCGAGGGCGAGACCGCCAACGAGTACGTGGCGTGGTCGCTCGAGCAGGGCGGCTCCTACCACCCCTCGCCGCTCGTCTACGGCGACTACTACTACACCCTGCTCGACCGCGGCATGATGACCGCCCACGACGCCCGGACCGGCGCCGAGGTCTACGGGCGCACGCGCATCGACATCGGCCACGCGTTCACCGCCTCACCCTGGGCCTACAACGGCAAGATCTTCGCCCTCAGCGAGCAGGGCACGACCTACGTCATCGAGGCGGGGCCCGAGTTCCGGGTCCTCGCGGAGAACCCGTTGGACGAGTTCACGATGGCCACCCCCGCCATCCTCGACGACAGCCTGATCATCCGCACCGCCGACGCCGTCTACCGCATCGCGGAACCGTAGACTCCCGTTACTGGAGTTCTCGTCGTGCGGGTCGGCATGCGGGCTCCAGACCATTCTTGACCTTGGGCCGGTCGGCTACGGGTTGCCCGCGGGGCGCGGCCCGTTGCGCGCGCCCTGCCGGAAGGGAGGTTTCGTGTGAAGACCCCGTCAGTGCTCCTGACCCTGTTCCTGTTCGCTCCGGTCCTGCCCGCGGCGGGTCAGAACTCGGTCGTCGAGTGCCGGTGGACCGATAACCCCATAGTCGCTGGAGAGACGCCGATCCGGGCCGTCCATCTGCAGGAGATCCGGGACTGCCTGGACCGTATCCTCGCGGCCCTTCCGGGGCAGCCGCCGGTGGAGCCGGGCAACCGCGCGCCCCAGGCCGTCGGCGTGTTGCCGCCGCTCCGCGTAGAGGCGGGCGCCGCCCCCGAGGTGGTGGACGTCGGGCAGTCCTTTCGCGACCCCGACGGCGACGTGCTCACATACTCCGCCGCGTCCTCCGACTCGCGCATCGCCGGGGTGTCCGTCTCCGGCCGCCGGTTGACGATCCGGCCGGTTATCGAGGGATCGGCCGTCATGACGGTGACAGCCGCCGACCCCGGCGGCCTGACGGCCGTGCAGACCTTCACGGTCACGGTCGATGCGCCGGCCACGGTCGCCTTCACGGTGTCGAACATCCGCCGGCGGCAGACAGCGCACAGCACTTCGGATTGGGTCTACGTCGATGTCCTCTGGAACCAGCGGATCGACTACTGGGAGATCGAACTCCGATTCGAGCACCCGGACGGTTTCACGCGGTGCTTTGAGCGGGCCCGGAACGTCCTGCCCGGGGAGTTCGAGGAGTTCAGCACCTCGCCGGAAGCGTGCGGCTTCCGGCAGCAGTGGTACCGGGTCCACATTACCCCGGTGGTGGACTACTCGTGCGAGGGCTGCGGGACGTTCGAGCGGCTGGCGCTTCCGGTCTGGGTCCGATAGTCAGATGGCTTGGATTCGACGACGCGGAGCGGCTCGAAGCAGCGTCGATAGACCGGATGGTTGGTCAGCACATCCGGAAGCACGGAGCTGTCGACGGCCGTGATCACGAGCCGTTGCCTTCTCCGCCGTCCAGCTCCGGCTGCCGCGCCGGACCCCGCGTTTCCTCGAGGTAGGCGTCGACGTCGATATGCCGGGGGAGCAGGCCGACGAGTCTCCGAATCGGATCCACGGGCGCGCGGCGCCTGACGATCAGGGCGCCTTCCCGTTCCTCGAACTCGAGCTCGTGGCCGGGCTCGAGTCCCAGGCTGTCGCGGAGAGGCTTGGGAATCGTCACCTGACCCTTCGTCGTGAGCCGTGAAACCATACGACAGAGTACGAATTCTCTACCGACAAGAGCAACACCGACGACGTCAGCGACTTGCACCACCGAGACGTCCGATAGTCGTCTGCGCCGTGGAGGTCGTTCATGCGGTTCATCTACCCCGCGCGCCTGCGCCGGGCCGGACCCGACGAGGTCGTCGTGTCGTTCCGCGACCTGCCCGAGTGCCTGACATCCGGCCGGGACGAGTCCGAGGCGCTGACTGCGGCCGGAGACGCCCTGGAGGAAGCCATCGCGGGGCGCATCGTCGACGGAGAGCCGATTCCGCGGCCCAGCGCGCGGCGCGCCCGCGAGCATCGGGTCGCAGTGCCGCCGACGATGGCGGCCAAGGCGGCGCTGGTGCTGGCGTTCCGGGACAGCGGCCTGTCTCGGGTCGCGCTCGCCCGGCGCCTCGGCGTCGACGACAAGGTGGTCCGCCGCATGCTCGATCCGCGCCACGCCACCGCCGCGAACCGCCTCCACCAGGCGCTGCGCCGGCTCGGCCGCGAGCTCGTCCTGGAGTCCACCGCGGCGTGAACCTCGCTGCCGCGGGGCGCCGCTCGGCCCCGCACCGGAGATCGTCCCCGGTCGGCCCCGACTGGGGTAAGATGTAGCCCCCGCGGGCGCGTACGGCCGCGGGTCGCTTGAAGACCGTCGTCCCGACATTCACATAGCGTGGGAGCTTGCGGGTCATGGCCAACAAGAACACCAACGGGCAGAAGCCGCCGTATCCGGGCATCCGGATCACCGCCAACGGCAACCAGCTCGTCTCGTACCACACCGAGGCGCGGGTCGCCGACGCGGGGATCTTCTACCCGATCACGCCGTCGACCGAGGGCGGCGAGCTGTACCAGCAGTCGTTCGCCGAGGGCCGGCTGAACGTGTTCGGCCGCAACACCCTGGCGGTCGAGGCCGAGGGCGAGCACGCGGCGCAGGGCGGCGCCATCGCCTACTCGGTGTGCGGGCGCCGGGTCTGCAACTTCACGTCGGGTCAGGGCATCGTGTACGGCATCGAGCAGTACTACCACGCCCCCGGCAAGGCCTCGACGATGGTCGTCGAGGTGGTGGCGCGGGCCCTGACCAAGCACGCCCTGAACGTGCACTGCGGCCACGACGACGTCTACGGCTCGCTGGATACGGGCTGGACCACCGTGTTCGGCAAGGACGCCCAGCAGGCGGCGGACCAGGCGCTGATCCTGCGCAAGGTCACCGAGCTCAGCCTGACCCCCGGGATGAACGTGCAGGACGGGTTCCTGACCTCGCACCTCGAGCGCACGTTCTACAAGCACGAGTCCGAGCTCATCCGCAAGTTCCTCGGCGCCCCCGACGACGTCATCGAGTGCCCGACCGAGGCCCAGCGGAAGCTGTTCGGCCCGACCCGGCGGCGGGTGCCGCCCATGATCGACCTCGCCAACCCCGTGCTCCTGGGCCCCGTGCAGAACCAGGAGCACTACATGCAGGGGGTGGTGGCCCGGCGCGACAACTTCACGGAGCCGATCCTCGAGTTCCTGGAGGCGGCGTGGAAGGAGTTCGGCGAGCTGACGGGGCGCTACTACGGGCCGGTCACCGAGTACAAGTGCGAGGATGCCGACACCGTCTTCGTCTCGCTCGGCTCGGCCGCCGAGAACATCGAGGCGGCGGTGGACCACCTGCGGGCGACCCGGGACGCCAGCGTCGGCTCCATCCACCTCAACGTCATCCGGCCGTTCCCCGAGCGCGCGGTGGTCGAGGCGCTGGCCGGCAAGAAGAGCGTCATCATCGTCGAGCGGACCGACGAGGCGATGGCGGGGGCCAACCCGGTGGGGCGCGACATCAGCACCGCCCTGCACAAGGCGCTGCACATCGAGGGCCAGCCCGTCGAGGCGGGCTTCCCGGTCATCGACGCCGGCCAGATGCCGCGGCTGTACCACGGGGTCTACGGGCTCGGCTCGCGCGACTTCCGGCCCGAGCACGTGCTCGGCGCCTGGGAGTTCGTCAAGGAGAACCGGGCGCGGACGGACGGCAAGCGGGCCGCCGACGGGGCGAGCTTCTTCGCGCTGGGCATCGACCACCCCTACGAGGTGAAGTCCGACGAGACGCCGTCGCTGCTGCCCGAGGGCTCCATCGCGGTCCGCTTCCACTCGATCGGGGGCTGGGGCGCCATCACCACCGGCAAGAACCTCGGCGCCATCATCGGCGACTTCAACGACTTCCTCGCCGCGCGCAGCACCAAGGTCGACGAGTTCGGCCGCCCCGAGGAGGTCATCCACGTCAGCGCGAACCCGAAGTACGGCTCCGAGAAGAAGGGCGCGCCGACCTCCTACTTCCTCGTCGTCGCCCCCGAGCGCATCCGCGTGAACTGCGACCTGCGCCACGTCGACGTGGTGCTGTGCTGCGACCCCAAGGCGTTCACCCACACCAACCCCCTCGACGGGATGTCGGAAGGCGGCGCGTTCATCTGGGAGTCGGACGAGGAGCCGGCGGCGGCCTGGGAGCGGCTTCCGGTCTGGGCCCGGAAGCAGATCGTCGACAAGAAGATCCGCATGTTCACCCTGGCCGGGTTCGACATCGCCCGCAAGGCCACGAACCGTCCCGACCTCCAGCTCCGGATGCAGGGCAACTCGTTCCTCGGCGCCTTCTTCAAGGTGTCGCCGCTGCTCCAGGACTTCGACATCGCCACCGAGCAGTTCCACGAGGTCGTCCACAAGCAGTACAAGAAGAAGTTCGGGCGCCTTGGCGACGCCGTCGTCAAGTCGAACATGGAGGTCATGACCCAGGGGTTCGACCGGGTCAGCGAGATCCCCATCGGCGAGGTGGAGGCGGCCGACCGGTCGACCCTGCGGGGCATCCCCCTGCTGCCGATGGAGGGGTGCGGCAGCGGCTGTCGGACGACCCCGATCCCCGAGGGGCAGGGCGAGCGGACGCCGGTGACCCAGGTGGCCGAGTTCGACGCCCTGTTCCGGTCCGACTACGACTACGACCAGCCCGCCAACGAGCTGGCGGCGATGGGGGTGATGGCCGCCGGCACCGGCGACACCTCCTCGAAGTACGTGGCCCGGCGCGAGACGCCGCTCTTCATTCCCGAGAACTGCACCCAGTGCATGGAGTGCATCTCGGTGTGCCCGGACACCGCGTTGCCGAACTGCTCGCAGGACATCGAGACGGTGCTCCGCACCGCCGTCAGCAGCTACGTCACCGACGAGGGCGAGCGCATGAAGATGCTCGCCAAGGTGCCCGAGATGGAGGCGCGCACCCGCGAGATGATGCGCGAGTCCATCAAGGAGAAGGCGAGGACGCCGCTGCCCGAGATCATCAAGACCGTCGCCAACGAGGTCGACGGGTTCTCGCCCCAGGCGAAGGACGAGTTCTTCGCGGTCATCGAGAAGCAGCCCCTCGCCTACAACAAGGTGAACGCCATCTTCAACGGGCCGGAGAAGAAGAACCCGGGCAGCGGCGGCATCTTCTCGATCTTCGTCTCGGACCTGTGCAAGGGCTGCGCGGCGTGCGTGACCGCGTGCGGCGACCACGACGCCCTGCGCATGGTGCAGGAGACCGAGCAGGTCAACGCCGACCACGAGACCGGCACCGCGTTCCTCGACCTGCTGCCGGACACGTCGCAGAAGTTCCTCGGGTTCTACAACGACGCCAACCCCACCGACTCGAAGACCGCGACCCTCCGCAACCTGATGATGGTGCGGCGCAACTACGACGCGCTGGTGTCGGGCGACGGCGCCTGCGCCGGGTGCGGCGAGAAGAGCGTCCTGCGTGCCATCGCGGGGGTGACCGAGGCGTACATGCGGCCGGTCTTCCACGCCAAGGCCGACCGGTTCCGGCGGGTCGCCAACGAGGTGCTCGAGCTCGGGCCGATGAAGCTCGCGGCCCTCGCCGCCCGCAACCCCGAGGAGTACGCGCTGTTCAAGCGGGCCGTCGCCCACTTCCTCATGGGGCTCGGCGGCGAGGATGACGCCGACACCACCGCGCGGCTCGAGGCCCACGGCGAGATCAGCGACGAGGAGATCGCCGACGCCATCGCCACCGTCATGAAGCAGGAGGCGTTCAACCACCAGCACCTGCAGGCCCTCGACGGCCGGCTCGCGAACGGGCAGTCGGTGATGGCGATGGCCGCCCACACCGGGTGCAACACGGTGTACGGCTCGACCCCGCCGAGCAACCCGCACCCCTACCCGTGGATGAACTCGCTGTTCCAGGACGGCTCGACCATCGGCTGGCTCATCGGCGAGAGCTTCATGGTCGACCACGCCCGGCGCTCGGTCATCCCCGAGCGGCTCGCCGACGCGCTCCTCCACAAGGACGAGGGGCTCATCGACGAGCAGAAGTACTACGAGTTCGGGCACTTCAGCGACTCGGTGATGACCGACCAGGAGATCAACGAGCTGCCGAAGGTGTGGATCGTCGGCGGCGACGGCGGCATGGGCGACATCGGCTACCAGAACGTCTCGAAGATGATTCTGCAGAACCGGCCCAACGTGAAGGCGCTGATGCTCGACACCCAGGTCTACTCGAACACCGGGGGCCAGAACTCCGACTCGACCCCGATGCTCGGGGGCGGCGACATGAACTCGTTCGGCGCGGCCAGCCAGGGCAAGATCGTCGAGAAGAAGACCGTCGCCGAGACGTTCCTCGCCGGCCACGGCTCGCCCTTCGTGGCCCAGGTTTCGATCGCCAACGCCCCCAAGCTGTTCCGGTCGATTCTCGACGCCCTGGAGTACCGCGGCACCGCGTTCATCCAGTCGTTCACCACCTGCCAGCCCGAGCACGGGGTCGGCGACGACATGGCCCTCGACCAGGCCCAGCGGGTGCGCGACTCGCGAGGCGCACCCGAGTTCGTCTTCAACCCGCAGTTCGGCGAGAGCTACATGGAGGCGCTCGACCTGAAGGGCAACCCCACCCCGGACCGCGACTGGTACCAGACCCGCTTCAAGGGCAACCGCGAGTCCTACCAGTACACCGTCGCCCACTGGTGCGCCACCGAGGCCCGGTTCCGCAACCACGTCAAGAAGGTCAAGCCCGAGGCGGCGGCCAACATGATTCCGCTCGACAACATGCTTCTCCGCCTGACCCAGCAGGACGTCGTCTGGCGGCGCCACCTCGACCCCGAGCACCGCGCCTACGTCCCCGACTTCGGGGTCTGCATGAAGGTGAACGGCAAGGACAACATGCCCGAGTACCGGGTCCTGTCCCGCCAGCTCGTGCTCTTCTGCGTCGAGCGCCGCAAGGCATGGCGCCTGCTGCAGAGCAAGGTGGGCAAGGTCAACAAGGACTACGCCGCCCAGCGCGAGCTGCTCGCCGACGTCGACGCCGGCAAGATCTCGAAGGAAGACCTCTTCGCCCGCGGGCCGGAGATGCTCGAGGAGCTCGTCGCGGGGCCGGTCAAGAAGGCGGTGTAGCGCTTTCGAGGACCCGCTCTCGGCCGGTCTCCCGACCGCGCCGGGTGCGGGTTCCCCCCGCTCTCGCCCCGGAAACCATGCTTCAGCCTCGCGTGGACATGCTGCCGCCGGGGCGGCGGAGGCTCTCGCCGGTGTCCTGGTCGCCGTCGCCGATCGCCTCGCAGGCGGCCAGCTCCCAGCCGCGGAACACCAGCGCAAGGCCGATGTGCCGCACCGCGGGCTCGCCGCGCAGGGCCGGATCGGCGAGGTAGCCCCGAAGCTGCGTCCGGGCCTCGTCGAGCCGCGCCGCCACCGTGGCCTCGTCCGCCGTCCCGCCGCGCTTCAGGTACTTGATCTCGATCACGTAGCCGTAGCGGACGTCCGGGTAGCGGGCGAGGAACGGCTCGAGGTGCAGGTCGGCGTAGCCCTTGTTCAGCTCGCGCTCGGAGTGGATCACGAAGTGGCCGATCAGGCTGAAGTGCGCGGCCAGGAACGCCTGCACCACCCGCTCGCCGTCCAGGTAGTCGCGGATGCCGGTCTGCGCCGCGACGGCCTCGGCCAGGAAGGTCAGCGCCGGGCGCCACGCCCCGCGGTAGGCCATGTCGACCACCAGGTTCGAGAACCGGTAGTGGCTGACCGAGAAGACCCCGCCGTCGCGGTAGCCCCGGCGCAGGTAGCCGTACATCAGCCGCCGCACGGTCTGGTTGGGGATGCCGAGCCGGGCTCTGCCCTGCGACTCGCCGCGCATGCTCAGCAGGCCGAAGTAGTACAGCAGCGACAGGACGTTCTCCCGCTCGGTGAGCTCTTCGAGCGGAAAGCTGAGATTGACGTCGGCGTCGGCGCCGCCCTCGCCGGCGACGTGCCGCAGGAGGTCGAAGTTGCCGTTGAAGCGGGCGCCGGCCTCCCGGTTCACCACCAGCAGGTGCCGCAGCTTGCCGTAGTCGATGCGCACGTTGACGTCGATCAGCTCGTCCGGCATGGGCTGGTTCGGCACCGAGTGCTTCAGGTAGTAGAGCACCATGTCGGTGTTGTAGAGGTCGCCGCGCGCCCCCTTCGCGAAGCGGTAGCCGTCGTACCACTCGTGCATCACCCCGAGGGCCGTGTCCGCGTCCTGGTCGAACGCGCCGCGGTCCCGGTACAGGTTCAGCAGACTCCGCACCTCGTCTTCGGTGAAGCCGAGCAGGTCGTTGAACTTCGGGCTGAGGCTGACGTTCGCGCCGATGTTGAAGCCGCTGGTCACGTCGTCCATCGTGATGGGCGAGACCCCGGTGATGAACAGCCGCTCGAGGCCGCCGCCGCTCTCGCCGGCGCCCGCCTTCAGCGTGGCGAAGAAGTTTCGGTAGAAGCCCCCGCCGTGCGTGAACGACTCGTACGCCTCGCGGCCGTGGTGGGCCAGCACCGTGTTGGCGAAGTTGTCGTACTCGTCGACGAGGCAGTACACCGGGATGTCGTGGTCGCCGGCATAGGCGAACAGCTCGCCGAGTCGGCCGTCCGCGGCGGGAGGCGCCAGAATGCGGCGGGCCGCTGCTTCAGGAAACAGGTCCGGGTTGCGCTCCAGCGCGCGGCGGATCACCATGCCGCAGTAGCCCTCGAAGCGCTCGCGCAGCGTCTCGAGGGTGTCGTCGAAGGCCGAGAAGTTGAACCGCAGGATGACGTAGCGCGACCGGTCGTCGGTGGGCTCGCGGCCGATGTCGGTGCCGTCGAAGACAGCGCGCCACTCGTCGGCGCGGCTGCGGTCGTAGTAGTTCTCGAGCACCGACACCCAGAGGCTCTTGCCGAAGCGGCGCGGGCGGATGAGGAAGGCGTAGCTCTCGTCCTCCAGCCGGCGGAGGAACCGGGTCTTGTCGACGTACAGCCAGCCCTTGAGGCGGATGCGGCGGATGTCGGCTTCGCCGTAGGGGATGCGGGGGTAGGTGGTGCTCATCGGTGCGCTCGTCCCGGCGCGGGCGGCCTCGCCGGCCGCTTCGATCATGCCACACGCGGCCCCTCGCGCCTCGGCGCGCCTCGCGGTCGGCCGTCGACTTTGACGTCCCGCGCTGGTAACCGCCGGCACAGGTTCGTGCGGCCGGTTTCCGTTGTCGGCGCTGCCGGGACTGCCCGTCCGGGCCTTCTCGCGGTGTCGCGGCGTCAGCGCGGCTGGTCGGGATGAGCGGGCGGACGGCCTCGGGCAGATCCTGTCGGATCAGCGCGCCGCCGGAGCACTGCCGTCTCGGCTTTCTCGCGGTGTCGCGGCGTCAACGCGGCTGGCCGGGAATGAGCGGGCGGACGGCCTCGGGCAGGATCCTGTCGGCTCAGCGCGTCGCCGGAGCGCCGTCCGGGCTTCTCTCGCGGTGTCGCGGCGTCAGCGCGGCAGGCCGGGAATGAGCGGGCGGACGGCCTCGGGCAGATCCTGCCGCATCAGGGCTTCACCGGAGACCGGCCGGTACATCGGGTGGCCGAAGGCCAACAGCAGCACGACGACGACCTCCAGCAGGACGAACGTCGCCGCCGCCGCCCGGGGCAGGGGAGATCGGGCCCTGAACGCGGCGTATATCCAGGCCGCCACCGGCAGGCAGGCGGCGTGGAACGCGATCACCACGTGCCAACCCTGGACGGGGACGGGAGAGAGCGTGGCCGCCGCGCACAGGGCGGCGAGACACCAGCCGGCGTAGGCGCGGAGCCATTCCGCCGCCGACGTCCGGCCGGGGGCGTCGGGCTCGCAGGACGGATGCCGCCGAAAGTAGCGCCAGGACGCGAACACCGCGATCGCCACCGACGCGGTGCTCAGCGCGATGGCGGCGCTGGTGGCTCCCGCGGCGAAGGCCGAAGCCGCGGCCTCGGGATCGCCGTAGACCGTCTGCTCGAGCCGCCTTCCGATGTACAGCGAGCCGAGTCGCCACCAGTAGGCGAGGCTCTTCGGCAGGTTCACGAGGGCGATGAGGGCCCGGGGCAGCTCGTCGGTGCGTCCGGGCAGAATCTGCGGCAGGGTGCCGGCGATGAACGCCTGCGCGGTGGGAATGAGGGTGAGTCCTCCGGCGAGCACGCCGAGGACGCACCCCCGGACATCCAGGCGGATGCGCCGGACTGCCGCGAGCCCGGCGGTCAGGAGGGCCAGCACGAGGAACGACCCGTGGAGCTGCAGCGCCAGCGCGAGGTTGGCGGCGTGCAGCAGGCTCCACCCCGCGTGCGCCCGCTCGCGCAGGTGGTACGCGCTGGCGAGGTGCAGCGCCGCCGGCAGGAACACGTAGGCCGGCTCCCAGACGAAGCCGGCGTGGTAGAGCCGCCACGGAGACAGCCAGTACACGGCGAGATACGCGGCGAGGAACCGGGCGCCCAGGGCCTTGCCGATGCAGACCGCCAGGACGCCGACGGCGGCGACGTGGGACAGGCCGATGAGCAGCCCCGGCGCCCGGTAGTCGGCCCAGGCCTGCAGTGGGGCGGCGACGAGCAGCGGCAGGAGGGCGCCGGGAACGCGCCCGCCGCCGCTCATGGTCTTCGCGAACGGCGGCAGGTCGCCGGTCTCGAGGACCCCGATGCCGGACAGCAGCAGGGCGTACTGGTCGCCGTAGATCCACTGGCGCGACCACAGCAGGGCCTGCAGGGCGGCGCCGGCGCACAGGATCGCGGCGACGAGGCGGAGAGGTCGTGTCATTCCAGTCGGATCGGATTGGGTCCGGGCTCGCCAACGTCGTCTTCGGTTCCCGGTCGCGCCCGCGAACCCGGCGCGCGTCGGCGCAGCCGGGGATGTCGGTCCCCGGGCGGGAGTGGTACCTCCGGCGAGAAGCGACGCCCTTGTCTGCCGGGGCAGGCTTCTACAGTCGAGGGGCGACATTCTCTCCGTCGGCGCAGGCTTCTACCAGCTCCAGCCTGATGACGACCAGTGCCGGGGCCGGGGCGACGCGCTCTGCCGCCGCAGGCTCCTACAGTCTAGTGCGCTTGAACAGCCACTCGGGGAGCGCCCGGACCGCCAGCATGATCACGCGCCAGATGCGCCGGACGTACACCACGTTCCGCCGCCGGCGGATGGCCCGGACCACCGCCCGCGCCACCTCGTCGGGCTCGGCCGTCAGCCGCGGCGGCAGGTCCATGCCGTCGGTCATGCGGGTGCGGACGTAGCCCGGCTTGACGGTGACGACGTGGACGCCCGAGCCGGCGAGTCGGTTGCGCAGGCCGGACAGGAACGCGGTGAAGCCGGCCTTGGCGGAGCCGTAGACGTAGTTCGAGGCGCGCCCGCGCTCGCCCGCCACCGAGCTCACCCCGACGAGCACGCCGCGGCCTCGCTGCTCGAACCGTTCGGCCAGGGCCGCCATCAGCAGGGCGGGGCCGACGTAGTTCGTCCGCATGATCCGCTCCGCCACGGCGCCGTCGCGCTGGGCGGCCGTCTGGTCGCCGGTCAGCCCGACCACGCAGACCGCCACGTCGGGCAGAGGGTCGAGCCCGTCGAGCAGCGATGCGCCGCCGTCGGCGTCGAGCACGTCGCAGCGGTGCGCGGTTACCACCCCGGCGGTCCTCGGCCGCATGTCCTGCACCTCCGTGGCGAGGTCCCCGTGATGGCGGGCCGCGAGCTGGAGCGCGCAGCCGTCCCGGGCGAGGCGGCGGGCGACGGCGCGGCCGATGTCCGACGTGGCGCCCACGACCAGGACCGTACCGGGAGCCTTCACA
>JAJEFC010000036.1 GCA_022820675.1 Vicinamibacteria bacterium | reverse complement strand
GCCCCCGCGAGCAGGGCCGCCGCCAGCGCGGGCACGACCCACCGTCGATACCAGGTTCCGGTCACGTCCGCCATCCCGACCCCGCCGGTCCTCCTGCTCGTCTCCCCGCGAGCGCGTTGCGAATGCCCGTTGCATCGACCGGCGCAACGCGGCGTCTCGCGACGAACCCCGGGCGTGCCGAGGATGCTGATCGATACGAGTCTGCCAGCCGCGACCGCGCGCAACCCCCTCTTGGGGAGAGGCTGCGCCGGGTACGTGGCAAGGTAGTCTCCGTCAGCATCCCGCGCCTCAGATGGACAGCCGCCCGGTGCTGTCGCCGACGCTCTTCCGCTCGATGCCGTAGAGCTCGAGGATGCTCAGCAGCAGGTTGGCGGTGCGCTCCGTCGAGTCGGGGAACACGAGGTGGCGGTTCCCCTTGAACGTCCCGTTCACGCCGCCGACCAGGATCACCGGCACCTTCTCGTGGGCGTGGCGGTGCGAGTTGCCCATGTTGCTGCTCTTGTAGATGAGCGCGTGGTCGAGCAGGTTGCCGTCGCCGTCGGGGACGTTCCGCAGCTTGTCGCAGAAGTACGCGAGGTTCTCGACGTGGTAGCGGTTCACCTTGGCGTAGTTCGCCTTGTTCTCGGGGATGTCGCCGTGGTGCGACGTCCCGTGCCATCCGCCCTCGTAGCCCGACTCGGGGAAGCTGCTCGCCGACAGGTCGCGGCCCAGCATGAGGGTCGCCGACCGGGTGATGTCGGCCTGGAACGCCATCGCCATCAGGTCGTACATCAGCTTGAAGTGGACGTCCTTGTCCTCGGGGATGCCGAACGGCACCTCGCCCGACAGCTCCACCTCGGGGTTGCTGGTGGCGATGCGGATGCGCCGCTCGAGCTCGCGGACGTTCTCGAGGTAGTCGTCGAGCCGGGTGCGGTCGCCGGGGCCGAGGCCCTGCTTGAAGTGGGCCAGCTCGTGGGTCACCGAGTCGAGCACGCTGACCGTCTGCAGCCGGCCCGCGCGCCGCTCCTCGGGGCTGGCGCCGTCGCCGAACATGCGCTCGAACGCCATGCGCGGGTTGATCTCGGTCGGCAGCGGGGTGGTCGGCGTGGACCACGAGACCGAGTTGGTGTACGCGCAACTGTAGCCCCAGTTGCAGTTGCCGCTGTTGCCGCTGGGGTCCTCGATGCCGAGCTGGATCGACGAGAGCAGCGTGTCGCGGCCCCACCGCCCGGCGATCCGCTGGTCGATGGTGACGTCGAGGTACGGGGTCACCGCGTCGCGCTTCGGCCGCGCCCCCGACAGGAACACCGCGCCGCGGGCGTGGTTGCCGCCCGGCTCGTCCACCGTCGAGTAGGCGGCGGTGCAGTCGAGGCCGCTGATGAGCACGGTGCGATCGCGGAACGGCTCGAGCGGCTTGGTGATGAACGAGAACTCGAAGTCGCGGCCGGCCTGCAGCGGGCTCCAGTAGCCCGGCGAGGCCCCGTGGGGATGCCAGATGCCGACGAACCGCGGCACCGGCCGGGCCGCGGTCCTCGCGAGCGCGGTGCTCGCGGGCACCATCGCGTCGAGCAGCGGCATCGCCACGGTGACGCCGACGCCGCGCAGGAACGTACGGCGGGGAATGTGCTTCTTCGTGTTGAACATCAGCGACTCCTCAGCAGCATCCGGCTCGCGTCATGCCTTGGCCTCTGCGGCAGAAGGCCCTACCGGTTGCGTTGACTTCACGCTACTCGGTCAGATTGATCATGACGCGCACTCGGCGCCTCAAGAAACGACATGAGTATGCCATATAGAACAAACAGGGAACCCAAGCCCAGAATGTATTGCCGGGATTCCTGCGAAGATCCAGAAGACACCCACAAGAAATTCTGTAGGTGGCTCGCCTGTCGCCCCCCAAGAAAACACTCCGACGAGCACGAATAGCCCCAAGACCCGCCGCCAGACGACCAGATCTCGATCCGGGATTCGCTTTCCTTTCTTGCGACCGATATCCCGATACAGCGTTCCTCCACACGCGCAATTGTACCCGGCACGTACAGGAACGTACATTTCGATACTCTCCAAGCGTCACATTCCCTACAGTAATCAAAGTAATCAGACATTACTCACCACGCCGGCCTAGCCGCCCGCGCCTCGCCTGAGCCGCCGGCGACTGCGGAAGACTGGCGTCCGCTGCATTCGCGACGTCCGCGGCCGCGTCATCAGGGGGTGTCATCCGCATCCGGAACGGCGGGCTCTCGACGATGCCGAGCACGATCGACGAGAACCGGTAGTCGTCCTTCGCCGCGTCCCGCACGATCGACCGCACCACCGGCATGTCGTAGTACTCGACCCCGCGCCCCAGCCCATAGGTCATCAGCTTCTCGGTCAGGGTGCGCACGAACTGCGGGGCGTAGCGCAGCAGCGCCTGCCGCAGCTCGACGGGCCCGTCGACCGCGGTGCCGTCGTGGAGCACCGCCGACGCGTCGATCGGCGTGCCCCCTTCGCCGCCGTCCTTGAGGCGCCACTGCGCGTCGGCGGACAGGTTCTCGAGGGCGAAGCCGATCGGGTCCATGATGCGGTGACAGCTCGCGCAGGCGGGGCTGTCGCGGTGCATCGTCATCTGCTCGCGCAGGCTCAGCACGCGGTCGGGCCCCTCGACGGTGTCCTCGAGCGCGGGAACGTTGGGCGGCGGCTCGGGCGGCGGCGTGCCGAGGATGTTCTCGAGCACCCAGACGCCCCGCTTGACCGGCGACGTGCGGTTGCTCTGGACCCAGGTGACGGACAGGAAGCTGCCCTGCCCCAGCAGCCCGCGCCGATAGTCGAGGTCGTCCCCCAACTGCACCCTCCGGAAGTGCGAGCCGTAGATGCCGGGAATGTCGTAGTGCTTGGCGAGGCGCTCGTTGAGGAACGCGTAGTCCGCGGTCAGCAGGTCGACGACGTTGCGGTCCTCGCGCAGGACGCTCTCGAAGAGCAGCTCCGTCTCGCGCGCGAACGACTCGCGCAGCTCGTCGTCCCAGTCGGGGAACACCGCCTGGGCCGGCGCCGTCGTCGCGAGGTTGCGCAGGTAGAGCCACTGCTGCGCGAAGTTCTCGACGAGGCTCGCGGACCGGGGATCGGCGAGCATGCGCCGCACCTGCCGCTCGCGCCCGGCGGGGTCGCGCAGGGCGCCCCGGCTCGCGGCGTCGATGAGCTCGTCGTCGGGGATGCTGCTCCAGAGGAAGAACGACAGCCGCGACGCGAGCTCGAGGTCGCTGACGGGGTAGATGCGGCCGGGCTGGTTGTCCACCGGCTCGCGCTCGACCCGGATGAGGAACTGGGGGCTGGCGAGAATGCGCCGCAACGCCAGCTCGATGCCGTCCTCGAACGTCCCCCGTGCGCGCCCCTCCTCGTAGAACGGCATCAGGGCGTCGAGATCGGCCGTGGTCGCGGGGCGCCGGAAGGCCCGCCGGGCCAGCGTCGTCAGGATCTCGCGCGCGCAGGCCGCCTCCTCGTCGGCGGCGGACGGCCGGCACGTGAACACCCGGCGGATGCTGCGCGAGTCGGTGGCGCGGGTGGCGTCGAAGGGCCCCTGGATGTTGAGGGCGCCGATGGCCGGATAGGTGGTCAGCTCGCGGACGCGGCCGTTCTCGAGGGACTTGCGCTCGAAGTGCCTGGCGACGTCGAGGCTGGGCCGGAAGTTCGTCGCCACGAAGGTGGCCCCCACCAGCCGGGAGCCCGCCTTCACGGGCAGGGTGACCTCCAGGTGACCGTCGCGCGCCGCGTCCATGCCCCGGAACGCGCCCATGCCGGCGTACCGCCACCCGTGCACGCGCTCGCCGTCGATGTACAGCTCGAGCTGCTCGCCGGGAATGTAGGTGCCGACGCCGAGGTTGCGGATGGTGAACGTGTAGTCGCCGTCGCCGGGGAACACGTGGCGGACCGCCATCCCCCCGCGCGTGCCCAGCGGCATGCCCGGCAGGTGCAGGTTCTGCGAGCTGTCGGTCCGGCTGATGTAGGTCGCCTCGGTCGGGGTGTTCCAGTAGCCCACGGCCATGCGGGCGACCTTGGCGGCGGCGCTGACGTAGGTCTCGAGCAGGGTCGGCGAGATGGTCAGCGACCCCGCGATGTTGTCGAAGCCGCGGCTCGAGTCGTCGGCCGGCAGCAGGGTGGCCGGGTCGATCTCCAGGTCGAGGAGATCGCGGATGACGTTGGCGTACTCGGTCCGGTTCAGGCGGTGCAGGATCTTGGTGCCGGGGTTCATCCGCGCCGACCGGTCGATCTCGGCCTCCAGCCAGTCGCGGAACGCGACGTACTCCGCCTCGGGCGGGCGGCGCATGCCCGGGGGAGGCATCATGCCGGCGCGCAGCTTGCGGACCACGCGCTCCCACAGCTCGGGGTCCTCGCCCACCGCGGCGAGGTCGCGGCCCTCGAGCGAGAGGTTGGCGGCGCGGGTGCGGTCGTTGTGGCAGGACAGGCAGTAGCGCTGGACGAGCTCGCGGTGCGCGGCCGGGGCGGCGGGCGCCCCGGCTTCCTGCGCGGCAGCGGCGCCCGCGACGCCGGGGCCCGCCAACATCGCCGCGAGTCCGACGACCACCAATCGATGCAGCATCGCCGACTCCAGAACCCGGCCGTCGGGCGCTCCCCGATGAACCTAGCCGCGACGCGCCGGGGCGCACGGGTCCTCGGTACCCCTGATGACTGCCGACAACTATGCGGGAACGACCGCCCCAATGCAAGCCCTTCATCGCGTCGAACGGGAGGGTTTGTGCATCGCGGGCCAAAGTGGTAGAAGACAGTCGAAGATTACCGATGGATTCAGGCTGGAGACCGGCCGGGAGACCGTTCATGCTCGGGACACGTCAGACGGCGCACGGATCGGTCATGGCTTGGCTGCTCGGGGTCTGCCTCCTCTCGCTGGTCCCCACCGCCGCCGCGGCGAGCGAGGTCGCCGACGCGGCCATGGCCGGGGACGCGGACGAGGTGCGCCGGCTGATCGAGGCGGGCGCCGACATCGACGCGCCACAGGTGGACGGGACCACCGCCCTGCACTGGGCGGCGCGTTGGGACGACCACGAGACGGCCGGGCTGCTCATCCGCGCGGGCGCGTCGCTCGACGCCGCGAACCACGCGGGGTCCACCCCGATGCGCCTCGCCACCGTCAACGGAAGCGCGGCGATGATCGAGCGCCTCCTCGACGCGGGCGTCGACCCCAACGCCGCCCTCAGCCCCGACGGCGACACCGCGCTCATGATGGCCGCCCGAACCGGCCGCCCCGACGCCGTCCGGCTGCTGCTGGACCGCGGCGCCGACGTGAACCGGGCCGAGACGTGGGGCGGCACCACCGCCCTCATGTGGGCGGTGGCCGAGCACCACGCCGAGGCGGTCGAGCTGCTCGTCGCCCGCGGGGCCGACGTCGACGCGCGGACGAGAATCTACCCGGTGGCCGACGCCGCCGGCAGCGAGGGCCCCGAGCCCGAGGACGCCGACCCCGACGCCGAGCCGGTGGGCTACTCGAACGGCGGCTTCACGCCCCTGCTGTTCGCGGCGCGCGAGGGCGACCTGACCTCGGCCCGCCTGCTCGTCGCCGGCGGGGCCGACCTCGGCGCGGTGGCCAGCGACGGCAAGGACGCCCTGGGCCTGGCCATCTACAACGGCAACTACGCGCTGGCGTCGTTCCTGCTCGACAGCGGGTCGCCGGTGGACAACCCCGACGCGGAAGGGTTCACCCCCCTGTTCTGGGCCGTCGACCGGCGCAACATGGAGTGGAACCCGGGGTTCCCGTGGACGGTGACGGCCGACCCCCTGCCGCTCATCCGCAAGCTGCTCGACGCCGGGGCGGACCCGAACCGCATGGTCGACAAGACCCCGCGCTCGCGCCGCAACTTCGGCGGCTCGCCCCGCATCAAGTTCGCCACGACGTTCATGCGCGCGGCGTACTCGGCCGACCTCGAGCTGGTCAAGCTGCTGCTCGAGTACGGCGCCGACCCCACCATCCGGTCGAGCGACAACGAGACGCCGCTGCTGGCCGCGGCCGGCCACGGCTGGATCGACGGCTACAGCCAGGGCAAGTCGTTCCCCGAGCGGCTCGAGGTCATCAGGCTGCTCGTCGAGCTGGGGGCCGACGTCAACTGGGCCGACGACGCCGGCATCACCCCCCTGATGGTCGCCGCCAACATGGGCGACGTCGACATCATCCAGTACCTCGTCGACCAGGGCGCCGACCTCGGGGCCCACGATCTCGGCAAGAAGAACGACGGGGCCTTCGGGGGCAGCATCGAGCCGCTGATGCCCATCGACTACGCCGTCGGGGTGGGGACGTTCCGGCCCAACAACGCCATCGTGATGATGGAGGACGCGGTAGAGCTGATGACCCGGATGATGGAGGAGCGCGGCATCGTGCACACCACCTCGGAGTGCACCCTGCGCGCCTTCACGTGCGGCGACGTCGACCCGATGGCGGCCACCCCGGCCGAGATCGAGCGGTTGCGGGCGATCCAGATCGGACACCGGGTCGAGGGCATCGTGGGGGGGCTGGCGGTCGAGGAGGACGAGCCCGGCGACGAGGACGCAGAGGCGCCGAGATCGAGATAAGGCGGCGCCGGCGTCGATACGCGGAGCCGGAGGCCGCTCCGCGCGTCGAGCGCGTCGAGAACGAGAAGTTGACGGCGCGCCGAGAGGGCGCGCCGAGAGAGTGAAGCGGTAGCGCCGAGGCGCGGAGAGCTCCCGGGGCGCCGCCCGCGCCGGGGCATTGCACCTTCAGCGAATCTCCGAGGGCGACCCGGCGCCCGAGACAAGCGGGCAACCGCCAGGCGGCGCTACCCCGCGCCGCCGCGGGCGGCACGGGTAGCGGGACGTGCGAGAGGATCCGGACGATGGACACGCATGCAGACAGGAACGGGAGGCTTCTGATGGGAGCGAGACTGACCGCGGCGATGGCTGGGCTGGCGCTGCTGCTGGCCGGGTCGGCGTCCGCACACCACTCCTTCGCGGCCGAGTTCGACGCCGACAAGCCGGTCGAGCTCACCGGCATCGTCACCAAGATCGAGTGGAAGAACCCGCACGTCTGGTTCTTCATCGACGTCACCGAAGACGACGGCGAGGTGACGAGCTGGGGCTGGGAGATGGGCAGCCCCAACGGCCTCATGCGGCGGGGCTGGACCCGCAACTCGATGAAGATCGGCGACATGGTCAGCGTCGAGGGCAGCCTCGCCAAGGACGGGTCGAGCCGCGCCAACGCGCGGGTGGTGCTGCTGGCGGCGAGCGGCGAGCGCCTGTTCGCGGCGTCGAGCCAGGGGTTGACGCCATGACCCCGCGCAGAAACACGGGAATCCGGGCGATTCGGCGTGCAGAGCGGGACGGTCCGCGAGACGCCATGCCCCCGTGCATGCGAACGCCGGGGACCTCGCCCCGTACTCCGGCGGCAACGTTGCTCGCCGCCGGCGTCGCCGCGTGTCTGACCCTGAGCGCCGTCGCCGCGGCCGGCCAGCCGCAGACCGCGCAGCCCGTCGAGCCGGAGCTCGCGCCGGCCGGCCTCCCGGAGTCCGCGGCGGCTCCCGAGCCGACGCCGCGCCTGCCCGACGGCACCCCCAACCTCGGGCGCGTCGCCGGCGAGAAGGGCGTCTGGCGGGTGCCCTACATCACCAACATGGCGGCCCGGGCCATCGGGCCGGACGGCGAGCCGCTGGCCCCGCCGGAGACGCCCGCGAGCTCGCGCGGGGCCCGCGGCGGGTCCGCGGCCGAGCCCCACGTCCCGTTCATGCCGTGGTCGGCGGCCCTCTACGACTACAACTCGGAGAACCTGTCCAAGTACGACCCCGAGGGCTACTGCCTGCCCCCGGGCGGCCCCCGCATGATGGCGACGCCGTACCCGATGGAGATCATCCAGCTCCCCGAGCAGGAGCGCATCATCATGATCTTCGAGGGCGCCACCCACATCTGGCGCGAGATCTACATGGACGGCCGTCCCCATCCCGAGGGCGACGCCCTGAACCCCACGTTCCTGGGCCACTCGGTCGGCCGGTGGGAGGGAGACACGCTCGTCGTCGACGTCGTCGGCTTCAACGAGACGACCTGGATCGACTTCTTCGGTCATCCCCACACCGACCAGTTGCACGTCATCGAGCGGTTCTCGCGCCCCGACAAGAACACGTTGCGCTACGAGGCGACGATCGACGATCCAGGGGCGTACACGGAGCCCTGGACGTTCGGCTGGGACATCCCCTGGACGCCGGACGGGGAGCTGATGGAGTACATCTGTCAGGACAACAACCTGTATCTGTACCACCTGACCGACGACTTCGGACAGCCGATCTTCGGCAACCGGTAGGCGACCGCGGGCAAGGAGGCCGACGAGACGCGGGCGGGCAGGCCAGGACCCGTCGCCGCGATGGCACCGGAAGGCCGCGACCCCCGGCGTGAGGAGCACGACGAGGACACGTCGGGGGGAAGAAGACGGAAGCTGGCGCGGGGGACGCATCGGCGCATCCGAGCGACGCCGCCAAGGTCGATCTGACGGGCGCTCGCTTGGACGCAACGGCGGTCGCGCGCGACGCCGTTCCCGCCACGGCGGCCGGAAGGTGAAGAAACGACCGAACGGCACCGCCGCAGGCCCGGTCAGTTCCGCATCAGGGTGAAGTCGCCGGTGACGTCACCCTGCGTCCACGAACCGGTGAGCACGCGGTTGTAGGAACCGATGTTCTGCAGCTCGCCCTCGACGACGTACCGCACGGCGTTGCCGTCGGCGTCCTCGTCCACCGCCTCGAAGCGGAGGGTCCACGTCGACACGTCGAGCGACGCGGAGGCGATGGGCACCGGGTTCGGGCCCGGGTTGATGGTGCCGGTAATCGCCTCGCCGTCCCAGTCGAACACGAGGAGCAGGCGGCTGCGGTCGTCCTCGTCGGGCCCCCAGTCGCCGCTCCAGGAGCCCTTCAGGGGGTGCCCATACTGCGCCGGCGCGGCCGCCGCGCCCAGCAGGAAGGCCCCGCCGATCAGCATGCAGAACGCCGCCCGCATCGTCGTCTTCGCCGCCATCTTCATCACCATCACCGGGATTCTCCTGCCGCCGGCCCTCGCCGTCGCCGGCCAGAACGAACATGGTAGCACCGTGAAGCCGCGGAGTCCGTGGCCGGAGGCCCAGGCGGTATCGCCGCCGGCCGTCGTCGTCCGTCAACCGCCGTCCACCGGGAGGTGACTCATGCAGTTCCTCAAGCCCTACTCCGAGTGCATCCACGACACCGTCCGCATCGTCGCCGGCGTGTTGTTCTTCCAGCACGGAGCCCAGAAGATCTTCGGCATCCTCGGCATGGAGGAGAGCGTCGCGCTGGGCTCCCGCCTCGGCCTCGCCGGCATCATCGAGATGACCACCGGCGCCCTCATCGCCCTCGGCCTCTTCACGCCCATCGCGGCCTTCATCGCGAGCGGCGAGATGGCGGTGGCCTTCTTCATCGCCCACGTGCCGCGCGGCAGCATCTGGCCGCTCGTGAACGGGGGCGAGCCCGCCGTCCTCTTCTGCTTCCTGTTCCTGTACCTCGCGAGCCGCGACTCCGGCGACTGGAGCCTGGACCGGATTCTGAGGGACCGGAAGGGCGCGTAGGGTCCGCTCTTCGACACGCTCCCCTGTGGCCGTGGCCACGCTCGCCTGCCCGCTCCCCGCGCGGCAGGCGAGCGCGTCGATCCGATTGAAGCACTGCGAGTCGAGTGACGAGGGGCCTTCAACCGCCGACCTCGGCCAACTGTCCGGGCGGCAACGATGCAAGTGTGCCCAGAATGCGGCCGACAAGCGGCCTCAGATGAACCATGCGGTTCGACGGTGCGCGAATGACCACGATGCGAAGTCGAAGGGTGCTCAGGTTCTGCTGGTGCTGAAGACCGCGATCCATGCTCAACAGGGCATCGAAGGTCCCTTGGGCACGGCGGAGCAACTCACCGTTCGTCGTTCCCGACCAGCCCGCGGCCTGGACCGTCCTGACCTCGTGCCCCGTCAGCTCGGCGGCGAGAGCACGCGGCAGATTCTCGTCAAGCAGAACGCGCACGGGCCAGGACGGAATCGCGAGCCAGAACGAGCGCGGTGAGCGCCTGTCGTTTCGAGACGGAGGGGAACTGGTCGAGGAACTGGTCGAGGGTTTCCCCCCCTTCCAGATAGTCGAACAGCGACTGAACCGGCACGCGCGTGCCGCGAAAGACCGGCACGCCCCCCGAGATCTCCGGGTCGCTGTGGACGACCGAAGGGGTGGTGATCATGCGCTCATGATACGTCATCGATCCGGTCGCAACGCGCGCCCAGAGCAGGCAAATCGCCCGCCGTCACTCCCGCGACGATGCAGGCTCGAGCGGTAACCGTCAGGACAACACCTGCATCCGCATCACCAATCCGTGTTCCTCGGTCAGACCGCCGACCGGACATCACCGGCCCGGCCGCGATCGGCGGTCGCTTCGCCCGTCCGAGCCAGTAGCGCCTCGAATTCGGTTTCGGCGAGGACGCGTACTCCCAGCCGATCAGCCTCGTCCCGCTTCACGCCGGGGCGTACGCCGGCCACGAGATAGTCCGTGCCCTTGCCGACCGAGCCGGAGACCTTGCCGCCCAAGCTCTCAATGCGCGCCCTGACGTCGGCCTGTTTCGCCCGCAGCCTACCGGCGAGGGCGAACATCCTGCCGGCCAAGGAGGCCGGCGCCGCCGGCGCTTGGTTGGAGGCCCGCATCTCATCGCCCGCCGCCAGGTCGCGACGCGGGGCCGGCCCCTCCCCGGTCGCCGTCGAGTCACGGCCGTCTGCACCGCCGCCGGCCAGAAGACGCTGGAAACCGGCTTCGTCGAGGATCTCGATACCCAGCCCCCGCGCCTTCTCCAGCTTCGAACCGGGGTTGTCGCCGACCACCACGTAGTCCGTCTTTCTGCTGACGGACCCGACGACCCTGCCGCCCAACGCCTGAATCGCAGCCCTCGCCTCGTCCCGCGTCATCGCGGAGAGCGTGCCGGTCAGAACGCACGCCTTTCCGCCGAAGGCGTGGGCCGCCGCGTCAGGGAGCGGCGCCGCGTCCGGAACCGTCTGCGCCGGCCCCACGGGATCAACCCCGGCCTCGCGCAGCGCTTTGATCAGCGCCTCGTTCCGGTCGAAAAACGTCCGAACCGATTCCGCGATGCGGGGACCGACGCCGTCGATGGCGCCCAGCGCCTCCTCGTCCGCCGCCGCCAGTCTGTCCAGACTGGGGAACCGCTCGGCGACGAGATCGGCCGTGTGCGCGCCGACGTGCCGGATGCCGAGCCCGTACACCAGCCGTCCGAGGGACGCTCGCTTCGAACCCTTGATGCTCGCGATCACCCGGGCGGCCGATTTCTTTCCGAGTCTGGCGGCCCCGGGAACCCCGGCGAGCCGCTCGGCGGTGAGCGTGAACAAGTCGCCCGGCTTCCGGACCTGATCGAGATCCACCAGCTTGCCGGCCAGCCCGGCTCCGAGTCCAGCCCGACCGGCCCCGATCCCCTTCACGAAACGCTTCAGGGCAGCGCGGAACGCGTCGGTTTGCTCGACCTCGGGCGGCGCCATCGGTGCAGATTCGAACAATGGCAGCCGATCGCGACCGGTCCCCTCCAGCTTCGTCGGCGTCTCCGGCGCGAGGAGAGAATGGCACGCCAGCTCGAGCAGGCGCCGGTGGGCGGACTGGCCCAGGAACGCCTGGATCGCGTCGACGTCCCGCCGCCGAATGCCCTTCGCCTCCACCAGAGCGTCCGGCTCGGCAGCGGCGAGGCGAGCAAGGTCCGGCACCGCGCCGGCCACGCGCTCCGCCGCCTTCGGCCCGATACCCGGAATGCCCATCGCCTGCAGCACGCGAGCCGGATCGAGAGCCGCTTTCACCTCGCTCAAGTGCTTCACCAACGCCGCCGCCCGCGCCGCCCCGAGGGCCGTCTCCTTCTCTAGATCGGCGAGGTCCTCGGCCTGCAACCGATAGAGGTCGGCGAAACCGCGGACACGTTTCTCATCCTCCCGATCCACCAACTTCCCCACCAGCCAGTCGCCCAGGACGTCGATGTTCATCGCCGTCCGGTGGGCGAAGTGGAGAATCGACTCCTTCAGCCGGGCGGGGCAGCTCGGATTGTCGCAGCGCGCCACCACCTCCTCGGCCTCACGCACGACGGAGGAGCCGCACTCCGGGCAGTTCGCGGGCATGCGGAACGGGCGCCGGTCGGCCCCCTCGGCCGCCACCCGCACCACCTTCGGGATCACGTCGCCGCTGCGCTCGACCACCACGCGGTCGCCGATCTGCAGGCCGAGCCGGGCGATCTCGTCCTCGTTGTGAAGGGTCGCGCGCGACACCGTCACCCCCCCGACCTCGACCGGCCGCAGCCGCGCCCGCGGCGTGACGGCGCCGGTCCGCCCCACCTGCACGTCGACGTCCTCGACCACCGTCTCAGCCTGCTGCGCGGCCGGCTTGCAGGCGATGGCCCACCGCGGCGACTTCGACGTCGCGCCGAGCCGGCGCCACAGGGCGGTGTCGTCGAGCTTGAACACTACGCCGTCGATGTCGTAGGGCAGGGCGTCGCGGCGCGCCATGCACCGGTCGCGGAAGGGCGGCAGGGCGTCGACCCCCGAGAGCCTCGCAGGCTCGGCCGCCACCTTGAAGCCGAGCCGCCTGAGGACTTGGAGCGACTGCCAGTGCGAGTCGAGTAGCGGCTCGCCCCCGACGAGCAGCGCATAGGCGTGGAAGTCGAGACGGCGGGCGGCGGTGACCGCGGGGTCGAGCATGCGCAACGCCCCGGCGGCGGCGTTGCGGGGGTTGGCGAAGGTCCGCTTCCCCTCCTCGAGCTGCCGGCGGTTCAGCCGGGCGAACGCCTCGCGGGGCATCACCACCTCGCCCCGCACCTCGAAGTCGGGCGGCACGCCGGCCTCCCGCAGAACGCCGGGTTCGACCGACAGCGGCAGCGACCGCAGGGTCTGCGCGTTGGGCGTGATCACCTCGCCCTCGACGCCGTCCCCCCGCGTCAACGCCAGGTCGAGCCGGCCCGAGACGAAGCGGACCGCCATCGAGGCGCCGTCGAGCTTCAGCTCGCCGACGTAGTCGAGGGTCTCGGCCCCGGCCAGCTCGCGCGCCCGGCGGTCGAAGTCGCGCAGCTCGGCGTCGTCGAAGGCGTTCTCGAGGCTGAGCATCACCGACGAGTGGGCGGCCTTCTCGACCCCTTCGCGGGGCGCCCCGCCGACGCGCCGGCTCGGCGAGTCGGGGGTGACCAGATCGGGGAACGCCGCCTCCCACCGCTCGAGCTCGCGCATGAGGGCGTCGAACTCGGCGTCGCTGACGTGGGGGTCGTCGAGGACGTAGTACCGGTGCTCGTGGCGCACGAGGTCGCGGCGCAGGTCGGCGATGCGCCGCCTGGCCTCGGCGGCGGTGGTGGATTGAATCGGGGAGTCGGCGGGCATCGACGCTGTCACCGCGTTCGCGAGCCGGCGGGATCCGTCACGGCGCACCTCGTCAGCGCGGAAGCCGGATGGTGATCGGCGCCGGAACGGAGGGCGAGCGGCCCGGGAGCGCCGGGGATGCTATCATCCACTTATCACGATTCCACTTGCGGAGACACGATGGGCATGTACGACCCGCTCCGAGCCTACCTGGCGGGGCAACCCGGCGACTCCTGCACGCTGACCTTTGGCGACGTCGAAGAGATCATCCGCCGTTCACTGCCGAGCAGCGCCAGACGCGCCAACAACTATAAGGCGTGGTGGGCGAATGACAAGACCCACGTACAGGCCGCGAGCTGGATGCGGGCGGGCTGGAGGACGGCCGGAAGTCCCGATCTCGAGGCGGAACGAATCCGATTCACGCGGAGCCCTCGCCGGCCCCGACCGCCGCGCACTGCAGGCGACGGCCGGTCTCAGGTGATCGTTCGCAACCTCGACACGGAGGTCGTGGCCAGGTTGAAGCGCCGGGCAAGACACAACGGCCGGTCCCTGGAGCGAGAGCTGCGGCTGATCCTGACGCGCGCGGCGCGACCCGACCGGGCGGCACTGCTCGCCGAGACCGACCGCATCCGAGCCATGACCGCCGGCCCGCTGGAGGACAGCGTGTCGCTGCTCCGCCGGGATCGCGACAGCCGATGACCCTGGTCATCGACGCGAGCGTCGCCTGCAAGTGGTTCTTCGCGGAGGATCTGTCGGCCGAGGCGCGGGCCCTGGCGACATCCGACGCCTCTTTCATCGCACCCGACATGATCCTGGTCGAATGCGCGAACGCGGCCTGGCGACGAGTCCTCAGCCGGGAGATTCCACGGACGCAGGGGGAGGCGTTTCTGAAGACGATGCCGCACTGGTTCGAGTCGCTGGTCCCCACGAACGGACTTCACGAAACGGCGTTCCGGATGGCGTGCGCGCTGAGCCATCGGGTCTACGACTGCCTGTACCTCGCCCTGGCCGAACGGGAGGGAACACGGTTGATCACGGCGGACCGACCGTTCGTCGAGCGGGTCTCCGGTTCGCCCTGGAAGAACCGGGTCGAGGGTCTGCACCGAGACTGACCCGGCCGAGCCCGCAGACGGGACATCGGAGAACCGCTCCTGCGGCCGGAGCTCCCGCATCTGCGGCCTCGGTTCCCGCCCGCCCCGCACATCGCGCGCCGCGCCCGGGGCCATTGCTCAACCCGGCCGTTCCGCAGACCTGTCCGACAACATCTCTGCGACGGCCGCCTCGTGTTTCGAACTGACGGAGCTCTCCGCCAGCCGCGTCGAGAACCGCGTACGGTCCACCTCGGTCTCGACGGCCCGCGCCTCCCCCGGAACGACGATCTCGGTCCCGCCGCGCGTGACCTTCAGCCCATACTCGCCCGCGCCCAGCTTCACCCGCGTCTGCAGGCAGTCGGTCCATTTCTGCCGACGGGCGAGCTCGACTGCGGCCTTCCGCCGGCGCGCGTTCCACTCGCCGGCGAACAGCTCGGCCAGCGGCTTCGGGCGCGCCGGGGCCGGGCCCAGCTCGAAGCCGGTGTCGGCCAGCCGGTGGCTCAGGGCCGCCATGCGGTGGGAGACGGCGGCGGAAGCGGCCTTCCCGCCGCGCAGCGACAGCGGCAACGCCAGCCAGCCGGCGCGGGCCCCGAACAGCAGCGCGGCGGCCAGCCGGTCTTCGGGGGTCAACGCGTCGTGCTCGAACGCCAGCAATTCGGCGCAACTCGACCGCAGGAACAACAGCGACATCGCCCGCGGAAACGGCGTCGTGAACCGGTCGAACAGGTCGGACACGGTCATGTCGGCCAGCCCGGTCAGGGAATCGAGCGTTTCCCGAAGCTCGGCGACATGCTTCCGCAACGGCTCGTCGAGGTCCATCGACTCGCGGTCGAGATAGTCGAGAAGCCGGGCGTTGGCTTCGTCGACGCCAGCCACGCCCGCCCGCGCCGCGAGGGTGTCGACCGCACCCCAGAAGAGCCGCCGGGCACCGCCGCGGTCGACGCCGGGCAGGGCGGCTACGGTCGGCACGGGTGACGGCCCGCCGTGCATCCACTCCGTCAGCCCCGCCGCCACCGTCGCCGACAGGCCGGGCGGCGGGTCCGCCTCGAGGTCGAACGCGGCCCGGCAGGCGACCAGGCCCAGAGACTCGCGGCCCTCCGGAATCCCGCCGGGGTTCCGGTTGGCCAGAGTCCGCAGCATGGCCAGCATGCCGCCGGCGGCCTGGGTCGCTTCGAGCGGCGTCACGCGCCGGGGCGGCAAGTGCGGCGGCGGCCACGTCGGACCGACGGCGCTGGCGAAGCCCTTGCGGTCCACCCGGACCCGGAAGTCCGCCAAGGGCACGTTGCCGTAATCGAGCGCGTCGCTCTTGCATGCCGTGGCATCCTCGCGCGACCGGAAGCGGATCTCCTCGATGGCCCGGATCGGGAGCGGAGCCGGAACGAAGATCAGGGGCGCACGGCCTCCCTCGTACGGCCAGCGGCGTTTCTCGACGCCGCCCGGGCCGGGAACCATGACCGGACCGGCGAGCTCCCGCAACGAGACGACCACCTGACAAGGCCGGAGGTGCCCGGCCTCGGCGACGGCATGGTCGACGGCGGCCCCGGGGGGACGGCCGGTGAACAACGGCAGCCAGCCCGGGCAGCAATCGAGGGTGTCCTGATAGTACTTCTCGCCGAAGCCGCGGCTGGGCAGCACCAGGCCCGCCGCGAGCATGTACATCAGGTTCAGGTGATTGGTGACGAGACAGCCGCGTTCGGCGATCGCGCCGGACGCGGCCGGCGCCGACCGCGGGCCGGCCGGGGTGTCGCTCCGCCGAGCGGCGCTTCCGTCCGCGCCCGCGGCCGCGTCGTGCGGGCCGGGCTCGGGTTGGATGCCGACCAGCAGGCCGGGTTGCTCGGGAGTGGTCATCCTGCCCACCGCTACAGAAGGTCCTTCCGCCGCAGCACGGCGGGATCGTCCGGCAGGATCTCGTCTATCCGACTGCTCACGCCGCGCCGCCTCAACAGAATCACCCGCTCGCGGGCTCGCGCCACCATCACGTAGAACCGCTTCCTCACCGCATCCAGATCGGTGGGCCGCACGTGGTGGCGGTCGATGTCGGCGAGCACCGCGACATCGAACTCCAGGCCCTTGCAGGCCTGGACATTGATGACGAGGATACCGCCCTCGTCGAACCGCACGTCAGGCCGGTGCCGGCCGAAGAAGGTCTCGATGCGGGGCGCATCGTCTTCCAGGCCGGCGGCGGCCGCGCGCAATCCGTCGACATAGCGCCGCCTGACGTCGTCGTTGGGGGCGATCACGCCGATGAGCTCCCGCGGATCCCGGCCGACTCTCTTCACGATGCGCCGGCAGACGTCCACGAACCGCCCCGGCGCGTAGTCGCACAGCCACGCGGCGGGGCCGTGTCTCGACGGCAGCTCGACCGGCGGGCTGGCGGGGTCGCCGGTGTAGAAGGCGCTCGCCAGCCTCGCGACGGGACCGGTGTTGCGATGGTTGTGGAGCAGCTCGACGACATGCCGAGCGTCGAGGGCCAGCTCCGTCTCGATGTCCCGGCGGCTGCTGTGCTCGTCGCCGATCTGCTGGTTCTGATCGGCGGTGACGAAGAACCGTTCGAAACCGAGCTCGACGAGGGTCCGATAGAACTGCGGCGGCATGTCCTGGCCCTCGTCGATGACGAGAAACGGCGCGTCGGCGACCGGCCGCGCGCGGGCGACCCCGTCCGCCACGCCGTCCCAGTCGATCGGGCGGAACGCGCCGGGTTCGGCGGGCTTCCTGGGCAGGCTCTCACCGGTGAAGATCTCGAATCGCTCACCGAACCACCGCTGCCACGTGGCGCCCGAGAGCTCGCCGGGGAACAGTTGGTCACTGAAGCGGTGCAGCAGGTGGTTGAAGACCAGAAACACGTACTCGTCCCGCTCGCGCCGGTGGCGGCGGGCGCGCAGCAGCGCCACGACGGTCTTGCCGGTGCCGGGGCCTCCGACGATCAGGCGCCGGCCCCCGTCCCGCCGATCTCCATGGCCGGGGCCGCGTGAACTGCCGTCGCGGCCGCCGGAGCCCCCGTAGCCGCCCGAGCCCGCGGACGCCTCCCCGGCCGGCAGGTCGCGGACCGCCGCCTCCTGCTCCTTGCTCAGGTCCTGGATGCCCGGCAGCTCGAATCTGCGTTTCGTCACGTCGATGCCGGAGTCCCTGCCACGGTCACGCCGAGCGGCCCGCCGAACAACGTCCGGGCCGGACCCGCGCCTGGCGGATCGAGAACGCCTGGTGACCCCTCACGCCCAGGTCCTCCGAATAACGCAGGCCGGGCCCATCCGCCGCGCCCGCCGTCAGGATCCGGTCGAGCGGGGGTTCCCCTGGGCCGCTCCCCATTCACGCCGCGCCGCCCATCGGCGCCTTCCCGCCGAACAACGTCGGGCCCGACCCGTCCGCCGCGCCCGCCACGAAGGTCCGGTCGAGCAGCACGTTGCCGTAGGCGCAGCTCGGCTCCGGCGCGAGGGCGCAGGCATGGCAGGCGGCCCCGTTCAGCAGTCCGGGGCCGTGGCCCTCCCGCTCGCCGCAGACCGGGTCCATCGAACACCAGCCCGCCGTCTCGACCGCGGCGGTGAGCAGCCGCAGGAACCGTCGCGGCCGCGCCTGCCGCACCAGCCCCCCGAGCGAGCCCTCGGTGTCCGCCACCGCGACGTAGATGAGGATGCCGGCCAGCGGCGGCTGGTCCGGCTCCCCGCCGGGACGGCTGTAGATGCGCTCCTTCAACGACGCCGCGGGGTAGCCGGCATGGCTCTCCAGGGCGCGGATCAGCAGGTGCGCCAACGTGTGCAGCAACAGGAAGCGCGGCGAGACCTGCGGCGTCGTGGGCAGGCGCACAGGGCCGCCGGCGAGCCGCTCGGCGAACGCCTGCGCCCGCCTGCACACGGTCTCGTCGGCCTCCCAGCGCCGCAGACGGTCTTCGCGCAAGGTGCAGAAGACACCCTCGCCGTACAGCTCCAGCGCGGGCAGCCAGCCGCTCTCGCCGGTCAGGTCGGGCGGCGTCACGGTTTCGCCCCCCAGCCGCCGGAACCCCCTGAACACCAGAATCTCCTTGAGACGCTCGACCGCGATCAGCCGGTCGACGGCGCCGGCGATGCGTCCGGCCGCGCCGTCCAGCCCCCGCACCAGCGTCGACCACGCCTCCGTGTGGTGCGCGGTCACGAAGTCCTCGTCTTCGCGCAGGTCGGGGATCGGTTCGACGAGGGCCCGGTACTCGCTCTGCGGCAGGTCGCCGCCGGCGATTGATCGCCCGTAGAGCGGATACCCCCGGTCGATCCCGGCCAGCGCCTCCTCGACCTCGTCCGGCGTGCAGCGCAGGTCCCTCGCGATGCGGCGCAACACGGTCTTCCGGTGCAGGCCGCCGCGGGCGCCGCGCAGGGCCTCCTGCCGGTCGGAGCTGCCGAACAGACGGTCGATCACGGTGCCCCGGCGGATGCGCGACTCGGGCGGTATGACCAGCGCGGTGACGGTATCCGGCGCGTGGACGCGAACGTCGTTGATCTCCAGCACCCAGGCCGGTTCGTCCAGCGGTTCCGGCCGTTCGCGGAACCACGGTTGCCGCCACGCCCACTCCCCGAACGAGAAGCGCTGCGGCAGCGGCCCGGATGCGCGGCACCGCCCGCATCGAACCTCGTGGCCGCGGTCGGTCGCCACCACTTGCAGGTACGGGTCGTCCCAGTCGGCGCGGCACCGGCGCCGGCCGGGATGCCTGCTCTCGCGCTCGGGGTGCGCCAGCCGGTGCCAGGGCACGTCGGCGAGATGGCCGCAGGCGTGGGCGAGGACCCACGGCGCCTGCTCGAGCCGGCCCTGGCACCCGCGCCCGTCCGCGCCCCCGCAGACCCAGCTTTCGCCGCGCCGCCGCGGAGGGGGCGCCGTCCCGGCGGCGCGCCGCCACGGCCGGTAGTGCAGCAGCGCACACCGCGCGCAGCGCATCCAGCCGGGAAACCGCATGGCCGGAATCGGTTGCCCCGTCGGCCGGCCGTCCTCGATGCGCGCCACCGGCGGTGACCGCAGCGTGCCGCCGATGCCGAGAACCGCGCGCACCTGCTCCACGTGTTGAATCTGGTGCTCGACCCCGCACGTCCAGGTGCGGGTGTCCTTCACCGTCACCAGGTAGTCCGGGCCGCGCACCACCGCCCCGACGGCGCAGTACTGCAGCAGGTGCGACAGCCGTACCGGAATCGGCTCGTCAGCCATCGCGCCCCGCTCGCGGGCCGGCTGCGCCGGGTCCGGGTGCAGCAGACGCCATGGCGGCCATCACGCCTCGCCCGCGGAGCCGGCCCCGCGACGGGGGCGGTCACGCCGACCGGCATCGCGCTGCTTCACCGACAGCAGGGCGGTGTCTTCGATGTTGCGCATCGAATTGAGCGTCCTCCAGCGGCCCGGCCGCGCCCCGTCGAAGGCGCCGAGCAGGCGGTCCGCGCTCTCGTCCCGGCAATGGTAGTGCAGCCCGCGATTCTCGCGGTCACAGCGGAGCGCCTCGTCGTGCCATTCGGCGACCAGCCGATCGAGGTGGCGCGCCGTGTCGTCCGCGGCGTCGCCGGCCGCCCGGCGGCAACGCCGCTTCAGGGCTTCGACGACGGCCTGCACTTGCGCGCCGTCCTGTCGAAACCGCCCGGCGGCGGCGTTGGCGGTCAGGTCGTCGCAGCCGTGACGCAGGGCGATGACCAGCGCCGCGTGCAGCGCCCGCTTGCGCACCTGGTACGTGAACGGCGTCACGCTGGTCGGCTCGACGAAGCGGTAGAACGACTCGTGGTAGGGGCGGAAGTTCTCGTAGTGGGACAGGCTGCGCGCCTGGTGGCGGTAGTAGTTGGCGAAGACGAGGCCCGGCACGTCGCCGCGCCCGATGCGGCTGCTCGCCTGGATGTACTCGGCGGTGGTGAGCGGCTGGCCGTTGACGATCATGGCGGCCAACCGGTCGACGTCCACGCCGACCGAGAGCATGTTGGTCGCCAGCACCGCGTCCAGGCAGTCCGGCGCGCCGCGCCGGGCGGCCAGCCGGTCGAAGGTGCGGGCGTTCTCGGCCGCGGACGACCGGCTGGTGAGCTGGGCGACGGCCGGCTGGCGGCGACAGGCGGCGACCGCGGCGGAAGCGCCGGGCGGCTCCGGCGCCCCGGCCGC